>JBLHNG010000453.1:0-7223 GCA_047621685.1 Myxococcota bacterium | reverse complement strand
GGCTGGGCATCGACTTCGGGGTCCACCTCATGGCCCGCTACCGGGAGCTGCGGGGAGAGGGCGTGGAGCCAGATGATGCGGTGATCACCGCCTGGGCAGAGGTCGGGCCGCCGTGTGTGACCGCTGCGCTGACCTCCGCCGCTGGGTTTGCCGCGCTGATGCTGGCGGACTTTCGGGGCATCTCACAGCTCGGCGGCGCGCTGGCGCTGGGGGTGCTGGTCTGCCTCGCCTTCATGTTCCTGCTGCTGCCGATCCTGCTCGTCCGCCTCGACCCGGGGCCGGTGTCTGTGCCGACTGGTCGGGCCGGAAGCGGGCGGGGGCTGGGGACCCTGCTGGTGGTGGGCCTGCTGCTGACGGTGCTCGCGGGCAGCCTCTGGCCGAAGCTGACCGTGGAGTATGACACCAGCGCGATGCGCAACGAGGGCTTCGCCTGGTCGGAACTCGACGAGGCTCAGCGCACCCTCCGCGAGCAGTCGTTCCCCCCAGTGGTCGTGCCCGTCGCCAGTGTGCAGGACCGCGCGACCGAGCATGCCCGCCTCAATGCACTGGTCGCCAAGGGCGCGCTGCCCCATGTCCGCGGGGTGCTGTCGGTGGAGACCATCCTGCCCACCGACCAGCCCGCCCGCCTCGCCGCGCTGAGTGAGCTGGCCGCCCTGTATGAGGATCCCCGGGCCGCCACCCTGCCCGCTCCGGTCCGGCAGGCGCTCTCCGACCTCCATGCCACCGACCTCACCCCAGTCTCCGAGGATGATCTCCCCGAGGCGCTCCAGGTGCTCCTCGGCGTCGGCAGCCCCCGGGTGATGCTGCTGCTCCAGGGCAACATGCGCGATCTGAGGGCCTCCCACGCCCTGTCTCAAGAACTGGACGGCGTGGTCACCGGCGCGGCCAGCGAGTTCCTCACCCACGCCATCCTCTACAACCTCATCACCGAGGACCTCCGCCGGTTCGCCCTCGCCGCCCTCGCCGCGGTCCTGGTGCTGCTCTCCATCGACCTTCGGCGTCCGCGGCTGATCCTCATCGCCGCAGTCGGGCTGCTGGGCGGGATCGTGTGGGCTGGGGGTGGCATGGCGGTGGCGGACATCCGCATCAACATCGCCAACATCGTCGCCCTGCCGATCCTGCTGGGCATCGGGGTGGATGTGGTGATTCACCTGCTACACCGCCTCGAAGCAACCGGCGATGTCGGCATCACCCTGCGGACCAGCGGCTATTCCGCCCTCACCAGCACCGTCACCACCCTCGCGGCGTTCATTGCCCTGGTCTTCGCCGACAACCGGGGGATCCGCTCGACGGGCGAGGTGATCAGCCTTGGGCTGGCCCTGGTGTTCATCGCGACGGTGGTGCTGGTGCCAGCGGGGTGGTCAGTGCTGCGAAGACACGGCGGATCCGATGACATCGTCTCGTGATGAGACAATGACGGACACGTCGGCTTCCTCGCGGTCGGCTGAGGGTGCTGCGGGTCGACGATCGGCGCCATAAACTGATGGCATGAATGACAAGATTGTTGGCCTGATCCCCATCTAGCACCGGCTCCCCACCGCACCGCGCCACCCCGCGGACTGGGGTGAGATCCGAGACCTCGCCTTCGTCGGTGAGACCTACGCGACTGTGGAGCAGTGGCTCCCCCATCGCCGGGATGTGCGCTGTCTGCAGATCGGAGAGGCCGTCTTCGCGATGGAGCCGGCGCGGACAGGGCTGGCGGGCGAACGTGGACACCATCAAGGCTCGCCTGATCGACCCGCCCCGGTGCTGGCACTGGATGCGCTGGAGACCGGAGACGGCTGGGTGGTGCTGGAGAGCAACGAGACGCCAGGAGTCACCGGCTTCCCCGAGCTGACCCGGATCGAGCTGGCCGGGCTGCTGCTGGGAGGGATGGCCTCAGCGTGACATCGGCACTGCGTACCGGGTGACCAGTGCGCTGCCCTCAATCGTCGCGTCGAACACCACCAGCTCCACCGCCGTCGGGCTCAGGGGGATCGGCGGCAGGTCGCGGAGCGGGGTGAGCGCGGCGACGAGGGGCGGGATGGGCGCAGTGTCGCGGTAGACCCCGACGGTGACATGGGGGTGGTAGTCGGTGAACCGCAGCTCATCGGCCTGCCCAGCCAGGATCCGGCGGATCGCCGTCAGCCCGCCGCCCTCATGGACTTCGAGAAACGCCGCGGTGGAGAACGAGCAGGCCCCACCGATGGTGAGGTCGAGACGGAGGTCCGCTGCAGCCAGGGCATCGCGCTGACGCAGCAAAGCCGACTCTGCGATGTCGTCGTCCAGGTGGGGATTGGGGGTGGGGAAGCCGCTGACGAACAGGGTGATGTGGGCCTGATCCGCCGGAATGACCCGCACCGCATCCCCGAGCCGATCCGCAACCTCGGCCATGCGCTCATGCACCGCCGCCTCGGACACCCGCAGCACCCACACCGCATACCAGCGCCGCCCCCGGTGCCACTGCTCGCGGATCCCCGGGCTCGGTCCGGCGGTGGTCGGGGTGGTGGTGAAGTCCCGCCAGGCCTGCTTGAAGATCAGTCCACCCACTGAAACAACACCAGAATCCAGCCCCACGCCACGATCGGGGAGAGCGCCAGGGTCGCGGCCAGGATCGGCCAGCGGGGCAGGCGCATCACTGCGGTCACCGCGTGGGGAAGCCACAGCAGCCCGAGCAGCAGCGCACCGATGGGGCCGCCGAGCAGGGTGCTCATGGTCAAGACATCGACCAGCCCGGGAGCCGGGGCACCGATGAGCTGGATCCCGACCAGGAAGCCCATCATCGCCAGCACACCCCAGGTCGCCCCGAGGATGGGCACCGCCCAGGCAATGCTCCGCAGCGAGACCCGCCGACGCAGCGCATCGATCACCCGCCGGATCGGCCCACCCACCACCAGTCCGCTCAGTGCACCCGAGGCCACCGCGATCGGCACCGCAGCCAGGGCGACCGGATCCCACTTCAGCAGCAGCAGCGAGCAGCAGCCCAGCGCACCCACCGCACCGGCCAGGGCGGCGTCTCTGCGCCAGCGGGCCGGGGTGTCGAGCACCGGGGTTCCTGGCGGGGTGTGGATCAGCGCGGCCATGTACAAGCGTAGCGCCGGGCGGACTGAGATGTCCCTGAGTTTTTACGGATCTTGATTCGGACGATTTATGACCAAATCAAGATCCATGCTGCTGCGTTTATGATGCACTCAGGAGGCCGCAGCCATGATCGCCGTCGATAAGAAGTGTCCGCTGTCCAGCACCGCGAAGGTCCACAGCGACTACAACGCCACGCTCAACCAGACGAACATCAACCACAACAACAACAAGTTCTACATCATCCAGCTCATCGTCAATGGCGGGAAGCACTATGTCTGGAACCACTGGGGTCGGGTCGGTGAGGGCGGACAGAGTTCCTTGAAGGGGCCGTATACACTCGCCTCCGCGATCTCGGAGTTTGAGAAGAAGTTTAAGACCAAGACCAGCAACCACTGGTCCAAGCGCAAGAACTTCGTGCCGAAGTCCGGTAAGTACGAGCTGATTGAGGTGGATGGCGAGGCCGACGAGGACACGAAGCACAAGCTCGAAGGCCTCGACAAGTCCCGTCCCAAGGTGAAGGCCACGCCCACCAAGTTCAAGGCCTCCACGCTGCCCAAGCCCCTCCAGAGCTTCATGCAGCTCATCTTCAACAAGAACATGTTCGTCGGCGCGATGTCCGAGTTCGACATCGACACCAAGAAGATGCCGCTGGGCAACCTCAGCAAGACGCAGGTCCAGCGTGGCTATGACTGCCTCGTCGAGATCCAGGACGCCATGGATGGCGGCCCCACCCGCAACCAGCTCGTCAACCTGTCCTCGCACTTCTACACCGTCATCCCCCACGCCTTCGGCCGCAAGGTGCCGCCGCTCATCGACACCGCCGAGAAGCTACGCATCAAGCTCGACATGCTCAACGTGCTCAGCGACATCGAGCTGGCTCTCGCCATCCACGAGAAGGCCCAGCAGTCCACGGCCCACCAGCAGCTCGCCAACCCCCTCGACAAGAACTACGGCACGCTGAAGTGCGGGCTCGATCCAATCGACAAGAAGTCCGACGAATACGCGATGATCGATCAGTACCTCAAGGCGACCCGCTACGGCACTTCACACAACATCATCGACGTCTTCCGGGCCGACCGCAATGGCTCAGGCCCCCGGTTTGATGCCCACAAGACCCTCGACAACCGCAAGCTGCTCTGGCACGGCACGAACATCGCGGTCATCGCTGCGATTCTTTCCAGCGGGCTGCGGATCATGCCGCACTCCGGTGGTCGGGTTGGTAAGGGGATTTACCTTGCGAGTGAGCAGTCGAAGTCGGCTGGGTATACGAGCCGCAGCGGCAGCAATGGCGTGATGTTCCTCTGTGAAGCGGCGCTTGGCAAAGAGCACCATATTTCCCGGGATAACTCCAGTCTGAAGAGGGCGCCGAGTGGCTATGACTCCATCATTGCGAAGGGTCGGGTTGAGCCGGATCCGAGCAAGGATATTGTCTATAAGATTGATGGTCGTGATGTGGTTGTTCCGCATGGAAAGCCGATTAAGCAGTCGAAGTTC
Organism: Myxococcota bacterium; assembly: GCA_047621685.1. GTDB lineage: Bacteria > Myxococcota_A > UBA796 > UBA796 > UBA796 > JAQXDW01. Next base: position 2,669 of record JBLHNG010000453.1, on the reverse strand, counting down.
TCTAAGAGCAGCTTCTCGCAGTCGGAGTATCTTCTGTACAAGGAGAGCCAGGTTCGCATTCGGTACGTGCTTCGCATGCGGATGTAGGTTGGCGTCCTTGCGACCACTCGGCGCTCTGGGTCGGCACTATCGAAAGCAGAGATGGGCGGCCTTGAAGTGCGGCGCCCCCGGCTGAGGGCGCCCCCCGACCCTCCGACACGGCCCACTCCGGTGTCCCCTTGCGCGCCCGGGCGGACTGAGACTCCAGATCAGGCGATCCAAAACAATACAATCAACAAAATTGGGGGGGGAAGGCAGCCACCTGACCGGCTCTTGCCGAACTTCAGGCGGAGACAGCAAACACGTCACCCCATCAGCGTCAAGACGTAAACCGCCTCGTACCCTGCCGCAGGATCCCCCTCAATCGCCATCTCATTGTCAGCGTCGTAGAAAGCATCCTCAATGTTCGTCGTATACTCATTGATCGCCGGATACTCAGGTGCAACCGTGGTGATCACGACCTTTGAGAAGTACAACTGGGTGACCAGATCCTCAAAGCCCACCGCCGAGACCCGAACATGGATGTGACTGGTGCGGCCAGTGTAGAAGCCCGGGAAGATCGTCTCGATCTGGCACTCCCCGCCCTCCGTGGTCAGCTGAACTCCGCGCAGGAAGGTCTCCCCCTCCGTGTCCATCTCGGCGTACCCGCTGTAGACCCCATCCGCGTCGGCCTGCCAGACATCAACCTCCGCATCCGGGATCGGGTTGCAGTCCGTGTCGACCACCGTGAACAGCAGGGTCAGCGCGATGCCGGCCTTTCCCTCCGTGATGTCGATCCGGGTGGCCTGGGCGTCGAGGTAGAACGGGCCCTCGATCTGCTCGGCGGTCTCTGGACAGTCACCCTCACCGCCGGCACAGCCGACCGCGGCACTGGCAGCGAGGGAGGTGAGGAAGCGTCGTCGGTTCATGGTCCCGTGACTAACGCGTCGTCCACCACGCCCCGGCCAGCCACATCGAGCAGCCCCCCAGCGCGAACCCGAGGCTTCGCCAGGCTGCGGGATCGATGCCGGCGTCGGTGGCCAGCGGGATGGCGATCATGGTGGCGTCGGCGATGTCGGTGGCGGCGTTGAACAGGTAGGCGCGCCTCAGCATGGTGGGGTTGTGGGTGGCGGCCATGGCGATGGCACCGAGCCCGATGTCCCGCACCCCGAACAGCCTCGCCATCAGCCGGGTGGTGGCGTTGTCGTGGGCGGTGGGAAACCCGATGAGTGCGCTGCTCTGCTCCGGTGCGAGGATCGGCGCGAGCCCGAGGGCGACCCGACCGGCGGCCAGGCCTGCGGTGTAGGCGTACATCCCACGCGGCAGGTCGGCCTGGGCGGGGGTGGGAAACAGCGGGACGCGCTCGGAGGACTCCGCTGCTGTGAGCCGCCACTGCGGGGGGAGCGTGGTGTCGACAGAGAACGTAGCGGCCTGCGCCAGTCCCACCATGAGCCCGATCATACTGTCTCCCGGTCTGAGCCTCAGCCTACCGGGAAACCAGGCCCTGCACCGCTCCTGAGCAGCCTCCATCGACATGGACAAGAAGGGCGTAGCGTTACTGCGCTGTCGATCGAGACCGTTGGTGTCCCCCAACTCAGGAGCGGTGCGGGCGTTCTGGCACATGCTTTGACAGGTGACAACGCCCAGGTGGCATCCTGGCACCGGTCATCTCATCCCCTTCTCGTGGACAGTCTGTTTCAGAGGATGCCTGCGCGAAGCGGGGGGCTTGGGGGTGAAACCCCCTTCTCAGACAAAGAGCACCAGTCAAGCGGGATAACTGTTCACCGCGATGACGGGTGCCGGCATCCTCCGATGCAGAAATCTGAGGCTACCCTGACCGACACGGACCTCAAGGAGCCCGATGCTCATCCTCGCCCTCGCCTGCATGACCCGGATCCCCACGCCCGACGGCTCCGCCCTGCCCCCGTCCGACCTGCCAGACACCGCGCACGACAGCTGCGCCAACGACAGCCGGGTGATCATCGACACCCCGGAGGTCTACAGCGACCTCACCGACATCGGCTTCACCCACTACACCGAGGTGGTCGCGCCGTCGGGCCAGCCGGTGCGCATCTTCGCCCAGGGCACGATCTCCGAGGCCCAGATCCTCCGATCTCGCAACCTCCTGCGCTTCTTCCTCACCGACGTCCCCGGCAGCACCTACGGCGCCGACAAGTCCGCAGTCGCCAACGCCATGGCGGACAACGAGGCGGTCCTGGTGCTGGTCGATGGCGCCCACGAGGAGGGCAGCGAGCCCCGGGTCAACGCCCAGCCGCTCTACCATGACGAGCTGCCGGTGGAAGGCGATGAGTGGTACCTCACCAACAACCTCGACCATCGGGACGCCGCCTTCGAGGAGATCTTCCACCTCGTCCACGACACCGGCATCGGCACATACGAGCCGGGGGCGCTGCCGGACTACCAGACCGCACTGCTGGCCGAGGCAGAGGCCGCCATTGCCGACGGGCGGTGGGGGATCGCGACTGACCCGGGCGTCTCGGACTGGATCGACGAGCTGAGCCGAGAGGGCAGCCTCGCCCAGGAGTACATCGCCTCGGTCCTCGACAGCTACTACGGCATGTGGGGCGCCTGGGACGGCGAGGGCGGGATGTGGGGCATCTACATCGCCGGAGATCGCGATGAAGTCTACG
>JBLHNG010000452.1:0-7226 GCA_047621685.1 Myxococcota bacterium | reverse complement strand
CGACGGGGAGTGGGTCGAGGCCGGCAACTTCCACGGTGCCAGCGTGGCGATGGCAATGGACCACCTCAAGGTCGCCATCGCCCAGCTCGCCACCCTCTCCGAGCGCCGCACCTTCCGGCTCACCCACGGTCAGCTCTCCAAGGGCCTGCCGAGCTTCTTGGTCGACGGCACCGGGCTGAACTCCGGCTTCATGCTCGCCCAGTACACCGCCGCCTCCCTCGCCAGCGAGTGCAAGACGCTGTCTCACCCCGCCAGCGTGGACACGATTCCGACTGTTCAGCACCATGAGGACCATGTCTCGATGGGTCCGATTGCGGCTCGGGGGGCGCTGCGGATGGTGGAGTGTGTGGCGGACATTGTTGGCATTGAGCTGATGCTTGCCGCCCAGGGGCTCGATCTGCGGAAGCGGGCCGGCGCGACGCTGGCGCCGAAGATTGCCGGGCACCTCGCGACGATTCGGGAGTCGATCGACTTCTGGCCCGACGATCAGGTGATGCACCCCGCCATTGCGGCGGCTGGGAAGCTGGTACGGGAAGGTCGATTGCTTGGGGATGGCGAGGTTCGAGGTTGGTAGCTGCAGGTCTGCAGGGCGGGGCGACCGGTGTCCGGCTGGGGTCCGCTGGGCGGGTAGTCCAGGGGGAACGGCCGCAAGGCGGGCACTCCTGGTGTCCGGTTGGGGGGTCACAGGGGGAGCGGCGAACGAAGTCGCTGAGCGAGTATTCGTGCAGCCCCCCTCGAGCGAGTGTCATGAGCAGCCCGAAGGGCGCGAAGTGATGCGAAGTGGCCAGAAAAAGAATGGCGCCGACGCTGGCGAACCTCAGCTCACACGGGGAGGGAGGACCCTTCGAAATCGAGAGCCACAACGCTGAGAAGACCGAAGGGCGAGCAGTGCAGGTCGGCAACATCGAGAGCAGAGATGGGCGAAGCCTTGAGGTGAGGCGGTACCGCCAACCCCGTCTCCACACCTCTCCACTTCTCCCCGAACCGGCAGTCAGTCCACCTCCGACCAGCTGCTGGCAACTTCAGATCAAGCTCTGCAGGGGCCGAAGTGTCCGCCGAGCAGACCTCCCGTGACCGGTGCCGAAATGTTCACTCGTTCGTGGGCGAGTCCTCCAGCACCGAGCCCGTCTCCGCGAACAGCCAGACCGACTCGCGGATCTCCTCATTGAAGTTCATCTTCAGCCCGAGTAAATCCTGAAAGTAGATCTGGAAAGCGCGCTCTCTGACATTGTCGATGAGGGTGATCTCGTAGACCTCCGGCCAGCAGATCTCATAGATCTCCACCGCCGGCCATGTGATCTCGCGGATCTCCGTCTCAATGGTCGGCGGGAGGCCCTGCGCGGCAGCCAGCGGGATGAGGAGCAACATCCTCCTCTCGACACCGCGAGGCCGTCAGAGTTCCCGCCTCCGGAGACTCCTCAGAGGCAGTAGCTCACCCAGCAGTACGCCTCGCAGTCCTCGAAGGAGTCGCAGCTGTAGTCCAGGCACTCCTCGGCGCAGTTCAGGTAGGGCGTGTCGTAGGCGCACTCGGTGCCGTAGTCGTCGTTGTCGAGCCAGCCGCCCTCGCACTCCGACTGATCCGTCCAGCCGTAGCTGGTGCAGGACACTGCCGTGGAGCAGATCTCCGCGACGGCTTCGCTCTCCCGGGCGCTCCGGCCACAGGCAATCAACAACAGCAGCACCCACAGTCGCATGGAGTCTCCTCCGGCCAAGGATATCGCAACAGGTCTGGACCGGGGCGTGAATGTCGAGGGTTGTCATGGCAGGATGGAGCCCGGGAGGGTGTGTGACGGAGAAGCCGGGGCTTACGCTGGCCGAGCAGCTCAAGGCCCAGATCGAGCGGTCGGAGGCCGAGGAGCAGCAGGCCGCACTGAGCCGACAGCGCCAGGAGTCCTCCGCAAAGCAGCGGCGGGTCGCGCTGATGGGCGACCTGGAGGCGTTCGGCCAGGCGGTCGGGCACCTGCGCATCAGCCACCGCTGGGGAACCCTGACCCTGCGCTACCGGGGCCGGGCGATCCGGTTCAAGGCCGACGGCGGCGATGTGGTGGTCTCTGGCGACGACCTCACCGGGGGCTGGCGCTGCCTGTTCGAGCCGACCCTGAGCCGCTGGGTGCTCCAGATGACCGACTCCTTTGGACACAGCGAGCGGATCCTGCTGTTCGACGCCGGACTGGCCCGCCTCATGTCGGTCGGGCTGCGATTGGGGTAGGTGGCGACTCGACATCGTGCCGCCGGTGGGCACCGATGCCGACGTCTGGGACCTCTCCGCCGTACCCTACTGATCGGTGCTTGTCGCAGAGTGAGAGAGCACCTCGCGGAGCAGCTCCGCCTCCAGCACACACTCCCCCGCCGCGTTGTTGTGCCGGGGCAGAAACGAAGCGGGCAGGTTCTTCCGCTGCGCCTCGTCGAGGAGGTCGGGGAAGAAGATGATCATCGCGCGCTCTGGCGGCAGGTGAGAGAGCCGGTTGTAGATCCGAGAGCCACACACCGTGCAGAACGACCGCACGATCGACTTTCCCGGTCGCTGGAAGTCCCGGATGAGGTCCGCACCCGCGGTGATGGTGTGCTGATCGGCACGCACTCCGACGACCTGGTACAGCGGCGCGGCGTGGGCGCGTCGGCAGCTGTCGCAGTGGCAGTAGGCGGTGAACACCGGCGGCGCGCTGTCGGATGCCTGCACGGTGAAGGTCACCCCGCCGCAGTAGCAGTGACCATGAAGCGTCTGAGACATGTCCTCTCCCTGAGTCCGTCTCCTTTAAACGATGCGCCCTGGAGCGGTGCGACCGCACCCGTCAGGGGCAGTGAGAGCGAATGTAGGAGATGGTGACCTCCGCGCCGCCGACCGGGATGTGGTCCGCGTCGAAGACGATCGCGTCGTTGTCCGTGTCGTGCTGCCAGCTCGACACGCTCTGAGCATCGACGAGCACCGCGATGGTCTCGGAGACTGCGGGCTGAGAGAGCGAGAAGGACGCGGCGGGTGCGGGCAGGATGTACGATCCGACGGACTCCAGGGTGGCGTCCCAGTCGGTGGTGCAGATGGACTCGAAGATGCCGCCGGTGGCGACTGTGGCCTCGTAGAAGCCGGTGTAGGGCTCTGCGCTGTCGCAGCCGCCGGGGTAGTCGCCGCCGATGGCGTGGAAGACGACATCGTCCGGGTCGTCCTTGAACATCTGGAATTCGCTAATGTAGTCGTTGTAATCGCTGTAGTCGCTGTCACGGCTCTGCTCGGGCTCGTCGGAGAAGCCGATGAGGTGAAGCTCGGCGCTGTCCCGAATCCAGCTGTTCGCAGCGACGGCCGCCAGGAGGAGGGTGAACCCGCTCTCGGTGTAGCTGCCCTCGCTGCCGGAGCGCATGTCGTAGGTGATCTCCGAGGCTCTCCAGGCGTTGCTCTGGTCGATGTAGGGGTCGGCCCCGTAGACCAGGCCGGAGTCCTGCACGATGAGCGCCACCCGGTAGTCGAGCTCTCCAGCATCCATCGCATCGGTGAAGGCGCCGAAGTGCTCGATCAGCTCGTCCGACTTGTCATCCATCGAGCAGGACTTGTCGACGGCGAACAGGATGTCGGCCTCGGCATCCGGCTGGATCAGGACGTCGATCTGCTGCTCGAATGTCCCGCCCTGCCCCTCGCTGAGGACGGTGACCTCCCGGGTAGAGGGATCGTTGCTGGTGATGACCAGCGAGGCAGAGTCGAAGCCCAGATTTGAGGGGGTAAATGCAACCTCGACCGCCACCTCGTCTGACAGTGCCAGGCTCCAGGGCAGCGGCCCGTTCTCTGCTTCATTGAGGTTCAGGCTGAACGTGCTGGTCTCAGAGGAGAAGTCGAGGCCGCTGATGATGAGGGTCTCATCGCCAGCGTTCTTGATGGTGACCGTCTGCTGGGGAGAGCAGCCGGCATCGATCTCCCCGAAGCTCAGCTCGGCCGGAGTGACTGCGATGTCTGGTGCAACCCCCTCGCCGGTGAGATCGGTGCTCAGGGTGCCCAGCTCGCTCTCGACGACGAGCTGCGCGGCGTGCTCCCCGCTGGCCTCGGGGACGTACTGGATGGTGAAGGTGAGCGCCACCCCCGCCCCCAGGTCACCGCCAGACACCGGCACGGTGCTGAAGACGTCGGTGTCTCCCTCCAGTGCCACCGAGTAGAGCGACACCGCCACAGCACAGGTGTTGGTCAGGGTGACGACTTCGCTCGCGCTCTCCCCATCGAGGACTGCAAGCGATGCGAAGTCCAGCGACAGCGGAGACAGGGTGAGACAGTCGGCGGCCGGATCGACAGAGTCCGCAGGGACATCCGAATCGATCGGCGCTTCAGCGCAGGCAAGAAGTAGAAACAACATGGGGAGAATATGGCCGCTGCTTCCAGGGAATGTCCACAGCGACCCCTCAAGCTCCCGACGTTACCAGACCTCGCAGGTCTCCTCAGGATGCATCGGGGTGCCCTCGGCACAGGAGAAGGTCTCGGCGAACTCCGGCAGGTTGCGGATCGGGCCGTTGACCCGGAACTCCGCAGGGCTGTGGGTGTTGGAGAGCACCATCATCTTCTGGAACTCGGGGCTTGCAACCGAGCACCATCCCTGGGCGAACGACACGAAGAACAGCTGCTCGTTGTTGAGCCCCTCGACCCGCTCCGGCTCCGCACCATTCTCGGCAACCCATGCCTGGTAGGCCCGGAACGACTCCCGCACACCGCCGATGTCAGCGATGTTCTCGCCCAGCGTGAGCTGACCGTTGACGTTGAGGCCCTCGGCGACCTCGAAGGCGTCGAACTGCTCGACCACGCACTGCGCCCGCTCGTCGAACCGGGTGGCGACCTCCTCGGGCCACCACTCGACCATCTGGCCGTGTCCGTTGAACTTGCGGCCGGAGTCGTCGAAGCCGTGGGTCAGCTCGTGGCCCATGACCATGCCGATGCCGCCGAAGTTCATCGCCATGGGGTGCTCCCGGCTGAAGAACGGCGGCTGGAGGATGCCGGCGGGGAAGACCATCTCGGCACGAATGGGGTGGTAGTAGGCGTTGACCGAGGGCGGCGACATCAGCCACTCCTCCAGGTCGACGGTCTCGCCGATCTGGATGATCTGCCGGTCGGACTCAAAGCGCCGGGCGGCCAGGGCGTTGGCGGTGTGGGCCTCGCCGGTGACGGTGAGCGCAGAGTAGTCCCGCCAGACGTCGGGGTAGCCGATCTTGTTGCGCAGCAGCGACTTCTTCTCGATGGCCGCGGCCCGGGTGGCGTCGTCCATCCACGAGAGCGCGGGAAGGCCGGCCTCGAAGGCGTCCTGGATCCCGCCGATCATCTCCAAAGCGATCGCCTTGCTGTCGCCGGGGAAGCGCTCCTCGACGTAGAACCGGCCGATGATCTCGCCCACGGAGCCGTCAGCGTAGTCCACGCAGCGCTTCCACTGGGGCTCGGACTCCTTCTGGCCGTAGACCTGCACGCCGTAGAAGGCGAAGCTGGCATCGTACCACTGAGCGGGCAGGTGGCTGGCGGTGCTGGAGATGAGCTGCCAGCGCAGCCAGTCCCGGACCACCTCGGGGTTGTCCGCCAGGGACTTCGTGATCAGCGCGGCCATGCCCTGGAGCGGCTCGGGGGTCGAGACGTTGATGTCGGTGGCCTCGTTGGCACCCATGGCGTTGAGCCAGGCATCCCAGGGCAGCTCCGGGGTCAGGGCGACGAGGCCCTCCCGGTCGATCTTGTGGTAGGTCTTCGCCGGATCCCGAAGCTCCTCAGAGGGCCAGTGAGCCTCTGCGAAGCCCCGCTCCAGTGCGGCGACCGCGACCCCACGCTCAGCGGACTTGTCCAGGCCGAGCATGCCGAGGATCTCGCCGATGTGTGCCCGGTGGGCCTCCTGGAGCGTGACCGAGTCGGCGTCGTCCTTGAGGTAGTAGTCCCGGTCGGGCAGGGAGAGACCCGCAGCACCGGTGTGCAGGATGCTGAGGGTGGGGTCCTGGAAGTCGCCATCGACCCAGACATACGCCAGGGTGGTGACGCCCTCAGACTCCAGGGAGCCGATGACGGTCATCAGAGAGGTGGCATCGGTGATGCCGTCGATGGCGTCGAGGTGGTGCTGGATGCCAGAGAGCCCGGCGGTGTCGCGGGCCGGCGTGTCCATGCAGGCGCCGTAGAGGTTGCCCATCGCTGCCCAGTCGGCATCTGAGGCGGTCGGATCTGCGGCGGCCCGCTCCAGGAGGTCCTTGATGAACGACCGGTTGTTCTCCCGGATCTCCGAGAAGCTGCGGGTCCAGCTCGGCTTGTCCGACGGCAGCGTGGTGTTCGCCAGCCAGGTGCCGCAGGCGTACTGGTAGAAGTCGTCGCAGGGATCGACCTCAGTGTTCATCGCGGCCTGGACGCTCTCGGCGACGAGGTCGGTCTCGACCGGGACGACGGGCGGGGTCTTCTCACCGCAGGACACCAGGAGGGCAGGCAGGAACAGTCGAACCATTGAATATTCTCCATGACAATTCAGGGGACCGACTACCCGCTCGCGAGTCCAGACGCACCCTGCTTCGGCCCTGCTGTGCGGGGATGGGTGCAATCTGCAAACGGGTACGATGCCTTCCTGGAGCCTCCCATCGCCACGACCCGTCAACACATCAAGCAGCTCCAGCGCTTCCTGAGGGCGCCCGATCCGGAGGTGGTCTACCAGGGCATCATCCTGGCGCAGTCGCTGGGAGAGCCGGCGATCTACGACGCACTGCTGGAGGGCACCCGGCTGCTGGAGTCCGCCACCGTCATCGACAAGGTGCCGTTCACCAGCATCGTGCCCGGTCGGCGACTGCTCAGCCCGAAGCGAACCCTTAACCTGCGAGTCGGAGCGGTTCTCGCCCTCATCGCGGACGCTCCGCCAGGGGTCGCGGTCGCCGACCGGATCCGTCCACGGCTCACCCGGCTGATCCTGCACGGCGGCAAGGGCGGACAAGCCGGACTGTGGCAGCCTCGACCACGTCACCGCCCTGCCCCGGCTCGACGGGCTGACTCAGCTGCGCCTCAACCACCTGCCCGCGCTCGCGACCCTCGCCCTGCCTGTCGGGCTGACCCACCTCAAGCTCCACTCCCTGCCCGTGCTGCGTCACCAGTCTGCCGAGGCTCGCCACGGTCCAGCTCGAAGGCCTCGGCCATTGTTCCGGACAGTGTCCGGAACAATGACCGAGGCTGCTTTTTTTGATGGGGAAGCAGTATCTTCCCCACTCCCTCGTCCCTTTGGGACGACCCCATCTTTTCCGGGCGCGAGTCCTCT
>JBLHNG010000451.1:0-7231 GCA_047621685.1 Myxococcota bacterium | reverse complement strand
AGGGGCGCTCTCAGCCTCGTGGCTCTCGATTCCGAAGGGCCCTCCCTCACCCATGGCCCGAGGTCCGCCATCGTCGGCGCCATTCTTTTTCTGGCCACTTCGCACCACTGTGACCCCCACCCGGACACCCGCGCACTTCACCACCGTCCGCAGTCTCAAAGGACCGTCACTGCACACCTCAGAGCGCCGGGCACTCAGTAGCGACAGACCTCGCCCATGCTTTCGCCATCCAGGGTCATCTCCGCGCAGTTGTCGCACATCCCGCTGACGCCATCAAGGTCGAGACCCGCAGTCACGCTGGCGGTGAGAGTGAGCTGCCCATCAGGCTCGCCAGGACACTTGTCGTCGATGGCGAGGGCCGTTCCGGAGAATGCCACGCCGCCGCGATTGCCAAGCTCGGTGGCACCGTCCAGCAGCAGGGTGCCGTCGGTGTGCTCCTCCTGACGGGCGGACAGCGCCCAGCCCGCAGACCAGATCTCCTTCTGGACGTCGTCGCCCTGGGCGATCTCCTCGAAGTCCGCGACGGCGGTGATGAGGTTGGTCTGCACCCCCTCGATCAAACCACCGCCACTCCCGGTGATCAGCACGGAGCCGGACATCATCACCCGTGAGAACCGGGGGAAGTCCGTGTCGGCGATGATCTCTATGTCCATCTCCCACAGGGTGGTCTCCAGTCCGTTCTGCTCGTCATCGGTCCGGCTGACGGTGCCGCTCCAGTCGTAGCCTTCCTGGCTTCGGCAGTTGCTCACCCAGATGAGGGTCGGCCCGTCCGCAGTCACGTAGGGGCAGCTGCCCTCATCGGCGATGCTCTGATCGTCGACGATCTCCTCCCAGATGGCCAGGGGAAGCTCGTAGCCAGGGTGCTCCCAGAGCTGATCGGGCAGGAACTGAGCCGCGGCGAGCCAGGCGTCTTCGCCACCGGAGAGATCGTAGCCAGAGGCGGCGGCCACATCGGCACCCAGGTCTGCTTCTTCAAGCAACCAGGGCCCCTCGTCGGGGGGCTTGCAGGCGCCGCAGAGTAGAACCGTCACCAGTAGCGTGTGCATGACTGAAATCTACTGCAGCGACCGCCCGGATTCGCGCGGAACATGTACTTCTGACCAGCCCCTTACGAGTGGCTCACACGCAGGGGCAGGCCGAGCCTACTGGCACTCGCTGGTCTTGGTGTAGCTGATGTCGACGTCTTCGCCTGGACCGGGGATGGACTCACCGTGGAAGGTGATCGCGTTGGTCTCGGAGTCGTAGGTCCAGCCGTTCTCGGTGGACTGCGGCACATCCTGGCCCTCGACCACGACGGTCATGTCTGCGAGGGTGGCCGGCTCTTCGGTCAGGTAGAAGGTGATGACCATGCCTGCTGCGGCGACGGCCAGGTTCTGGAGCGCCAGCTCAAAGGAGGTCGACTGGATCGAGTCGTAGAACCCGTTGGTGGCCTCGACTGCGTCGATGTAGCCATCCCAGCTGAAGAAGTCCTCGAACCCCACGTTGAAGAAGCCGTTGAACTGCACCATCTCCGGGTCAGGCTTGAGCGCCTGGAACCAGGAGACGAAGTTGGTGGCGTTGATGGAGGAGGAGTCATCCTCGTCGGTGACCACGATGACCGAGATGGTGGCCTTGTCGCGAAGGAATCCCGCGTTGGCGCCGGAGAGCAGGGGCTCGGAGAGTGCGGCCTGGACCGCGGCGAAGCCCTGCTCGGTGGCACTTCCGGTGCTTCCCTGGTCGGCCTGAGCGGTGAACTCATAGGCCGGGTTGACAGTCTCGGGGGTGATGACCACGCCCTGGAACTTCCCGGAGTCGTTGGGGTCGTTCATGTCCGTGGTGACAACAGCGATGTGGTAGTCCAGATCCAGTGTGGTGAACTCATCGATGAAGGTCTGGAAGTTGCTGGCGATGCTGGCGACCTCGTCGCTCATCGAGCCAGAGTTGTCGATGACCCACAGCACGTCGACCAGCTCGTTGTAGTCCTGGGTGAAGCCCTCTTCGTAGAGCGCCCCGGCCGCGCCGGTTCCAATGGCGGTGACCCTGGTCGTCGCCTCGTCCGGGTCGTTGCTGTTCACGATGACGTTGATGTCGTAGTCCAGCCATGCCGTCGGCAGGAAGGAGACGTCGAAGGTGGCCTCCTCCTGGTACTCCAGGCTCAGCGTGTTCCCGGTGTGGATGAAGGCGCTGGTGCCGTTGCCCTCCAGCTCAATGGTGGAGACCTCCAGGGTACCCAGGCCCTCGTTTACGACCGTCACGGTCAGCGGATCGCTGGTGCAGTCCTTGAGAACGGAGCCAAAGTCGAGGCTCGCTGGAGAGACCGCGATGTCTGGATCCTCCTCAGGCTCGGACGGCTCGGTCTCTGGATCGCCGGGGTTCACCACCTCATCGGGGCGGTAGAGATCGTAGTCACTACAGCCGGTGAGGACCATCAGGAACAGAGCGGTGCGCTTCATGGAGACTCTCGGTCGGGAGTTTGGAAATAAGGGGGCGCACCACGAGATCTCTGGCGCGCAGGGAAGTGATACTTTTTGCCACATTCCCCCGGCACTGACAAGGGGAAGACTCACTGACTTCCGTCAGCGGCGTCGACGGAGACCGGCAATGAATGCAACGAGCACGAGCATGGTGCTCGGGACGGCGGGCAGGCTGCTGCATCCGGTTGAGGTATCTATGGTGCCTGTTGTCCACTCGATGTCGATGCAGTCCGCGGTTCCGTCGAGGTCGGTGTCGGCGAAGCCTTCGTCGGTGAGCCCGTCTCCGTCGTTGTCGACCCCGTCACACTCCTCGACATCGATGCAGTCCGCAGCACCATCTTCATCGACGTCGTCGTAGCCCTCGTCAACCACGCCGTCGCCGTTGTTGTCGAGTCCGTCGCACTCCTCAGTGTCCACACAGTCGGGCAGGGTGTCGAAGTCGGAGTCCGGAGAGCCCTCGTCGGTGAGCCCGTCGCCGTCGTTGTCGAGCCCGTCGCACTCCTCAACATCGAGGCAGTTGGCGGTGCCGTCGCCGTCGGCGTCGGGGTAGCCCTCGTCGATGAGTCCGTCGCCGTCGTTGTCGAGTCCGTCGCAGTCCTCGCCGTCCGCGCAGTCTGCGGTGCCGTCGCCGTCGGTGTCGGAGAAGTCCTCATCGATCAGGCCGTCGCCGTCGTTGTCGACCCCGTCGCACTCCTCGATGTCGATCTGATCGCAGAGCCCGTCGTCGTCGGTGTCCGTCAGCCCTTCATCGACGTCGCCGTCGCCGTCGTTGTCGACGCCATCGCACTCTTCGATGTCGAGACAGTCTGCGGTGCCGTCGCCGTCGGTGTCGGAGAAGTCCTCATCGATCAGGCCGTCGCCGTCGTTGTCGAGCCCGTCGCAGCTCTCGCCGTCCACACAGTCGGCCACGCCGTCGCCGTCGGTGTCGTCGTAGGTTTCGTCGATGGTGCCGTCGCCGTCGTTGTCGAGGCCGTCGCACTCCTCGGTGTCCACGCAGTCGGCGATGCCGTCGGAGTCGGTGTCCTGGTAGCCCTCGTCGGCGAATCCGTCGCCGTCGTTGTCGACCCCGTCGCACTCCTCAGAGTCGAGATCGTCGCAGGTGCCGTCTTTGTCGGAGTCGGACATGTCTTCGTCGATGTCACCGTCGCCGTCGTTGTCGACCCCGTCGCACTCCTCGATGTCGATGCAGTCAGCGGTGCCGTCGCCGTCGGTGTCGCCGTAGTCTTCGTCGGCTTCGCCGTCGCAGTTGTTGTCGATTCCGTCGCACTGCTCGGTGCTGCTCGGGCCGATGGCGCTGTCGGAGTCGTCGCAGTCCAGACCACCGAGGCTGGAGGCGATGTGCGTGTCGCCGTCGACGTCGGGGTAGGTGGGTCGGCCGGTGACCAGCCAGACTACGCCAGAGGCTGAGGCATCTCCGTCTGCGCCATAGGCACCCGCGACCACGTCGTCGTAGCCGTCGCCGTTGAAGTCATCGGAGACCACTGCGTAGCCGAGGTAGCCGGCGGAGTCTTCGCCGAGGATGGTTCCATAGGCGTCGTCTGGCCCCAGCGCCTCGGTGCGCATGCTGTCGATGTCGGAGATGTAGACCGCTCCGGCCACGCTCGCACCGTCGGAGTTGCCGTAGGCGCCGAGCACCACGGCCTGCTCGTCTGCCGACAGCGCCATGCTGTCCAGCCCCCACCCGACCCGGTCCGAGTTATCCCCGGCGAAGTAGCCCTCTGCCCCGATAAACGCGCCCGGCCAGCTTGAAGACCGCCCGCCGAGCAGGAAGGCGGCACCGCTGCCGCTGCTGTGGCCATACGCGCCGACGAGGATGTCGTCGTCGCCGTCGCCGTCGATGTCGCCCAGGCTGGCAATGGCGGTCCCGGCGGCGTCTCCAGCGGAGTCACCGAGCACGTCGACCTCGTCTGCGAGGCTGGCGTCTCCAGAGATGCTGCTTGCCCCGTAGATGATGTAGACCGCCCCGGCGCTGCTGCCGTTGGTGTCCTCGCCGTAGGCCCCGATGCTGAAGTCCGCCAGGCCGTCGCTGTTGAGGTCGCCGACACCGCCGACCGTCTGCCCGGCGAAGTCGTTCGCTGCGATGCCGCTCCAGGTGGCGTCGGCGCTGGAGAGGTCGAGGTCAATGGGAGCGGACGAGCCGAGGACGAGCGCGACGAGTCCGCCGTTGGAGGCACCTTCGTCGCTGTATGGGACACCGATGATCACGTCGTCGTAGCCGTCGCCGTCGACGTCTCCCACAAACGCGACCGAGGTGCCAGCGTAGTCGTTGCTGTTGGTGCCTGACATCAGGGCGTCGGCGTCTTCGATGGTCAGGCTGCCGGAGAGGCTGTCTCCGGAGAACAGCGCCGCAACGCCGCCGTTGGTTGCCGAGGTGTCGTCATAGGGGGCGCCGATGAGCACGTCGGGGGAGCCGTCGCCGTCGAAATCGCCGCCGCCGTCGACCGACTCGCCGGCCCGATCGCTGGCGGTGGCTCCGGTGATGAGCACCGCTGCGCTGGAGGCGCCGTCTTCTCCGGAGATGTCCGCGCCAGAGAACAGGTAGACCGCGCCGGCGTTGGAGCCGGCGTCGTCGTTGTAGGGGGCTCCGATGAGCAGCTCGGCGGCGCTGTCTCCGTCGAGGTCGCCGAGAGAGGCGAGGCTGTAGCCGAAGCGATCGTCGCTGTCGCTGCCGAGCAGGCTGCCCTGCGAGAAGTCCACGACCGACATCTCACCGGCGAGGTGTCGCACTTCCCACGGGGTGACGTAGATGCCGTCGTTGCTGCTGGAGATGTAGGCGGACTCACAGCCCAGCTCGACACCGTCTCCGCTGCTGTCCTGGACACCGGAGGAAGCCGCGAGGCCGGAGCGGGTGGCGGTGTTTCCGGTGGAGGTCTTGAGGTAGGTGAACGCGATCTCACCGGTCTCGTACAGGATCGCGCCGACATAGTGGCTGCCGGTGTCGGTGCTCTCGACCAGCACGTCCTGCCACTCAATGACCACGGCATTGTCGAAGGTCTTGTAGTAGAGCGTGCCGCTGTCGTTGAAGTCGTAGGTCGTCCACAGCGGGGCGATCATGGGCGCGGTGAAGCTGCCATCCGCCACACAGGCGCCGGAGGTTCGCGCGCCGGGACCGGTCTGGCCTGAGCCGGGCACGATGACGCCGTACTCAAACACCGTGATCTCGGTGTACTCGGTCCCATAGAGCGGGAACGAGAACGGCAGCTCGATGGTGATGCTGTTTCCGGCGGTCAGCTCGGCGTCGGTCCCGCCCGTGCTGTCGAGATCGACCCAGCTGGCGAGGGCTGGATCGTCTTCCCCGGCATCACGCCAGGAGAAGTCATCGTCCGACCCGGAGATGGCGAGAGCAGGGAGGGGCAGGAGAAGCAAGATTGCTGGGGCGATCTGGCGCCGCATGGCGGTCCTCGGTAGGTGACTTGTGCAGAGGGTAGCATCTTCTCCCCCCGACCGTCGCGGCCCTCAATCTCCCGCTTGGTTATTGGATACATCCACAGGAGCTACGTGATGAGCCAGGACAACCCAAGCCGCCTCAACGATGATCAGGTCGATGCAATCGTCAACCGTTTGGTCGATCGGGTGCGTCGGGAGCTTCAGCTTCAGGCGGTGCCCCCGGCGGACGTGATCCGAGGGACCTGGCAGGACACCACCGGCCTCCGTGGCCTCGTCGGCGCAGGGGCTTCACGCATCGGGACTGCCGGGAGCGTGCCCGAGGGCGTCGCCGGGCTGGCCAGCTACATCGACCACACCCTGCTCAAGCCCACCGCCACCCGGGCTGAGATCGTCAAGGTCTGCGAGGAAGCCCGCGCCCACACCTTTGCCAGTGTGTGTGTGAACACCACCTGGATCCGACTGGTCGCCGACCTGCTCCAGGGCTGTCCGACGAAGCCCATCGCGGTGGTCGGCTTCCCCCTCGGGGCGATGGTCTCCTCTGCAAAAGCCGCCGAGACCCGGGCTGCGATCGCGGACGGTGCCGGTGAGATCGACATGGTCATCAACATCGGCTGGCTCAAGAGCGGCGAGCACGACAGGGTCTATGACGACATCGCTGGTGTGGTGAAGGCTGCTGCGGGACGACCGGTGAAGGTCATCCTGGAGACCGCCATGCTCAACCGGGAAGAGAAGATCGCCGGCTGTGCCATCGCCCGGGCGGCTGGCGCGGCGTTCGTGAAGACCTCCACCGGCTTCGGCGGTGGCGGCGCGACTGCTGAAGACATCGCCCTGATGCGCGCGGTGGTCGGCCCTGACATCGGGGTGAAGGCCAGCGGCGGGGTGCGGACTGCGGAGGATGCCCGGCGGATGATCGCTGCGGGTGCTGATCGCCTCGGAGCGTCTGCCAGCGTTGCGATCGTCACGGGTGGGACCGGCAAGGGCGGCTACTGATGGGGCTGTGGATTCGGTCGGTCCTGGAGACCAAGCGCGACGGGGGCACCCTGGCGTCCACGGACATCGTCCGCTTCATCGACGGTCTGGTCTCTGGCATTGTCTCCCGCCCCCAGGCTGCAGCGTTCCTCTCTGCGGTGTTCATCCACGGCATGACCGCTGAGGAGACCGTCGCGCTGACCCTGGCCATGCGGGACTCCGGCGTCGTGCTGTCCTGGCCGGGCCAGACGGGTCCGTTCGTCGACAAGCACTCCACCGGCGGCGTGGGCGACAAGGTCTCCCTCGTCCTGGCACCGCTGTGGGCGGAGCTTGGCCGGAAGGTGCCGATGATCAGCGGGCGCGGCCTGGGTCACACCGGCGGCACCCTGGACAAGCTGGAGTCCATCCCCGGCTTCTCGACC
>JBLHNG010000450.1:0-7276 GCA_047621685.1 Myxococcota bacterium | reverse complement strand
TGCCCTGGACGGAGAGATCCGCCTCAGCATGACCGAGGTCGAGCTGTACGGCGAGTACTTCCCTGAGGGAGAGGTCGTCGCCTGGATGGAGGGTGGTCGGTTCACCCTGGAGCGCCTGGAGCTGCGCCGACCTCGCGCACGGGGCGAGGAGAGCCTGTACGCCCGGGGCAGCATCGGGAAGGGGTATGCGACCAACCTGGAGATCGTCGCCGGGGGCGTGCGACTGGAGCAGCTCGACAACCTCATCCGTCGCGATGTCCCGCTGTCCGGGGATGTGCTGCTGGATGTCCACGTCGGCGGCACCCTGATGGAGCCGGAGCCGTCGGGTCGTCTCGCCCTGCGAAACTCCTGGCTGGCCAACCGTCCGCTCGATGAGACGACCGTGTTCTTCGAGACCGACGATGGCACCATGCAGATCGCGGGCGGCGTGGCAGGGCACCGGCTCGGGCTGGAGGGCTGGATCGAGCTGTGGGATGCGCAGCGCTATGCCATCTTCGCCGCGCTCGACGACTTCCCGATGCACGTCCTGTACCCCGAGGCCCCCGACGGCACTCCGGTCCGCTCGCTGGTCGGTGGCCGGATCGCAGTGAGCGGCGCTGCCGAAGAGCCTGTCACCATCGACGCCACCATCGAGACGGCCTCGCTGGAGTGGGAAGGGCACGACCTCCGCTCTGAGAAGCCCTGGCGGTTCACCCAGGACGGCACTGCGTTCACCCTCCGGGACGTCTCCCTGGTCGGTGGAGAGACCGCAGTGGCGTTTGGTGGGACGCGCAGGGCCGACGGCACGCTGCTGTTTGCTGGCGGCGGGGTGCTGGACCTCGACCTGCTGCGCCTCGTGGTGCCTGACATGACCGCTGCGGACGGTGTGGCAGACCTCAACCTCTCGATCACCGGATCGGCAGGCGACGTGCGACCGGTCGTGGACGCCACGCTGTCTGATGCCATGATCGAGGGCGGCTGGTTTCCCCACCCCATCGAGTCCATCGACGGACGTCTCTCCGCAGCACCCGACGGCTACGACATCCGCGAGATGACCGGTCGGCTCGGCGGCGGCGAGCTGGCGGTGTCGGGGCGCATCGATGCAGAGAACTGGCGACCCACCCGCTACGACCTCTCCGCAGACCTGGACGCAGCCCGGGTCCGCTACCTCGACTTCCTCCCACCGATCACCGGCGATGCCGCGCTCACGATCTCCGGACCGGCCAACGACCTGCTGATGTCCGGCGACATCACGGTGCATGAGATGCTGTTCGCCGACCGCATTGACTGGGAGAGCTGGGTGCTGGAGCTGTCTGAGGAGCGGCTGGTCGGGGCGGTGTCTGCGGAGACCGACGACCTGTTCTCGATGGACATCACGGTGACTGCGGACGACACCATCCGGATGCGCAACAACGTCGCGGACCTGACTGCTGGCGGAAAGCTCACCATCATCGGCGACACCTCTCGCCCCGGGGTGATCGGGTTTGTGCGCGCTCAGCCCGGCGGACGGGTGCTGCTCAAGGAGCGCAACTTCGAGCTGCTGCGCGGAGAGCTGAACTTCGTCGAGCCGTTCTCGTTCGACCCAGATGTCGACATCTCGATGAACACCACCATCTCGACCCGGGAGCGCGACGTCTCGGTCGACTATCAGGTGCTCGGTCGGTACTCCGACTGGTACGCCCAGACCTCCTCAGACCCCCCGCTCGCCCAGGCAGACATCAACGCCCTGCTGCTGTTTGGCATGACCCGGGAGGAGCTGGAGCGGTACGGCGGGCTCTCCAGCGCGCTGCTCATCGAGAGCGGCGACCTGTTCGCCAGCAAGTTCGGACTCGTGGAGCGGGTGGGCGAGGGGATCTTCCAGTACGACATCTTCCGCCTCGATCGCGTCGACCTGGTCAGCGGAGTCTCTGAGCGCGGCCTCGCGGTGACCAGCGAGCTGCGCGTGCTGGCGGAGAAGGACATCGGCGAGGACACCCGGCTGACCCTGGAGCAGAACCTCAACCGGGTCGACGACACCTACCTCAGCCTGGAGCAGCGCCTGGCGCGGCGGCTCTACCTTCGGGGATACTGGGCGACCGAGCAGGAGGGCCGCTATATGGAAATCGGCGGTGCCTATGGGCTGGACTTCAACCTTCGCTGGGAGCTGGACTGATTGCTGTGGCTCCTCGCCGGTGTCCTGCTCTCTACAGCGAGGGCAGAGGTTCCCTGGTATACCGGGCTCCCCGTCGCTCAGGTCTCCCTGGAGGCGACCGAGGGGGCGCTGCCGGAGCAGGACCTGGAGCCGCTGCTGCGGGTCAAGCAGGACGGCACGCTCCGCCCTGCCCAGGTCCGCCAGGATCTGGAGATGCTCCAGCGTCTCGGTCGATTCGCTGCGGTCGAGGCCCATGCGGAGCCCTGGGTGCTGTTCAACGAGGAGACCGGTGAGCCCGAAGACGCCGTCTGGGTCATCTACCGGGTGTACTCCCCGCCGCGGCTGAGGAAGGTCGAGCTGGTCGGGGTGGACCGGCACACCCGCCGCATCGTCGAGGGCGCGATCGGCTTGGAGTCCGGCGAGCCGTTCTTCGCCGAGGAGCAGCTCCCGATCATCGCCTCTGCCATCCGGGCCGCGCTGGCTTCGGAGGGCTGGACCGAGGCGCAGGTCAGCCTGGAGGGCACCCCGGATGTCGCCGACGAGCAGGTGGACCTCCTCGTCTCAGTGACCCCGGGCGAGCCCCGGCGGTTTGGGGAGATCGTCATCGGCGGTGACCTCGTCGTGCCCGAGCGGCAGGTCCGGCGGTGGATGCGCCAGGAGGGCATCGTGGAGGGCGAGCGGGTGGTCTATCGCAGCCTCAACGATGCCCGCGAGCGTCTGCTCAACGAGCTGATCCGCAAGGGGTGGCGGGAGATGCCCTGGGAGCCGAAGCGCCACTGGCTGGAGGGGCGGGTCAACCTCATCCACAGCCCGGGCGGAGACGAGGGGGATCGGGTCAACGTGCTCATCGAGTCGGGGCCGGCCCTGGAGACGGTGGTTCGGGGCCGCGGGGCACCCTCCAGCGAGGACCTCCTGGAGGTCCTCGAGCTCTTCCCTGGCGATCAGATCCGACCGGAGTCTCTGCCCGACTACGAGCGCTCCCTTCGGCGCTGGTTCCAGGACCGTGGATACAGCGAGGCGACGATCACTGGTGAGCTGGTCGAGATCCCCGGCGGCGTCCAGCTCCGGCTGACCTCCCGGCGCGGTGGCCTGCACACCCTCCGCCGCATCGACGTCTGGGGAGCGGAGACCTGGAACGAGGCCTACATCGGCCGGGCGCTGAGAGAGGCTGCCCCGGAGACCCTGGCCCGCGGGCTGGTCACTGACGACGGCGTGCAGCGTGCGATGGAGGGGGTCGAGGAGTTCTACCGGGGGCAGGGGTTCCTCTCCGCAGAGCTGAAGCAGAAGGGGCTGCTCATTGAGGAGGCCGGCCTGAGCCGCTGGCGACGGGGGGCGAGTGCCTCCATCGTCCTCGAGATCGAGGTCACGGAGGGCGAGCGAACCTGGCTGCGCAACCTGGAGTCCGACGGCGGCCTGGGCGTGGAGACCGGGCTGGTCGAGACGGCTCGAATGGAGCTGGTCGCGGACCTGGCCGAGCCCCGCCCCCTGAGCCAGGCGGCCCTGGAGCGGCTTCGCCTGGACATCACCGACCGCTACCGGGAGTCGGGCTACCTCAACGTCGATGTGCAGCTCGATGTCAGCCTCAGCCAGATCGCCTCTAAAGACGGCCCGATGAACATCGCCGATGCGATCATCCAGATCGAGCCGGGCAGCCAGGTGTTCCTGCGCAGCCTCATCATCCAGGGCAACCAGCGCACCCGTCGGGAGGTGATCGAGCGAAAGGTCACCCTCGACGTCGGCGATCCGATCACCCCCGATGCGCTGGGCACCACCCGCTCCGGGCTGTATGAGCTGGGACTGTTCCGGGTCGTCTCGCCCCAGCTGGTCGGCGACGATGATCGCGCCCGGGACCTGCTGCTGTATGTCGAGGAGCGCCCCAACATCCTGCTCGAAGGTGGTGGCGGTGTCTCTACCGACCAGGGCATCCGGGCGACGGGCCGGGCGGTGCATCGGAACATCGGCGGTCGGGCTCACCGGCTGAGTGCGCTGGGACAGGTCGGCTATGGCTGGCTGAGCGAGACCTGGGTTCTGGAGCTGGACAGCCCGGTCTGGAAGGCTGCCGTTCGATACGAAGCCCCGGGGATCCCGCTGCCCTCCCAGCGCCTCATCATCGAGGGGCTCATCAACGAGCTGACCCAGGAGGCCAACTACCGACTGTCTCGCTCCGGGCTGTCGGTGGGTGTCGGCTTCGAGAAGCGCTCCGACCTCCAGCTCCAGCTCACCTACCAGGTCCAGGCCCGGCGGCTGGAGGATGTCGATCCCGGCGTGCTGGTGCCCGGGGATCCCTGGCTGGACGTGCTCGATGATGTCGACGATCCCACGATACCCACCAACTACCGGTTCCAGGGCGGGCCGACCCTCCAGATCGCCTGGGACGGCAGAGACGACCGCTTCAACCCCACCGAGGGCACCTTCTCCGCCGGGCGCATCCAGGTCGCCGACGGGCTGCTCTCTGATGTCACCAACATCCGCTTCTCCGGGCGCGGGGATCGGCTCTGGCCGATCGGGGGCACGGTGGTGAAGCTGGGTGTGCTCGGCGGTGTGGGGCTGTCCGCCGCGGGCTCCACCCTCCCGCTCGAAGACCGCTTCTTCCTCGGCGGCACCGACAGCCTGCGGGGCTTTGCGCTGGACACCGTCGGACCAGCCAACTTCACCCTCCGCCCCGACATCGACTACCCCCCTCAGCTCGATGCGCTCATCGACTCGACCGCCCTGCGCGACGATCCCACCCGCTGGGTGCCCACTGGCGGAGACGCCCACGCTGCAGGCTCTCTGGAGGTTCGGGTGCCCCTGTCGATGCTGGGGCTGGGGGACTGGGAGACCACCTCAGCGGTGCTGTTTACCGACGTCGGTCAGGTGTTCTTCCTCGACAGCGACATCACCACCATCGACAGCCCCGACGGCAGCTCCGATCCGGCGGTCCGCTATGGCGTCGGGGTCGGGATCCGACAAGGCACCCCCATCGGGCCCGCGGCGTTCGACATCGGCTTCAACCCCGACCCAATCCTCGACCGCGGCGAGGCGAACTTCGTCCTCCACCTGTCACTGGGCACCCTCTGACGCTAACTTTCGCTGTGCGCGACGCACCACCCGCCACTGCGCCGGGTCGAAGTCATCGGCGGGCAGCGCGGCGAGGTAGGCGGCAATGGCGGCACGATCTTCGTCGCTGTAGTGCGAGAAGGAGTCGTGGATCTTCTCGGCCATGATGTCCTTGTCTTCGGTCTGAGTGCCATCGGGCTTAACCGCGGTCGACAGGTACGCCGCGATGTCGGCTTCGCTCCATTCTCCGAGACCGACCACGGGATCGGGGGTGAGGTTGGGGTGGATGTCGGCCTTGCCCGGGTTGGCCCCGCCGGCCATGTCGTGGCGCTTCTTGACCAGCCCCAGCGGACCGCGTGGGGTGTGGCACTGATCGCAGTAGCTCACCGCCTTGACCAGATACCGCCCCCGGTTCCACTGATCGCTCTGGCGTGTGTCGTCTTCGAGCGGCCCGTCCCTGAATGCCATGAGCCGCCACATTCCGAGCATGCCAGGGTATCGATAAGGAGCATTTATACTGTGGGTACGGGAGGTGGTGTCTACCGGTGGCTGTGCGGTGAGGTAGACCCACAGGGCATGGAGGTCGTCGTCGGACATCCCGGTGTAGGTCATGTAGGGGAACGTTGGCCAGTACCGGCTTCCATCGGGAGCCCGGCCCTGGCGCATCGCGGTCACGAAGTCGGCTTCGCTCCAGCCTCCGATGCCTTCCACGGGATCAGGGCTGATGTTGGGAGCGTAGAACACGCCGAACATGGTCGGCAGATCCCGACCGCCGCCGAGGTGGGTGCCGTCTGAAAAGGGTGGAGAGTGACACCCCACGCAGCTCGCGGTTCGGTACAGCTGCGCCCCTCGGGACATCACCGGATCTACATCCGCTGTGAGGGTCGGGACCGGGACCGGCGCGTCGGGCAGCCGCTCGATGTGGTCGGTCTTCGCGCAGGCTGCCATCAGCCAGAGTAGAATTCTCATCTCTTCTTCATCCTGGTCTGTGATCGTCTTGTCTGCTTCTCTGTACCGTGCCCGATGACCCCCGGTCAGATCCTCGATCGGATCCGAGGCCTCCTGCGCTGTGGGGATCCCAACCTGTTCGCCCAGGTGGTGGAGCTGCTGGAGGTCGTCGGGACCCTGGAGGTGTTCGACGGGCTGTGTGAGGGCATCGGCGTGATGCACGAGCAGCCGACAGCGGAGCGAAGCTCGGTGCTGGCGGGGGTCGGAGACCCCACGCATCGGATTGATCTCGCGGTCTGGATGCTGCGGCGCGCTGGGCGGCTCGATGGGGTGAGCGTGCTGAACCTCCGGCACATCAGCCGGTCCGGGTTTGCAGAGATCGAGGGGCTGACATCACTGGAGACGCTCACCCTCCGAGACGTGGGCTGGGCCACCGACCTCTCGCCGGTGCTCCGGCTGCCGAACCTCAAGGTGCTCCATCTGGAGCCCGACGGGTTTGACCTCTCGCCCCTGGCTGGACACTCCAGCCTCCAGGAGCTGTCGGTGTCTGGCTACAGCGACGACATCGCAGCGAGCCTGGAGAGCCTCCCGGCCCTGCGCAGTCTGATGCTTCGGCTCCCCCGGGACTTCGACCCCCACCGTCTCCAGACGCTGCCCCGGCTGACGACACTGTCGATCACCGGTGCCCTGGGCGATCTGTCCTGGCTCCCCCGGTTTCCCGCCCTGACCTCGCTGGGCCTGAGCTGTGCCCGCGGGGCCCATGTCACCAGCCTCGCGCCGCTGTCCGCCCTGACCGGCCTCACGACACTCACCGTGAAGGAGCACCAGGTGGAGGCTCCCCTCGACATCACTCCGCTCTCTGGGCTGACGGAGCTGGAGTCGGTGACGCTCCCGGAGCTTCTCGGCATCGACTTCACCCCGCTCCACGGTCTCCCTCGACTCCGCAGCATCTCCATCGCTGACAGCAACTACTTCTCAGCCCCCAGACCCGCTCCTTCCCTGTACCGCTCGCTGCGGCCGATGCACCGGCTGCTGGAGGGGTGGGGCTGGATCAGACCGGGACGCCGGCTCGAGATGGTCGCTCCATGTCGCGCCCCTGCCCGATCAGCCCCACCCCCTCGCCGAGGCTCAGCGCCTCACCCTCATCAGCTATGGCCGGTACGATACTGACATCACCCC
>JBLHNG010000449.1:0-7283 GCA_047621685.1 Myxococcota bacterium | reverse complement strand
CACCGTCCCGGTCGGGACCGCGGACACAGTCAGGGAGCGCATCGCTGAAAACATCCAGCATGAGTTCGACGTCGTCTCCAACCCCGAGTTCCTCAAGGAAGGGGCCGCAGTCGACGACTTCTCCCGTCCAGATCGCATCGTGGTGGGCTGCCGCACTGAGCGCGCCCGAGAGACGGTGACGAAGCTCTACGCCGGTCTTGTGCGCTCTGGTCGTCCGATCCTGTTTATGGACAATCGCAGCGCAGAGCTGACCAAGTACGCTGCCAACGCCATGCTCGCGACCCGCATCTCGTTCATGAACGAGCTGTCCCGACTGTGCGAGCTGGTCGGCGCAGACATCGAGTCCATCCGACGGGGCACCGGCACCGACTCCCGCATTGGGCCGCGCTTCCTGTTCGCGGGGGCTGGCTACGGCGGCTCCTGCTTCCCCAAGGACGTCAACGCCCTCATCAAGACCGCCGAGCACGCTGGACTGCACCTCCAGATCGCCAGCGCCGTGGTCGCGGTCAACGATCAGCAGAAGCACGTCGTGGCAGACAAGGTCCTCAAGCGCTTCGGCCCGGACCTCACCGGGCGCACCTTTGCGATGTGGGGACTGGCGTTCAAGCCAGACACCGACGACATGCGCGAGTCTCCCTCGGTGGTCATCATCGGCCGCCTGATGGCAGCCGGTGCCCGGATCGTGGCCTACGATCCCGAGGCCATGGAGGAGGCAAAGCACTCCCTCGGTGACACCATCACCTACGCTGAAAACGCCATGGATGCCGTCGATGGTGCCGATGCCCTCATCCTGATCACCGAGTGGAGTGAGTTCCGCAATCCGGTCTGGGCCAACATCCGCTCTGCCCTCAAGCAGCCGGTGGTGTTCGATGGCCGAAACATCTACGACCCGGCGGAAGTTCGAGGGGCAGGTCTGGAGTACTCTGGCATCGGTCGACGGTAGGGCCGCCTCGGTCCGCATCGGATAGGGAAGCGTCCCCTCCGACGGAGCTTCCATGAGCACGGACCAGTCGCGGATCCGAAACTTCGCAATCATCGCGCACATCGATCACGGAAAGTCGACCCTCGCAGACCGCCTGATGGGCATCAGCGGTCTGCTGAGCGCGCGCGAAGAGAAGAAGCAGTACCTCGACAAGATGGACATCGAGCGAGAGCGCGGGATCACCATCAAGGCCCAGACCGTCGTCCTCACCTGGAAGGCGGAGGACGGCGAGGTCTACACCCTCAACCTCATCGACACCCCCGGGCACGTCGACTTCAGCTATGAAGTCAGCCGGTCGCTGTCGGCCTGTGAGGGCGCGCTGTTGGTGGTCGATGCCACCCAGGGTGTAGAGGCTCAGACCCTCTCCAACGTCTACCTCGCCATCAACCAGGATCTCGAGATCATCCCGGTGATCAACAAGATCGACCTGCCCAGTGCAGAGCCGTATCGGGTGCTCGAAGAGATCGAGGAGGTCATCGGAATCGACATCGACAACGCGGTGCTCTGCTCGGCGAAGAGCGGCATCGGGGTCGAGGGAGTCCTGGAGGCGGTGATCAAATTCATGCCGCCTCCGAAGGGGAACCGCGAAGGACTGCTCCAGGCCCTCATTGTTGACTCCTGGTTCGACACCTACGTCGGCGTGATCGTGCTCATTCGGGTCAAGCAGGGGAGGGTCGCGCTCAAGGATCGCATCAAGCTGATGGAGACTGGCGCGAGCTACGAGGTCACCCGGCTGGGGGTCTTCGCTCCGGAGATGGTGGACCGCAAGACTCTGCAGGCTGGAGAGGTCGGCTTCATGGTCTGCGCCATCAAGCGGCTGGCGGATGCCAAGGTCGGCGACACCGTCACCCACCGCGACCATCCCGCTGAGGAGCCCCTTCCGGGCTTCGCGGACATCAAGCCGATGGTCTTCTCGGGCATCTACCCGGTCGAAAACGGTGAATTCGAGAACCTCCGGTCGGCGCTGGAGAAGCTGCAGCTCAACGATGCGGCGTTCTCTTACGAGCCGGAGACCTCCGACGCCCTCGGGTTCGGCTTCCGCTGCGGCTACCTCGGTCTGCTGCACATGGAGGTCATCCAGGAGCGCCTGGAGCGAGAGTACGACCTCGATCTCATCAACACCTCCCCCTCGGTCGTCTACAAGGTGAAGACCAAGAAGGGCGAGGAGCTGAGCATCCACTCTCCCAGCAAGCTGCCGCCAGGCAACGACCTGGAGTCGATCTCCGAGCCCATCTCCAAGGTGACCATCCACGTCCCGCAGAAGTTCATCGGACCGGTGCTCAAGCTCTGCGAAGATCGGCGGGGCTCCCAGGTCGAGATGGTCTACACCGGAAACGACCGGGTGCAGATCATCTATGAAATTCCCTACGCCGAGATCGTCTTCGACTTCTTCGACAAGCTGAAGGGCTCGACGAAGGGCTACGCCTCGATGGACTACGAGGTCATCCGGTGGGAGCCAGGAGACCTGATCAAGCTGGACATCCTGGTCAACGGCGAGGTCGTCGACGCCCTCTCCACGATCATCCACCGTGAGCAGTCCCAGCGCATGGGTCAGGGCCTCACCCGGAAGCTCAAGGAGTTCATCCCGCGGCAGATGTACCAGGTCGCCATCCAGGCCTCCATCGGCTCCAAGGTCATCGCCCGCACCAACGTCCAGGCCATGCGCAAGGACGTCACGGCGAAGTGCTACGGCGGCGACATCTCCCGGAAGCGCAAGCTCCTGGAGAAGCAGAAGAAGGGCAAGAAGCGCATGAAGGCCGTCGGCTCCGTCGAGATTCCGCAGCGGGCCTTCATGGCGGTCCTCAGCCTCGACGACTGATGGATCGCTGGCCGTCCCGGGTCCTCTTTGCTCTGTTCAGTCTCGTCCTCATCGGGCGGGTCTGGCTCTTCGAGGTGGTCGAGGTTGCCAACGACAGCATGTCTCCGGCGCTGATGCCGGGGGAGCTGGTGTGGGTCTGGCGTGGTCCGCTCGCCAACACGGAGACCGGATCCGTGGTGCTGTATGAAGACGGCGGGGTGCGCAGCCTCAAGCGTGTGGTCGCTGGCCCCGGACAGACCGTCGAGGTGTCCGATGGCCGTTTGTTTGTCGACGGTGTCACCGCGCGCCAGCGCACGGAGCGCGTCCAGGTTTTCCGGGACTGCAACGGTCGCGAAGTGACAGGAACGGTGGAGCGGTGGGGAGCAGTCGAGGGCGTGATTCGGCCTGCTGGAGAGGCTTTTGCCGAGAAAATCCCTCTTGAACACATCTATATCCTCGGTGATCACCGCGCAGAGTCCAGCGACAGCCGACAGTGGGGACCGCTGCCTGAGTCGGCTGTCCGCGGGGTCGCGGGCCGGGTGCTTTGGTCTTCAGGGGACTGCGATTCGATTCGATGGTTCCGAATCGGGCAGCGCGTGCGGTAGCCTCTGAAGAGTGGAGGAGTGAATCCCATGAGACGGCTTCAACGACAGGGACGGAGTGCCAGCGGGACCGTCATGCTCATCATCGTGATCATGATTGGCGTTGCAGTGGCACTGTATGGCCCCAAGTGGATGGATTTCCTGGAGATGAAGGAGATCGCCCGGGCGTCTGCTGCGGAGTGGCACGTGATGGACAATGAGGAGAAGGGAAAGGCATACTTCGCGATTCAGATGGAAGAACGCCAGATGCCGCTCTACATCCCCAACGATGCCTGCACCTTCTCGAAGGACAAGCAGTTCCGCTACATCGAGTGCTACTGGAACGCTGACATCACGATCCCGCTCATCGATAAGACGCTCGAGAACCGGTATCAGTTCACAACGGAGCTTGCCCAGACCGGGAAGGTTCGGCAGTGGTAGTTTCTCTCCCCGGAAGCGTATCGAGGCGATAAGTGGTCCCCCTGTTCGGGGAGGTAGGGATGAGCGGCACCACAACGATGCCGAGTGATGAGCTCCAGCAGCTCCTCGGTCGCTTCGCAGATGAGATCATCAGCACACTGGGGACAGACATTGCCCTGGTTGGCATTGTCACCGGCGGTGCCTCGCTGGCCAGCCGACTGGTGGGACTGATTGAGGCCCGGAGTGGTGTACGGCCAGCGCTGGGCTTTGTGGACATCACGCTGTATCGGGATGACCTGTACACCGGTCTTGAGAAGCCCGTGCTCGGCGAGACCGACATCGACTTCGACATCACCGGTCGCAGAATCATCCTGGTCGACGATGTGCTGTTCACCGGTCGCACGGTCAACGCGGCCCTCACACAGCTGATGGACTATGGCCGGCCCCGCTGGGTCAAGCTGCTGGTTGTGGTCGACCGGGGGCACCGCGAGCTGCCCATCTATGCGGACTTCGTCGGCCAGGTCATCACGACCTCGAAGCGGGATCGGGTCGTCGTTCACCTCACCGAAGCCGGCGCGGATTCTGACAGCGTGGAGGTCATCGTCCAGGCTGGAGAGAAACGATGAAGCGGAAAGACATGCTCGGATTGCGCGGTGTCTCCAAGGAGGAGATCGTCGAGATCCTCGACACTGCCGCCCGGTTTCGCTCCGTCAGCAAGCGGAAAATTAAGAAGGTCCCCACCCTGAGAGGGCGCACGGTCGTGACCGCCTTCTTTGAGAATTCCACGCGCACCAAGAGCAGCTTCGATCTCGCTGCTAAGCGGCTGAGCGCGGACATCCTCTCGTTCTCCTCGTCGACCTCAGCGACGAAGAAGGGCGAGACCCTGATGGACACCGCGCGCAACCTCGACGCGATGGTTCCCGATGCGATCATCATGCGCCATCCCGCCACCGGTGCGCCGCACATGCTCGCCCAGAACTTCCCCTGGGTGGTCATCAACGCCGGAGATGGCATCAACGAGCACCCCACTCAGGCGCTGCTCGACATGCTCACCATGCGTGATCACCTCGGCTCGCTGGAGGGCAAGACCGTCGCCATTGTCGGCGATGTCTACCACTCCCGGGTGGCACGCTCGAACATCTACGGGCTGGCCACCATGGGCGCGCGGGTGGTGGTTGCCGGTCCAGGCACGATGTGTCCCCCGGCGATGAGCGAGCTGGGTGTGGAGGTCCGCCATCGCATCGACGAGGTCCTCCCCGAAGCCGATGTCATCATGATGCTGCGCATTCAGCGGGAGCGACTGTCTCGCGGAATGATGTCCTCGGTTCGCGAGTACGCCAGCTTCTATGGGCTGGACATGGAAAAGCTCCGCCGGGCACGTCCCGATGTGCTCGTCATGCACCCAGGCCCGATCAACCGGGGCGTAGAGATGACCCCAGACGTCGCCGACGGCGAGCGCTCGGTGATCCTGGAGCAGGTGACCAACGGCGTCGCGGTTCGAATGGCGCTGCTGTACCTGCTGCTGGGGGGCGCGTCCTCCAACAGCGATGGAGGCGATGATGCTGCTGCTTAAGGGAGGGCGAATTATCTGCCCGACCGGGGGCCTGGACGAGCTTGGAGATGTGCTGATTGAGGACGATCAGATCGTCTCGGTCGGCGTCGTCGAGGCTCCTGAGGGTGCCGATGTCATTGACTGCTCCGGCTGCATCATTGCGCCGGGCTTTGTGGACCTCTCCGTGACGCTCGGTGATCCCGGGCAGACCTGGCGAGAGGGACTCAGCCACGGCAGCGAGATTGCCGCCGCCGGTGGGTTCACTACCATCGTGCTCAACCCCGACACCGACCCCACCATCGACCTGCCCTCAGTGGTCAGCGAGCTGGTCTCTCGCGCCGGCTCAGTGCCCGGTGCCCGGATCCAGATCGCCGGTGCCCTGACCCGCGGCCTGACCGGTGAGAACCTCTCAGAGGTTGGCCTGCTGATCGAGGCGGGCTGTGTGCTGCTGTCGGACGGTGGCAAGTCGATCACCGACACCCGCATCCTCCGTCGGGTCCTGGAGTACTCCGCCCCGATGGGGGTTCCAGTGATGATTCGTCCAGGCGACACTGCGCTGGAGGAAGGGGGCGCGATGCATGAGGGGCGGATTTCCTCTCGCATCGGACTTCGCGGCATCCCCGCTGCTGCCGAAGAGATCGGGGTCGCTCGGGCCATCGCACTGGTTCGGCTCTCCGGCACCCGGATCCACCTCAGCCACATCACGACTGCCCAGACCCTGCGAATGGTCGCCCAGGCACAGGAAGATGGGCTGCCGATCACGGCGTCCGTGCCGGCTCGGAGCCTTGTCCTCACCGACGAAGCCATCGAAGACAGCGTCTACAACACCTCCGGTCGGCTCGTCCCGCCGCTGCGTCCGGAGGCTGATCGGGTCGCCCTGTGTGGTGGTGCCTCGCAGCGTCTGTGTGTCAGCGCCGATCACGTGCCCTGGTCTCGGGTCGAGAAGGAGCTGGAGTTTGCCTATGCGAGCCCCGGCGCCAACGGCCTGGAGACAGCCGCCGCTGCGGCCTGGACTGCCATGAAAGGAGACGCCACCGGGTTTGTCTCGGCGATGTCGGTCCGACCCGCGGCGATCCTCGGTCAGCACGCCGCAGTTTCTGCCGGCGCAGTGGCGGATCTGGTGGTGTTTGACACGGAGGTCTCATGGCAGGTGTCAGCGTCCCTTCGCAGCCGCGGCGTCAGCGAACCGCTCGTCGGACGGACCCTGACTGGCAGAGTTCGGGCCACGCTTGTTGCCGGATGTCCTGTTTTTGAGGCATGAGGCGCTTGCCAGATGCCACGAGCGGAATATTTCTTAGGGGTTTGGCGGATCATCCCGTAATACACCCCCCCTTCACGATCCGGTCGACCACATAAGCGTCGGCTGAGTCAACACAATGAACAACTCAGAATTGAGGAAGACATGCAGCGCGTTCCCATGACACCCGAAGGCCACCGACTTCTCAAAGAAGAGCTGACCCACATCCGGGAGGTCGCCCGTCCCGGGGTTGTTAAGGACATCGAAGAAGCACGCGCGCATGGAGATCTCTCTGAGAACTCAGAATACGACGACGCCAAACACCGCCAGGGCCTCATCGAGGGGCGCTTCCTGGAGGTCAAGAGCAAGCTGGGGGCAGCGGAGATCATCGACATCGCCGATATCGAGCCCTCCGACCGGGTGATCTTCGGCGTCACGGTCCAGATTGAGGACATCGACACCGAGGCCGTCAGCACCTACCGAATCGTTGGTAGTGACGAGGCGAACATCAAGAAGGGGCTCATCTCCGTCACCAGTCCGATCGCACGCGCGCTCATCGGAAAGGAAGAAGGTGACGAGGTCGAGGTGAATACCCCGGGCGGAAAGCGTACCCTGGTGATCAACGAGGTCGCCTACAAGTAGCGATCAGCCTGCGATCCCCTGCAGAGAGTGAGGTAGTGTGTCGCACGCGGAATTGAGTCTGGACATCCCAG
>JBLHNG010000448.1:0-7302 GCA_047621685.1 Myxococcota bacterium | reverse complement strand
CCCGGGCTTCGGGGGGTTCTTTGACCGAAGCCTCGATGTCTCCAGCCTCGGAGAGGCACTCCTGGCGGCCCAGCGTGCCCACATCAAGACGCGTGTTGGGTGACGCGCTTGTGGTGCGACACTGACGCCGCGGTTTACCGAGCCGGGCGCTGACAAGTTCCGATAGTACCGGGCTCCTTCTGGTGGTCTGGTTCTTGCTTAATTCCGGCTCGGAGGACCCATGCGCACCATCTTTCTTGCCTTGACCCTGACCGCCCTTGCTTGCTCTACCGCCGACACCAAACCCGCTGAGGAGGCGGATGCGGACACCGATTCAGACACCGACGCGGACACAGACGCCGACACCGATGCCGATGCCGACACCGACGCCGACACCGACGCGGACACCGACGCCGACACCGATGCGGATCCGAATCAGGTGGTCTACCAGCTCAGCTGGGACGGCGCGGAGTTTCTCCAGCCGGTTGGGCTCGGCTCTCTGCTCAAGGACACCGCCAGCACCAACCCGCTGCTGGCCCTGACCCTCGACGACAAGGGACTACCGAGCACCGCGCTCCTCGCTCGCAGCACCGAGGACGACCTCACCGAACAGGACACCTGCGCCCAGACCCTCACCCTCACTCCCGCCCTGGACGACGGCACCGCCTACACCGCCGAGGCCAGCGAGTGGACGCTGAGCTTCGAGGGAGAGCCCGTCCGCATCGAGAACATTCAGTTCTGGGGGAACATCGTGGAGGGAGATCTGCGCTCCTGGAGGGTCTCCTACCTCATCGACACCGGCTCCCTGGTGGACGCCTTCGACGTCAGCGATGCCGAGGAGGTCTGCACGATCGCCAATGGCTTCGGGCTGAGCTGCTCGGAGTGCGTCAGCAGCGGTGAGGACCATTGTCTGCCGGTGGAGATCCAGGGTCAGAAGGCACCGGAGCTGAGCGGGGAGAACCTCATCGCGGTGGACAAGCCCTGTGAGTAGGGAGGAGACGGCTCGGGTCTTCTCCATCGAAAGCCGGACGCACGCCACCGGTCGCCACCGGCAAGAAGCGCGATAGCCCTTCAGCATGCTGCTCCTGTCTCTGCTGAGCACTCTCGCCTGCGCCGCGGACACCCACATGGGGCGCTCGCTCGCACCGACCATGCACCACCTCGGCGCACCGTGGCTGGAGCGCAACACCCGCCAGAACGAGGAAGACCCCGCCGCGCTGATTGATGGTCTGGAGCTTGCCGAAGGCATGGTCGCCTGCGACATTGGTGCTGGCAGCGGCTACCACGCCCTGCGCATGTCCCGTCGGGTGGGTGACTCCGGCACGGTCTACGCCATCGACATCCAGCCCGAGATGCTCGCACTGGTTCAGGCCGGTGCTGAGCGCTCTGGAATGACCAACGTAGAGACGGTACAGAACAGCCAGACACAGACTGGCCTGCCCCCGGAGTCCTGCGATGTCATCCTGCTGGTCGACGTCTACCACGAGCTGTCCGAGCCCTCCGCGATGCTTGAGAGCATGCTGCAGGCCTTGCGTGTCGACGGCGCGCTGGTAATTGTTGAGTTTCGTGCAGAGGATCCCCGGGTCCCGATCAAGCCGCTGCACAAGATGAGCAAGGCACAGGTGATGAAAGAGCTGACCGCCAGCGGCTACAAGCTGGTCTCAGAGCTGAACACTCTGCCCTGGCAGCATGCGATGTTCTTCCAGCGCGCCGACGGACCAGACCCCGCGATTGAGCCTGCCCCCTGGCCGTAGACCCAGCGACGCCTGAACCGCCCACAATGGGAGGCTTTCTGGAACCGTCGCCGCCATGCTGAAGGAGGCTGGATAGGGGGCAGCCATGACCACCTCCGATGTCTTACTGCGCCGCCCAGCCACAGAGCTGCCCGCCGACATCCACGACATGCTCGGCCGCTCCAGCGACGACGTGCTGTTCGCGCCGCTCCAGCGACAGGGCATCGGTGCTTCGCTGATCATGGCGCTGGTCATCGGCACCCCAACCAGTGCCCTGTTTGCCCTGTGTGTGTGGCTGGTGACCCAACTGTCGCTCAGCATCCCCGTGCTGTTGGGGGTTGTGGCGGTGATGGTGGCCTGCTTCGGGGTGCTCGTCGCCCAGGTGTTCCGGGTGCGGGCCGCGGTCAGTGTGGTGCGCGCTGAGGAGGCCAGACTGCGCGGCGATGAGGGCTTCTACCGCTCTGCGGACTGGCTGATGCTGGTCCGAAGTCCCGAGCGGGTCTCGCTGCTGCCACGGTCGAGCGTGAGCCAGCTGATGGCGGTGCGGGTCCGATACCGCCAGGGGACAGATGCGTTCTGCGTGACCTACCCCTGCGCGCTCCTCGACGACGGTCGTGAAGTGCTGATGCGCACCCCGCGGCTGGCGATCGACGTCACGCTGGAGGAGCTGCTCGACGACTGGGGAGTGCCTGTGGCGCCCACCCGCCTCGAAGTGACGGACCGCCAACTCGACCGCTTCCAGCACCTGTGAGTCCATCTCTCCCACGACCCGCCGGATGCACGTCGAATCGTCTGTGCTGGAGGTCGCGGGGAATTCGCTCCGCTGGGTGGCGTGTCTGGTGAGGGCATGGTGTGAGGGTCGAGCGGAGGTGGTGACTGACATCCATTCGAGAGGTTCGATCATTCGATCCTGTTGAAATGTAGGAATGCGGCCATGAATCGCGACCCTCTTTCACAAAATGCCGTGCCTGGGGCCAGGGTCTGACGGAGGCGGCTTCTCAGTTTTGGCACCTTCAACCGGACGCCAGGCGCTAGGCTCTCCGCTCCGGGGCCGCCCCCCATTCCCCAATGTGAGGCCCCCCATGGACTCCCCAACAACAATGAAGCTCCTGGCCATCGGCCTCTACGTGGCGATTCTCCTCGGGATCGGCTTTGCTGCGTCGAGGAAGATCACCGACATCCGCGACTACTTCGCCTCGGGCAAGCAGCTTGGGTTCTTCAACGTCGCGTTCAGCGCACGGGCCACTGGCGAGAGCGCCTGGCTCCTGCTTGGCTTGACCGGGATGGGCTACGCGATCGGGGCGAAGGCCTTCTGGGTGGTGCTTGGAGAGATGATCGGCGTTGGTGGGGCGTGGCTGTTCATGGCGCACCGGTTCAAGCGCCTGACGGACCGCTACGACTCGATCACCGTGCCCGACTACCTCGAATCGCGACTGCGGGACTCGGGGCACGGGCTGCGCCTGATCGCTGCTGGAGCGCTGCTCGTGTTCGTTCCGATCTACGCGGGGGCTCAGGTGTTCGCCACCGGGACGGCTTTCCACGCATTCCTCGGATGGAACCACTACGTGGGGGCCGCTGCGGGGTTTGGGGTCGTGATGCTCTACATCACCCAGGGCGGCTTCACCGCGGTCGTTTGGTCCGACGTCTTCCAGGGCTCGCTGATGGTGGTCGGCCTGGTGGCGCTGCCGCTCGTGGCGTTGAACCACATCGGTGGACTCGATGCAGCCATCGTTATCCTCCAGGGAATCGACCCTGACCTCCTCAGCTGGCATGGCCCCGGCAAGGACGGACCTGGGAGCGGCGGCTGGGGCTTTGCGACGATCACCTCGATCCTCGGGCTGAGTGCAATCGGCATTGGGTTCTGGGGCTCGCCCCAGGTGTTCGTGCGCTACATCTCGATGAAGAACACGGCCCAGATCCTCCCGGGGACGATCACGGCGCTCATCTGGACGCTTCTGGCCGACTCTGGAGCGGTCCTGGTCGGGATCTTCGGTCGCGCGATCTACTCGTTTGAAGAGCTTGGGGGCAACAGCGACAACATCCTCCCCGAGATGTCGCTCCAGCTCCTGCCAGCGTTCTTCGCTGGCATCTTCATCGCCATGGTGCTGAGCGCGATCATGTCGACCATCGACTCCCTTCTGGTCGTCGCCTCCAGCGCCGGTGTCCGGGACTACTGGCAGAAGACTCGCCACCCAGACATGAGCGACGAGCGCTTGATCTCGCTCTCAAAGCGCGTGACCATCGCGCTCTCCCTCGTCTCCTTCGCAGTGGGCATTGGAGTCATGCTCTACGACAAGGAGAACGGCGTCTTCTGGACCATCATGTTTGGGTGGTCAGGCATCGCGGCGACGTTCTGCCCGACGATGATTCTCAGCCTGTACTGGTCAGGGCTCACCGCGCGGGGCGCGAAGTTCGCCATGGTCGCTGGATTCCTGGCGGTTCCATTCTTTAAGTTCGCAGCACCCGCGCTGTTCGTTCTCGTGGGGCTCGCAGGGTGGGTCGACAGGCTCGCGGATCTCGATGTCCTCCTGCCCTCGTTTGTGGTCGGGTTCTTTGTGGCGATCGTTATCAGCGCAATGGACAAGGAAGGTCGCGCACGGCTCGCGGGAATTGACGCAGAGCTTCGCGAGGCCAGCTCGTAGGGCAGGGGATCCGCTGCTGCAGGCGTCAGCGGTATCATCAGGCGTCAAAGGAACGAAAATCCTATTTATAGATCGACACCATCCTCTTGAAGGCTCTTGCTCAGCCACTGCGCGATGTCTGCGTTGCCGCCCATACAACTCCATGCGAGATCGTTGCTTCGCTCAGTGTCTAGTACGGCTCGGCAGAAGTCGTGCCTTGGCACCTTCTGCCGGGCTGTACGTCATGGGCTGACACGAAGAGTCAGCGGGGGCTGCCGAAGGGTACTAGGTTCTTGAGCATTTTCCGGTTGATCCCGATGAGGAGTTCACGCAGGTGATTGGGACTCTCCCTCATCGAGATCGGGACCCTCCATCGCTTCGAGGGTGACACTCGGGAGCCACCCGCTCCTATGCACAGGCGCTGGAGGCCACCCGGCGAGCATCGTCCTGAGCAACCTCGGGGTGCTCTGCGCTGAGCGAGGGGATGGCCCGGGGGCGAAGCAGAACTACGAAGCGTCGCTGCGGATCGTCAGGGCGCTGGGCAACCTCAGCAGTCTGGAGGCGCGACACGGCGGGATCCCGCGCCGGGCTTTCACACTGCAAGCCAGACTCTTCAAGCGAGGTGTATGGATGACGCTCGCCGTGCTCTCGCTGCCTGCTGCTGCGGTAAAGCAGACCTTTGCTGCGCTGAAGAACACCCCGCAGATCCTGCCCGCCTTCGCTGTGGGGCATGGTCTTTGCCTGGGCATGTTCAAGGGGGAGCAGGCTCAGGGGTATTCCGGCGCTTCGTCCACTCCTCCGGTTCGATGAACGCCAGGTAGTAGCTGAGGGTGATGGCGGAGAACGGGCCGATGTTCATCATCACCCACAGGGTCATGTGCATGAGCAGCCCGATCCCGAGGTAGGGAATTCGGAGATCGATGCGTTTGGCCAGTGCGTGGGCGCCGGTGCCCAGCACGCCTCGGCGCGCGACAAACCACAGACCGAGCACAACGAAGCTCACCTCCCACCACCAGGCAGCCCACGTCCCCAGCTGGGTCAGCGGGTAGAGGTCCCCCATCCAGCTCGCCTCCCAGCGCGCATAGGTGGGCCGAAGGAGGGCGCGGTAGACCGCTGGGTAGGGCGATTCCCACGACGGGCCGGTCTTGTGGAGCCCGGTCATCACGTACATGACGACGAGCTGAGCGACCATCAGGTATCGGGGGAAGGCCATGATCGGCGCGGTGCTGTGCCAGGAGCCGGTCCGCAGACGGCAGTCGATGCTGAGGGTTGCGGTGCTCCGGCTGAGCATCAGCAGAAACACCATGTTGAGGATCAGCCGGTCGTATCCGCCGCCGATGTCGATCGGCAGGCCGTGGAAGGTGATCAGCACCTGGAGCAGGACGAAGGCGGTCAGCCGGCCCCCGAGTCCGACGCACAGCAGCCCGGCTGACACCATCGCCGTGATCGTGAGCCCATATGCTGTCGCTGTGCTCGGTCCGCCCAGCAGGGCCAGCCACGGTCCGCCGCTCCCTGGTGCAAAGCCTCCCTCCGCTATCGGCACATATAAAGGATCGATGATCCCAGCGGAGAGCATCAGCGCGAAGTCGACGGCGATGATCAGGCCGACCACGATGCGAACCACGGCCATGGTCTGGGGGGCCTCCACCGTGCTCCAGAACCGCACCCACCGCAACCAGAGCGAGATCATGGGTCTTCCCGGGTGATCGTCTTTGTTCGTCGGACCGTTCCGCGGATCAGCTCACCAGTCCGTCGGTACTCCTTCGGTGACGGGGTCTTGAGCGCCACGGAGTCGATGCGTACCGCCTCCACCTCCGGCATCTCGGTGAAGATGCGCTCGGCAATCCAGATCGAGAGCCGCTTCCGGTTCTGACGCTCCTTTGGCTTGAAGCGGACCACTCGCATGGCCTCACGCCACCGGTACTGGTCAAACACCGAGGCGTTCCAGTCTGCCTCCGCTGAGCGCTCGATAAACAGCGGACGCCACGCTCCGGCCTCCTGGACGTGGATCTCCATTCGGCCCGTCTCGGCCGAGACGTTGGAGAACATCGACCACCCCTGCCGCACGCCGAGGTGTCGTCGGTAGGGGACGGTCGTGTCGTATGCTCTGCTGCGCAGCCTGTTCCAGCCCTGGGCCACCTGACGAACCACCCCAACGGTGTTGTCGATCGGGGCATTGGGCAGCATCGGCGAGACCACAGCGACAACGTGCCAGAGGATGAACAGTCCGAGGATATGGTGTCGAGCCTTCAGCATCGCGTGGTCCCTGCTACCAATCACTCAGCGAATCCCACCGTTGATGGAGAGGATGGCGCCGTTGATGTAGTCCAGTCGAGCCGGATCGCCGAGGAGGAGGGTCGCGACGACCACCTCGGCCCAGGTGCCCGGTGGGGTTGCTGTGGGCGAGCAGATCCGACGGCCACGCCGGTCACCACTGCGGCCCTGCTCATCGCTGTGCCCTTGCCTCGGTGAGATGAGGAGTCAGAGCAGAGCCCGGAGGTGAGGGGATGTTGGCGTCAGCAGTCCTGCATCGCCACCATCCCGCTCGTCACTGAGAGCCTGCCGCCGCCACGGTGCCAATGGACTGTCCGGGTGGTCTGGAGATGGAGGGTGTGCTCGCCGACGATGAGTGGCCGTTCCGGTCGGCGCTGCTGACAGCGTATAGATAAGGACAGTGGATGCTCGTGCCGGACCGACGCAACCAGGAACGCAGTCCGCTTCTCCTCACACCGCAGACCGCGATGGTGCTGCCCATTCCCCATCGCCCCCAGTGTCAATGGGCGAAGACGTGGTGTTGGTGGTGGAGCCGGACGAGGCAGAGCTGCTGAGCGCCAGCAGTCGTGGGCGCTGCTCACGGCCTTCACCCACCTCGCGCACTTCCATGTCCTCGAAGGAATCATCAACCAGCCGTTTGGCTTGTTTTTGTTCCTCGGCACGGTGCTGGCTGCGGTTGTGGGTCACCTCGACCT
>JBLHNG010000447.1:0-7320 GCA_047621685.1 Myxococcota bacterium | reverse complement strand
CGACTCGGACACACCGCGACCCGGCTGCTCGACAACCGCATCCTGCTGACCGGCGGTGCCGTGGACTACCTGTCCCAGGCTCAGACCAGCAACGCCACCTGGGTGTTCGATCCGAGCACCAACACCTACACCGTGGGTGAACCGCTCATCGAGCGCCGAACCATGCACACCACCGTGCTCGGCCCGACCGGGAAGGTGTTCATCATTGGCGGCTTCGGCTCTGCCGATGTCAACGTCATCAACCCGCTGAACAGCGCAGAGATCTTCGATCCCGACACCCTCAGCATCTCATCGGTCTCTGGCAGCGCCCGCTCCGGCATGATCGGTGCCGGTGCTGCGCGCCTTGGAACCGACGGCGTGCTGGTCTGCGGCGGGCTGAAGCTCAACGCCAACGTGGAGGTCGTGCACTCCGACGACTGCGATCTCATCGGCATATCGGGTGCGATCAGCGAGGCACCGTCGATGTCGTCGGGCCTCATCTGGCCGTCCCTGACCTCGATGGGAGATGACGCAGTGCTGGTCACTGGCGGCTACATCGGCGAGGTCGACGCCTACTACAGCCAGGGCTCACGGGTCACCGCCACCGATGAAGCCTGGATCTACCGCGACGGCAGCTGGACTCAGGCCGCCTCGATGAAGAACGCGCGCGCCCAGCACGCCGCAGTGGAGCTGCCAGATGGTCGAATCCTGGTGGCTGGCGGGGCGAATGAGGCGGGCAACTACTTCATCTACTTCAATCCCGAGCCCCTGGCGTGTGCCGAGATCTACGATCCCCAGTCCGACACCTGGACCGAGGTGCTGGACTGCGACAAGAACGACGCGGAGGCCTCCCTGCCCTTCGGCATGGTCCGGCCCGGCTTCGACTCAGACCCCAACTACGGCGTCCTTCTGGCCGGCGGACACGACGAGGACGGCAACGCGCTCACCGGGGCCGCTTACTTCGTCGGCCAGCCCGACCTGTAGATCCGCTCCCGAACGCCCGCACACAGCAAGTGCCCGACATCCTCTCCGCTCCGGAGCTTCCCGCGAATCTCTGTGCTGCTGACGCCCGGAAACACCACGCTGCCTGGAGGGCTGTCATAGCCAGCCCGACCCACAATGATCGGCGTAAATTCCGCCTCAATGCCCGCCCAATCCCGCCAGTCCGGGAGCTGCGGAATGACATCGGAGCCCACGACGAGCTGGAAGCTGTGCTCGGGGTGGGTGGCCTTGAAGTGGCGGAGGGTGTCGATGGTGTAGGAGGGGGTCGGGAGCCGAGACTCCACATCGCTGACTGCAATGCGAGCATCGACGTCTTCCGCCATTGCCGCGCACCAGGCCATCCGGTCGGCGTAAGGAGCCAGCCGCTTGTCCTGTCGATCCTCGAAGGCGTGCTGGTAGACCGGAACCAGCCAGACTGCGTCGACCTGATCGGTCCACAGCAGCCAGGTCGAGACCCAGGCATGCACAATGTGGGGTGGATTGAAGCTGCCGCCGTAGACTGCGATGCGAATCGTATTCTCCCCTCA
Source organism: Myxococcota bacterium (assembly GCA_047621685.1). GTDB lineage: Bacteria > Myxococcota_A > UBA796 > UBA796 > UBA796 > JAQXDW01. The sequence goes on along the minus strand of JBLHNG010000447.1, from coordinate 5,812 downwards.
CCGAATGCGCGCCAGCCTCTCCGGGCAGGCATCACGTCGGTTAATCGTTCCCGATGATCCGCCTCTACCACGTCTCCAAGCAGTACGGCGACATCGCAGCACTCTCGGATGTCAGTCTCCGGGTGGCTAAGGGGGAATTCTGCTACGTCACCGGACCATCGGGGGCGGGCAAGAGCACCATGCTCAAGCTGCTGTACGGCGCCATCAAGCCCAGCGAGGGCAAGATGCTGCTGGGCGGGGTCGACGTGGCGAAGATGCACCGCAGACAGCTCCCGGAGCTGCGCCGAAACATCGGCATCGTGTTTCAGGACTTCAAGCTCCTCCCCCGCCGGACCATCTCCGAGAACGTCGGCCTCGCCCTTGAGGTCATCGGCACCCCCCGCCCGACCATCCTGCGGCGGGTCAACGCAGTGCTGTCTGTGGTTGGCCTGGAGGGTCGGGAGCATGAGAAGCCCCTGCAGCTCTCTGGCGGCGAGCAGCAGCGGGTGGCGGTCGCCCGGGCAATCGTCAACGACCCCTCCATTCTCCTCGCCGACGAGCCCACCGGCAACCTCGACGGCGCCATGGCCATCGAGGTCATGGAGATCCTCCAGGCGATCAACCTGCGCGGCACCACCGTCCTCGTCGCCACCCATGACGCCGCCCTGATGCAGCGCTTCCCCTACCGACGGCTCCGGTTCGAGCACGGCCGGCTGGTGCGGTCGTGAGCCAGATCGCCCGGCACATCCTGCGCCGCTCGGTGCGGTCGCTGTGGGAGAACCTCTACCTCAACAGCGTCGCCGCCGGGGTCATTGCCGCCGCGCTGCTGCTGTTCGGCGTCTACCTCACCGTCCAGTACAACCTCAATTCCATCGTGGACACCTGGAGCCGCGATGTGCACATCTCCGCCTACTTCCACCCAGACGTCTCCGAAGACCTCCGCTTCGAGGCCAAGAACCGAATCGCGGCGATGCCCGGGGTGGCTGCGGTCCGCTATGTCTCTGAGGCCGATGCCCGAGACTGGCTGACCGAGCGGATTGAGGGGCTGGAGCCGGTGCTGACCGACCTCGGAGAGGGAGTGCTGCCGGCATCCCTGGAGGTCACCTTGACTGCAGAGGCCGCCCGCCCCGCGATGGTCGCTTCATTCGCCGAGAGCCTCGCCGGTCCGGAGTTCACCGACATCGACTATGGCCGGGAGTGGGTTGAGCGGTTCAACGCCTTCCTCTCGCTGCTCAAAGCGCTGGGCGTGATCCTCGGCATGCTCATCCTCATCGCGGCGATGTTCCTGGTGACCAACACCGTCTACCTCATCGTCTACAACCGCAAGGATGAGCTGGAGATCGCCCGGCTCGTCGGAGCCTCAGACCGCTACATCACCGCCCCGTTCCTGTTCGAGGGCCTCGTGCAGGGCCTCGTCGGGGGTCTGCTCGCGACGGTCGGGCTGTGGGGGGTCTACCGGGTGCTGGTGCTCCGCCTCCAGGAGGCGCTGGAGCTTGAAGTGGCCGGGGAGCTGGCGTTTATTCCGCCAGAGTATGTGGCACTGCTGGCAGTCTCTGGTGTCATTCTTGGGGTGACCGCCGCGACCATCGCAGTGAAGCGTTTCCTCCGGGGTGTTGCATGATCCTCCTCCTCTCCACGCTGGCCACCGCCCAGGACCCGAGCCTGTCCTCGGGCACCTTCAGCGTGGCGGCGGATCCCCGGGAGACGGTCGAGCAGACCCGGCTTGAGGAGCGCGGCATCCTCGACGCCCTGTCCGACATCGACACCGAGCTTCAGTCCGTGTCCGCGGAGGTCGAGGGCCTGAGGGTGAGAAAGGCTGAGCTGGAGGCCCGTCAGCTCCAGACCCGGGAGGAGCTGGCCGCCGCAGACGCACAGCTCGACCACCACCGTGCGGAGGTCGCCTCTTGGATGCGCCTTCTGTACCGGCTCCACCGCCGGGGGCTGGCCCGGATCATCTTCAGCTCCGAGGACCCGTACGACCTCCGCCGCCGGAGCCGCTACCTCGCCGCGATCATCTCGGCAGATGCCCAGCGACTGGTGGCGTTCTCCGAGGCCGTCGAGACCAGACGGACCGCAGAGACCGCGGTGTCCTCGGGGATGGATGCCCTGAACAGCCTCGGCGCGGAGCTTCAGCTCAAGGAGGGCGAGCTTCAGGATCAGCGGTCGCGCAAGCTCACCCTGCTGCAAGACGTGCGCACCCGGCGAGAGCTGGCGATGCGCCTGATGTCTGAGACCACCCAGGCCCGCAGCAGCTTCAACACCCAGCTGTCGATGGGCGGGGGCTGGTACACCGACAGCGGCACGACTTCAGGCAGTCGGTGTGGCGACTCGGGCGCCTTCCGCAGCCAGAACGGTCGCCTGCCCTGGCCGATCAGCGGGCGGCTCATCCGTCGGTTCGGCAGCTACACCGACGCCCGCAGCGGTCGCAGTGAGCGCAGCGACGGGGTCGACATCGCCGCGGAGCTGGGCACCCCGGTCAAGGTGGTCTACGGCGGGGCAGTGCGAATTGCGGAGTCTTTGCCAATGTACGGCCAGACCGTCGCCGTCGCCCACGGCCCCTACACCACCGTCTATGCCCACCTCTCTGGGATCAAGGTCCGGGTCGGCCAGCAGCTCTGTGCTGGTGACGTCCTCGGCACGGTCGGCGGCTCCGGGCTGACCGACAACGACGGCTACCTGCTCTCCTTCCAGGTCCGCTACCACGACGAGCCCCAGGACCCGCTCCCCTGGCTGACGCGCGGAGGCTACTGAACATGCAGCGAACCCTCAAGGCATTCACCCTGGTCGCGGTCGCATTTGCCGGCGGACTCGTCTCCGGCTCCGGCATCGTGCGCTCCTCCTGGGCCAGCGCGACCAACGCCTACGACGGACTCAACACCCTCGCTCGGGCGATGACCACCATCGAGAGCAGCTACGTCGAGGAGCTTCAGCCCCTGGAGCTGGTGCACTCCGCGGTCCAGGGCATGGTCGACGACCTCGATCCACACTCCGTCTGGCTGCCCCCCGAGGAGTACCAGCGCCTCCAGGAGCGGGCGGATGGGCGCTACCTGGGCATCGGCATCGAGCTGGGCACGCTCGGAGAGGTCAGCCCGGTCATCGATCGCGTGCTGCCCCGTGGTCCCGCCGCGCTCGCCGGCATCCAGCCCGGAGATGTCCTCACTGCCATCGACGGGGTGGAGATCGCCACCCTGACCTCCCCAGAAGTCCTCGACCGCCTCAACGGCCCCCAGGGCGCCAGCGTCCAGCTCACCCTCCTGCGCGGCGACGTCCCGGTCACCCTCACCGTCGTCCGCGACGAGGTGCTGGAGATCAGCGTAGAGGGTGCGCTGCTGGCGGACGGCTGGGGCTACCTGAGGCTGAAGCACTTCTCAAGACGGGTCGCCGCCGAGACCGCGATAGCGCTGGCCGACCTGGAGAAGGACGCACCGCTGAGTGGGGTCATCCTCGACCTTCGGGACAACCCCGGCGGCCTGATCACCGAGGCTGTCGAGCTGGTCGACCTGTTCGTCTCCGAGGGCCTCATCGTTCAGACCCGGGGCCGGGATCCCAGCCAGATCGAGTCCTTTGAAGCCACCGCTGCCGCCAGTGATCGCAGCACCCTGCCGATCGTTGTGCTGGTCAACGGCGGCTCCGCGAGCGCCTCGGAGCTGGTCGCGGGCGCGCTCCAGGACATCGGGCGGGCGACCGTCATCGGAGAGCCGACCTACGGCAAGGGCTCCATGCAGCACGTCTATGAGTTCGAGGACGGCTCCGCGCTCAAGCTCACCGTGGCCCGCTACTACCTCCCTGGCGGCGAGAGCATCCAGCCCGGGGTTGGCGTCACCCCGGATGTTCACGTTGCCCTCAGCACGTCTCCGGACCAGCTCAGGATGCTCCAGGAGGAGGTCGCCGGGCTGTCGATCTCCGCGGCAGAGCGTCAGCGGCTGGAGGCGATGATCAGCGCCCTCCCGCTGAGAGAGTCCGCGGCTGTGGCTGCCCCACCCTGGACCGGCACCCTCACAGAGCGTCTGGATGTGGATCCGCAGCTGAGGGCGGCCTGGGAGCACCTGCGGAGGGATCGCTGACCCTCTCCCGGCGAGGACTCTGGCTGCTCATCCTCGGCGCCGTCCTGCTGATCGGGATCGGGGTCTGGCGGGCCCCTGCCCTCATCGCGCGCCTCATCGCGCCGCCCATCCACACCACCCCGCCCGATGTGATCACCGGACAGGTCGACGCATTCATCGACGCCACCCTCCCCACCCTCGACGCCACCCCCCTGGCCGCTGAGGAGCACGGTGGCATCCGGCACGCCATCTACCAGACCCGCGCCGACCCGCTCGTCCTCGCCAACCAGATCCGCGATCTGGCGACCGCAGCGAACGTGGAGCTGTATGTCTCCCAGGTCGATGGTCTGGATGCGGAGATCCGGGTCTACGCCGGGCCGGGGGTGCGCCACCAGCTCCTGCTCGTGCCCACCCTGCCCACCGATCCGCAGCCGCCCCGGGTCCGCGCGCTCCGGGAGCGTCCCCTCATCGCCCTTGTGCTCTCTGGCCTCGGCGATGCCCGGCGCCCCGCCGTGACCAACACCAACATCCCGCTGACGGTCGCGGTGCAGCCCTACAGTCCGTTCGCCCTCCGGCTGGCCCACCAGGCCGCGATGCGCTGGGATGAGGTCCTGCTCGACATGACTGGTATGGGTGACGCGGTGCGGGATCGGGGGCGGCTGGCTCAGGCGCTGGGTGCGGTGCCGTTCGCCACCGGAGTGCTCAGCGATGCCCTGCCCTACAGTCCGCTGCCGGGTCAGCCGATGGGGGTCATCGTCCAGCTTGAGGCCCGACGGACCGTGCCCCTCGCCATCCGCTCCCAGTGGGTGCCCACCCAGTCCAGCCACCGACGCAGCGCCATCGAGACCCTCACCCGGACCCGAATCCTCGCCATCCAGGAGGGCGCAGCGACGATGAACATCGACGTGGACGATCCAGACCTGTCCGCGGTGCTGGCCTGGGCAGGAGAGACCACGGCGTTCCGCATGGCCCTGGTCAGCGAGGTCCTCAGGGCTGACCAGACCCGGGGGATCGGGGTCGGGCTGCCGCCCGCAAAGCGATGAGCTCGGCAAAGGCTTTGAGGATGACCACTGGACGGGCGCCGGTCTGCTGACCGGAAGTCCGGGGGTAGTGGCTCACTGGAATCTCGACCACGGAGAAGCCCTCAGAGCGGGCAGACGCGAGCAGCTCGGTGTTGATGAGTGCTCCCGTCGAGGTGAGGGTCACAGCCTCCAGCACCCGGCGGTGGATGACCTTGAAGGCGCAGTTGACGTCACGCACCGAGAGGTCGAACAGCCGGCGGACCAGCCCGCCCCAGGCGGCAGCGTTGAGTCGACGGTGCAGTGGATCCCGTCGAACCTGCCGGTAGCCCACCGCGATGTCAGCCTCCCGGGCTGCGGCGAGGAGGCCGGGCAGCTCGGAGAGGTCGAACTGCTGGTCGGCGTCGGTGAAGAACACTCGCTCCCCCCGAGCCGCCGCGAAGCCGCTGCGCAGGGCCGCACCATAGCCCTGGTTCTCAGGGTGGCAGATCAGCCGAACCGGCAGCCCGGCAGCAATCGCAGCGGTGTCATCGGTGGAGCCATCGTCCACCACGATGATCTCCGCCGACAGGTCCAGGCGCTCCAGGACCGACACGGCGCGCTGCACGGTCTGCGCGAGGTTGTCCGCCTCGTTGAAGGCCGGCAGCACCACAGACAACGCGAGCACGATCGCTCAGTCCACGACCATCCCGACCAGATCGTGCGCAGCGGTCTGGAGGATCTTCACGGTGCGCATCTGACCGGGGGCGACGTCGTCGGGCGGGGTGTCGA
>JBLHNG010000446.1:0-7324 GCA_047621685.1 Myxococcota bacterium | reverse complement strand
CGTAGAAGACGGCCTCGGCGTCGGAGAGGCTGTGCGTTCCGGTGAGTCCGCCGAGCACGAGGTAGGCCGCCCCAGCCTGGCTGCCCTCAGTGTCCTCGCCATAGGCGCCGATGAGGAGGTCATCGAGCCCGTCGCCGTCCACATCTCCCGCACCCGCCACCGCAGAGCCGCTGTAGTCGCCAGAGGACTCACCGGTCAGCTTGAGGTCGGCGGAGGCCAGGGAGAGCGTGCCGGTGACCCCACCGAGGATGAGGTAGGCCGCCCCGGCTGAGGAGCCGCCGTCGTCGTCTCCCCAGGCGCCGACGAAGATGTCAGAGAGGCCGTCGCCGTCGACATCTCCGACTCCAGCCACTGCTGCACCGCTGTAGTCGCCAGAGGACTCGCCGGTCAGGGTCAGGGCGGCCGAGGTCAGGGAGAGGGTGCCGGTGACTCCGCCGAGGACGAGGTAGGCCGCCCCGGCGTTGCTCGCCCCGGTGTCCTCCCGCCACGCACCGATGAGCACGTCGTCCAGGCCGTCGCCGTCGAAGTCGCCAGCGAAGTCGACTGCGGACCCGGCGTAGTCTCCGGAGTCTGCACCGGTCAGCTTGAGGTCGGCATCAGACAGGGACATCTCCCCGGAGACGCTGCCGTAGACCACATACGCTGCCCCGGCTGTCGAGCCGCCGTCGTCGTCACCCCAGGCGCCGATGAGGGTGTCGTTGATCCCGTCGCCGTCGAAGTCCCCATCTCCGGAGACTGCACTGCCGGAGTAGTCCGAGGCGGCCTCTCCGGTGATCGCGGTCAGGGCCACGCTGAGGTCGGTGGACTCCTCCAGGCACAGGGCGGCGGCCTCCTCCTCGGTGGCGTCGCAGTCGTTGACCTGCTCATCGCCGCAGACCTCCTCCGCGCCGGGGTAGACCGTGGCGTCGAGGTCGTTGCAGTCGCTGCTGTCGACGAGGTAGCCGCTGGGAGCCTCGCAGCCCTCGGCGCTGATCTCGCTGTCACCGTAGCCGTCGCCGTCGTCGTCGAGGTAGAAGACCTCCGGGTCCGTGGCGTCCTCGTCGATGTCGCCGTCGCAGTCCTGGTCCGCCCCGTCGCAGACTTCAGGGGCAGCGGGGCTGATGTCGGCGTCGGTGTCGTCGCAGTCGGTGGCATCCCCGATGTAGCCGCTGGGCTCCTCGCAGCTCGTCGTGGCGGTCGTCACGTCGCCGTATCCATCCCCGTCGGCATCGGCGTACCAGGTGCCCGCATCCACAGCGTCGTCTTCGTCGGTGGTGCCGTCGCAGTCGTCGTCCTCGCCGGAGCAGTGCTCGTCGGCGCCAGGGTGCTGGTCGGCGTCTGCGTCGTCGCAGTCGGTGTCGGCGGCGACGTAGCCGGAGGGCTGGCTGCAGGCGTTGACCCCGCTCAGAGCGTCGCCGTAGCCGTCGGAGTCGGCGTCGAAGTACCACGGCAGGGCGTCGACGCTGGTGTCCTCGTCGATCACGCCGTCGCAGCTGTCGTCCTCGCCGTTGCAGTACTCATCGGCACCCGGGTGCTGGGCTGCGTCGGCGTCGTCGCAGTCCACACACGCGGCCCAGCCGTCGCTGTCGTCGTCGGTGTACTCGGTCAGCCCGTCGCAGCTGTAGTCGGTCGGATCGGTGCAGTCGGGCTCTGCGGCACCGGGGTGGAAGCGGGGATCGGTGTCGTCGCAGTCGCCGCCGAGGGCCTCGTAGTCCCCCGGCTGGGTGCAGGCCCAGGCGATGGACTTGTCGTAGCCGTAGCCATCGCCGTCGGCGTCGAAGTACCAGGCCGTGGCATCGAGGGCGTCCTCCTCGTCGGTCTGCCCGTCGCAGTCGTTGTCAGCGCTGTCGCAGTACTCATCGGCCCCGGGGAAGTTGTCGGGGTTGTCGTCTGCGCAGTCCCCAGAGAGGGAGACGGTGCCGGACGGCTGCTCGCAGGCCTCCACGCCGCTCTTGATGTCGCCGTAGCCGTCTCCGTCGGCGTCGGTGTAGAAGGTCAGGGCAGCATCTTCGTCGATCTGCCCGTCGCAGTTGTTGTCCACGCCGTCGCACAGCTCCCAGGCGCCGGGGTAGACGTCCTCGTCGGTGTCGTCGCAGTCGTCGGCACCGTAGCCGTCGCCGTCGAGGTCGTCGGGGGTGTCGGGGGTTGGGTCGGAGATCGAGCCGGTGTCCGCGGAGTCGACCGCCTTGTCCTTGCACCCGGGGAGGGCTCCGCCGAGCATCAGCAGGAGGACTGGGCGCATCGAGACTCCATGTGGACCCCTATGCTATACCGAAACGGCAACGAAGTTGGTGTGCTCGGTAGAAGCACATTGCAAAGCGATGCAAACCCATTCTTGGGTTTGTTTGTAGGAGTCTGAGGAGACATCTCCTCAGAAAAGAAGAATACCGGCCGGTGTGAAAAGATACCGATCTTCACACCGGATCGGTATTCCCCGGATCGCGATACGCTGCCGCCAGCGAGGAAAAACGTGACACGACGAAGAACCGTCGCGATTGGTCTGATGGGAACCCGGCTGGACGCGGGCTTCAAGACGAACCGCTGGGAGCGGTGGCGGCCGTCGGTGTCGCTGTGTCAGCAGGACGATCTGATCATCGATCGCTTCGAGCTGCTGCGCGAGCACCGGGATCGGGGGCTGGGCGATGTGCTCGCCCGGGACATCGACCAGATCTCGCCGGAGACCGAGGTCAACCAGCAGAGCATCACGTTTGAGGACCCCTGGGACTTCGAGCAGGTCTTCGCCACGCTGCACGACTTCGCCCGGAGCTACCCGTTTGACACCGACAGCGAGGACTACCTCGTACACATCTCGACTGGCAGCCACGTCGCTCAGATCTGCCTGTTCCTGCTGACGGAGTCCCGTCACTTCCCCGCTCGGATGGTCCAGACCGCGCCAAAGATCGGCAGCAACCTGGGCACCACCGGCGGTGTGCACCGGATCATCGATCTCGACCTGTCGCGGTACGACCGGATCGCCGCCCGGTTCCAGCAGGAGCAGCGGGACCGGATCTCGATCCTCAAGTCGGGAATCAACACCCGCAACATCTCGTTCAACCAGATGATCGACCGGATCAACACCGTCTCGATCTCCAGCACTGCGCCCATCCTGCTCACCGGTCCGACCGGATCGGGAAAGAGCCAGCTCGCCGGTCGCATCTACGCGGTCAAAAAGGAGCGGCGGCTGGTGGAGGGGCCGCTGGTGGAGATCAACTGCGCCACGATGCGCGGGGATGCCGCGATGAGCGCCCTGTTCGGCCACCGTCGGGGCAGCTTCACCGGCGCGCTTCGGGATCGGGCCGGGCTCATCAAGCGGGCGAACGGGGGGCTGCTGTTCCTCGACGAGATCGGAGAGCTGGGGCTCGACGAGCAGGCGATGCTGCTGCGGGCGATCGAGACCGGCAACTTCCTGCCCGTCGGCGCCGACATCGAGGATCACAGCAGCTTCCAGCTCATCGCTGGCACCAACCGCGATCTGGCCGCCCAGGTGGTCGCCGGGGCGTTCCGAGCCGACCTGCTCTCCCGGATCAACCTCTGGCACTTCCGCCTGCCCGGCCTCGCGGAGCGCCCCGAGGACATCCCGCCCAACCTCGACTACGAGCTGGAGCAGTTCACCGTGAAGACTGGCCGGCGGGTGACCTTCAGCCGAGAGGCCCGAGAGCAGTTCCTCAGCTTCGCGGTCAGCCCCGAGGCGATCTGGTCGGGCAACTTCCGCGATCTCAGCGGAGCGATCCAGCGCATGTCAACCCTCGCCCCTGGCGGACGCATCAGCACCGAGGAGGTCGCCGAGGAGCTGGTCCGGCTGCGGCTGGACTGGGGCAGCACCACGACAGACCCGACCACCGCCAACCTCTCCGCAGTCCTCACCCCGGAGCAGATCGACAACCTCGACCGGTTCGACCGCACCCAGCTCGCCGACGTCATCGGGATCTGTGGGCAGTCTGACTCGATCTCAGCGGCTGGACGGGCTCTGTTTGCGGCTTCTCGAAAGCGACGCAAGACGGTCAATGATGCCGACAGGCTCCGTAAGTATCTGACGAAGTTTGACCTCACCTTTCAGCAGATCAAAGCGGCCTCCCGGTAGCCCTGCTCAGCCGACCGACACGACGACCGAGCCATCCTCCTGGTTGGTGACCTCAAAGGGGACATCGAGGAACCGCTGGATGACCTCGATGTTGGTGGTGGTGTGTAGGGAGAGCGGGCTGGTCCGGAACTTTCCGCCGCCAGCAAGGGCCATGGGCAGGAGGAGCTGATCGGCGAGGTGCTCTCCGACCGGTGCGTTGGTCGCGAGGTACGCCCTCACCTCCTCTACCAGCTCGTTGGCGACGTCTTCCGCGCTCTTGCGGCGCCGACCAAACCCGGTGAACACCTCGGTGAGGCAGCCGCAGGGCACCTTGACCAGCACCACATTGCCCGGTCCACGCGGATCCTCGACCTGCACGACCTCGGTCTGCGGCCAGCTCAGCTCGAAGGCGTCCTTGATGACCACGATCTCGCGGTGTCCGATGTTGCGGGGCAGCGAGGAGACCATGGCGCAGGTGGACATCGGACCACGCTCGCCCACTTCCAGCAGCTCGATGGGGGTCAGCGCCTTGACCGGCTCGATGCGGGCAACCATGCGTCCGCCGCCGGCTGGGTAGAAGCCCGGGCGGACCAGCTCAAGGGACACCTGCGGTCCCATCCGGCCCAGCAGGGGCAGGAACGCTTCGGCGAGGAACTCAAACGGCGGGGACTTGCCGTTGTGGGTGCCACCCTCCACCGCGATCTCGCTGGGAGCGTCGGCGAGCATGAGGGCGGGCAGGATGGTCTGGAGCACCAGCGCCGCGCTGCCGGCGGTCCCCACTGCGAACCGGTAGCGTCCGGGCCGGATCGTGCCGGGGGTGAACTTCACCGTGGTGGATCGCAGCTCGTCGCCCTCGACCGTGCCGCCGCTGATCTCGACGGCCGCCCGAAGCGCGGTGAGGTGCTGGCGGAGGAGGCCGGGCTTGTCGCGTCCAGCGCGGATGTTCTCCAGGTGGACCGGCTTGCCGGTGAGCATGGAGAGGCTCAGCGACGAGCGGATGACCTGTCCCCCACCCTCTCCCATGGCGCCGTCGATTTTGATCATGTCTGTCTCCTGTCCTGATTCTTGCATCAGTGAGGATGCAGGAGGTGTGCCATGACCCGACTCGTCCGATGGATCCGCGACTGCTTCGGTGTCTCCGACACTCAGCGACCGTGGCGTACCATCTCAGCTATCGAGCACGATAGGATCGTAGCGAGGATTCTCGTCGCCCGGGGTGAGCCTACCCGCCCATCGATGCAGGGATCGACCCGGAGCGCCTGGAGGCGCGGAGCGTGCGGTTCTTAGTGGTGGTCTGGTCGGAGGGGAAAGGCTTCTCCGACAGTCAGCGGGCCGCCCCCTGAGCCGTCTCGGCAGGGGGAGAGGAGGTCGGCCAGCTCCGCGATCAGCTCCGGCTCGGCGGTGAGGCTTGACTCCGGGTTGCCGGAGAGGCGGCGGATCTGACGCCGGGCGGTCGCGCAGTCGCCCCTGGCCACCAGCCACTGCATGCCGCGACGGTGGAGGGTGGCGTCGATGCCCGGGGCCTCGTCGAGGTAGCCCAGCAGCCAGTCCCGCCGCTCGATGTCGGCGGCGTCGGGGTACTCCAGCCAGAGCTGGAGGCGGGCCCGGGCGGCGTCCCACTGCCAGCCATCAGACCGGGTGTCCAGCTTTCCATAGACGGTGTCCGCTTCAGAGACCCGACCCAGGCGGTGCAGCTCCCGGGCGTAGTTGTAGAGCATCGACGGGGAGGTCGGGTTGCGCTCCAGGCGCTCCTGGCTGGCGAGCAGGGTGGGCGGCTCGTGGACCTCGATGGTGGTCAGGGCGTGGCGATACAGGGCCTCGCGACCGGCGACTGCGGAGGCCCGGGGGCGGAGATAGTAGCCGGCCCGGACCAGCCACCGTCCGCGCTGGTGCTGGTGCTCGATGACCCGGACGGTGCCCTGATCGGCGGTCTGGACGGACAAGGCGTGTACGGTCCAGCCCGGTCCCAGTGGCTCGGGTGCGTCGTCGATGGTGGCGGTGCCGCTGAGGCTGCGCCCCCACCACTCTGCCAGCCACTCCGGGGTGGTCGCGGACTCGTTCTCCATGAGGAAGAGGTCGGCGAAGATCGGCTCGCTGCTGTTGACGCTGGCTCGCCACCCGGCCATCCCGCCGACCGAGATGGGGTGCTCGGCGAACCGGACTGGCAGGGAGAGGCTCACCCCGGCCTCAGTGACCGTGGCCTCCTGGTAGGGGGCGTAGGCCAGGGCGGGCACCCGGGCAGCGAGGGCGAGCAGGAGCACCGGTGAGAGGGCGAGCAGGCCAGAGAGGCAGACCACCCGAAGCCGCCAGCGGATCCGCTGTGCAGCCGGCGCCATGGTCTCTGCCGACAGCATCACCGCGACCAGCCCGCCGCCGATGAGGCCCCCGGCGTGGCCGAGGTGGGAGACGTCGGGGTTGAACAGGCTCGCGGCGTAGAGCGGAGCGAAGAAGATGAGGTTTCCCATTCCATATCGACCGCGGAGGTCCTCGGGAATGGCCTCGCCCATGCGCAGCCCGATGGCGATCTGGGCACCCCACAGTCCATAGGCGATGATCGAGGAGCCGATGACCGGGATGGAGTCGAAGCCGATGATCAGCACCGCCCCACCAACCACCGCCGCACAGACCACCGCCAGGGTCCCGCTGGGGGCCAGGGCCTGCTCCACCCGGTAGCCGCAGTAGGCAATGATCGGTGCGTTGAACAGGGCGTGCAGGAGGTCGGCGTGGGTGAGCTGGGCGGTCCACGGGGTCCACCAGCGGCCGTCGAGAAGGGTGGGCTCCAGGCCAACCATCCACTGCCCGAAGGTCCGGGCCAGCAGTGCTGAGGCCTCGGGGAGCCGCAGGGCACCCAGCGAGACCTGGATGATCGCCGCAGCCACGATGATCACCGTGAGCGTGGTGGTGAACCAGGGGCGACGCCGGGTGCGGAGGTGGGCGGCGAACCGGGCGTCGGGGGCGTCGAAGGCCTCGGACAGCTCGGGGATGTCTGAGAGGTGGCGGAAGTCCCCCCGGGTCCAGGGATCGTAGCGCAGCTCGGCGGATCCAGGCAGCATTCCCTGGCGAATCTCCACGTCGAGATCCGCCAGATCTACCGGATATTCGTCCCCCTCATGTCGAAGCCAGCCACGCACACTTGCAGCGTAGCGGATCAGGGCCTGGAGGCGTGTAAACGCTCAGTCAGGCTGTGAGGGATGGAACCATGCGGTGCTCTGGGTGGTGCCGGTTGGGTCACTGAGGAAGCGGGGGCGTTGGCCCGGCAGGGGGGTGGCAGGGGGAGCGGGGACT
>JBLHNG010000445.1:0-7324 GCA_047621685.1 Myxococcota bacterium | reverse complement strand
GCCGCGGCCTTCCGGGCAACCGGGGCGTTGGGGGGGAGCGGAGCGAGGAGGACATCAGAAGCCTGCCTCAGTCCGTCGGCGTCGGTCCGCAGCGCAATGGCCCGCTCCTTGTCTGGTCGGGCATCGTGGACCATCTTCCGGGCCTGATCCCGACGCAGCTCCCCGTCGAGCCACGCCTTGATGCGCCGGGCGACATCGAGCGCCCGCCTGGGACGGTCCTCACTGCGACGCGCCATGGCCTCCTCGCACAGCCGGACGAGGGGCTCCGCCAGCCGGGGATGCCCTGGAGGGATGGAGTCGATGACCGAGGGTGAGGTCTCGGCGTTCCGGATGCAGGCGAGGATCTGCGCCGGGTCGCCATGGTAGGGCGCCTGCCCGGTCAGCAGCACGAACAGGATCGTGCCGAGGGCGTAGATGTCGGTCCACGGTCCCTGCGCATCCGGGCTGCCGTCGGCCTGCTCAGGGGCCATGAAGGCGGGCGTGCCAGACACCCCGATCTGGATGCCAGGGAGGCCGTCTTCGGGACCGGTGAGCAGGCCGGAGATCCCCCAGTCCATCACCTGGACCTGTCCGAACGCCCCGACCATGATGTTGCCGGGCTTGAGATCGCGGTGGATGACCCCTTCGCTGTGGGCATAGGCGACTGCATCGCAGGCGGTCCCGAGCACGCTGAGCAGGCGCCGGAAGGTCCATCCTGATGGGGTCGTCTGCCAGCTCCCCTGGCTCACGGCGACATGAAGCTCCGCGAGCAGCGCGTTGAAGGTGTGGCCACGGACCAGGGGCATGGTGAACCACGCCCGTCCCCGCACAGACACCCCTCGGTCATGGACCGGGACGATGCCAGGGTGCTGGAGTCGGGCAGACAGATTGGCCTCTGCGATAAACCGGCTCCGCGCGCGCGGGGTGTCCGCCAGCCCCCAGGCGATGATCTTCATCGCGACCTCGCGGCGGAGGTGCTGGTCATAGACCCGCCTCACCTCCCCCATGCTGCCCGCCCCGATCAGCCCCCGGTCCTCGTAGCGGTCGGGAAGCTCTGGCGGCGTGGTGCCCCCGGCCACGCCTGGGCCGATGGTCTGCTCTGTGCCTTGAAAGGTCCACTCACCGGACATGGTCTGCCTCAATCTCGGCCTCGACCCATGCCACGAGCTTCTCAGCGACCGTGCTGGCCTCGGCGGTGAAGCTCTTGCTGGCGAGCTGCTCACTGCCCCGCATCAGGACGACCTGGACCTTCAAGTCTTCCCCGTCCTGTTTGTAGAGTCCCCACAGGCGCAGGGCCGAGGTGTACGACGAGGATTTCTTGAACAGGAAGGCCCCGGGCGCATCCTCAGTCTTCGGACGCTCGGCAGCCCCAGAGAGGGCGAGGTTCACCGAGTCGCTCAGGAGGAGGACGTCTCCGAGTGGGTTCTCGCTCATGAGAACCGCCGGGGCCACCACCGGGAGGCTGCGCTCGTTGCCGACATCGGTGTGCCACCGGCCGATGTGAAAGTCAGCGCCAGCCGGGCGGGCGACCACCGGCTGCTGACGCTGGTGGAGGTTGACCCCCTCTGCCAGCTCGGGGACTTTGGTGGCAGCGTAGTCAAACAGGGCGCCGATGTACCAGCGGTAGTCCTCGTGCAGCCCAGCGAGCTGCTCGTTCTTCAGGCCGAGCAGCAGCCCGGCGGTCAGCAGCCCATGGCCCAGCTCCGTGGACTCATAGGCCACCTTGTCGCCAGAGGATGCCGCCAGGATCAGCAGCCCGGTGCGATCCTTCATCTGCTGCAGGGTCAGCTCGCTGATCAGGGCCTGCTCTCGGCTGAGCACCGAGTCCACAGCCTGTCCAGCAGCACAGGTGTCCAGGACGATGGCCTGGTGGCTGGCGGGAGCGGTCTGGAGGAGCCGGGTGAGCGCAGTGGAGGACAGGGCGTTCTCGGGGGTGATGGTGTCTTCGGTGGCCTTGTTGGTGAGAAAGTGCCACTCCCCCTCCGAATCGATCACCCCATGCCCAGCCAGGTAGATGCCGAAGATGTCCTCTGGCTCCTGGTCCACGAACATCTCCCGGGCGACCCGCAGGATGTCTTCGGTGCTGTCCACGTCGTCGTTGGTGAGGGTGCGGATGTCGATCGTGCTGAACAGGGCCGGCTGCTCTCCCACCGCGGCAGCACCCAACGCGATGGTCGCAGCGACCTTCCTGGCGTCCTCAGCGGGGTACTCCAGCTCCAGATCACCAGGGTAGTTCGAGATGCCAACCAGCAGGACGAACAGCCCCGGTCGGGCGTCCTCTGCCGGTGGTGCCACAGTGACCCTCACCCGGGGAATCCCGCTGGAGGCGTTAGAGCGAGCCGTGACTTTCGGGCCGGAAAAGCGAACCTCCAGGGGCTGTCCGGCGACGGTGTCGGTCTCATCCCAGGCGAGGACCGCGAGACGGTTCTCAGCCGCGAGCAGCCTGAGGTGGCTGGTGAGGGGGTACGAGAGCAGGTGGGGGCAGGTCGGGCTCTCGGAGAGCTGACCGGGCGTCAAGGCGGCGATCTCCCGCTCGTTGAGCCGAACCGCGACCGTCCCCAGCCCGCCACTGCGCGGGGTAATGCAGGCGGTGAGGGTTGCCTGGTCACCGTCGGCGGGATTTGGGGCCTCGATGAGAGCGACGCTCGGCGGCTGGGGCAGCGCTCCGGTCTCCAGCAGGTCGATCGGGTCGAGCTGGCCGCTGAGGTAGCTCGAGAGCAGCCCTGGTCGGTATGCAGCGGACTTCAGCCGAGAGAGCGGGAAGGACTCCAGGCTTGTGGGATCCGTGGCGGACAGCACCCAGTAGGCCGAGGAGATGTCCCCGGCGAGCGAGGCGTCATAGGCCCGGCTCGACGGTGCGATGACCGCCCAGGAGGGAGCGCCCCGGTCATCGGCAAACCCCACCAGTCGCAGCGATGAGTCCGTCGCATGGGTCCCCCAGAGCTGCGCGCCGCCGTCGACCCGTCCTCCGGCGATCAGCCCGGATCGGCTCATGGACAGCGAGGTCATCGGCATGCTTCCCGGGGGGGCCTCCGGACAGTCCGTCTCCTCGACTCCGACCAGCGGGAGGGCACACAGGCGGGCATCTGCGGTGGAGACCAGGGCGGTGTCGCGGTCGAGCAGAGACACCACGAGCACTGGCGCGACGGTGTTCCAGGTCCAGACGAGTGTGCCGTCGTTGCGATAGCGCCACACCGCCCCCACCCAGGTCATGCCCTTGCGCTCTGTGCCTGCGAGCAGCACGATCGAGCCGTCTTCGGAGAGCTGAGCGCTGCTGATCCGAGCCTGGCGGACCTGGAAAGAGTGGTCAGGCCATCCCTCGCGCCGGACCACGACCTCACCCTGCCGGGAGACGGCGAGAGCCACTGAGTCCGCCACCGCCAGCACGCGGGCGGGCTGATGGAGGGTGTACTCCCATGGCTCCGTCTCTTCCCCGGTGTCGCTTAGAGAGACCAGGCGCACGTTCCCGACTTCGTCCGCCAGGAGCACCGTGTCGCCGTCGTCAGACAGGGCGAGCTGAGAGGCCACCATTCCGACGTCTGGGTAGACCGGCTCCGTGCTTTCCGAACCGTACAGGGCGAGCCCATCCGGCCCGGCCACTGCCAGCCGGTTGCCGTCAGCGGAGAGATCCGCGGCTTGTGCGCCAGGGGTCGAGAGGTACCGCATGAAGCGCCCCTGGCTGGTGTCCCAGAGGGTCTGTCCATCCCCTTCCCCGCCCACCAGCAGCATGCGACCGCCAAACTCCACCGTCTGCCCCAGGCTGACGCTGCCGCTGAAGGTCATCGTGCGGCCCGCATCTTCCCGGATGGCACGGCCGTCGGTCATTCCGAGCACGAAGCCATCCCCGGAAGGCGCTGCACCCTGGGCGCCGAGGTAGACCGTCGGAGAGCGGGGAGGGCCGGCGAGCAGCGACCAGACCTCGGTCTGCGCCTCCCACTCCATGCTGCCTTTGATGTTCGAGGTCACCAGGAGCCGATTGCCTGAGAGGGCCAGCAGCCCAGTGACGGCTCCCTCCGTCCTCGCGCACCACAGCCGCTGCCCGGACTCCGCCTTCCAGGCACAGACCCCCTCGACCGGATCTGCGGTGATCACCCTGCCACTGCGGGCGACGAGCGCGCCTGGCAGTGCCGGAAGCTTCCAGCGAACGGAGTGGTCCCGGCCGGAGAGGGACACGCTCTGAAGCCGACCGCGTCGGTCCACCATGATCAGGCGCCGGGAGGTCACCGCGACCGCGCTGCCGCCGCCGAGAAATGACTCTGTGGTGCCGTCGGCATCCACCAGCCAGGTTCGCTGAGACGCCGCCGCTGCCAGCTGCCGGCCGTCGTAGGAGACCGCGATGGAGAGGATGTTCTCGGGGAGGCTCACATCGAGGCGCTCGCCGCTGTAGGGCGAGAAGACGTTGAGCTTCCCGACCCCGTTGAGCACCACCAGCCGCGGCGGGTGATCCGGTGGGGCCCACCACTCCATCGCTTCGGGTCGCCCCGCCCCGCTGAGCAGCTTGAGCTGGCGACCATCCACGGTGCTCCACAGCAGGATCAGCCCGCTGCGATCCGCGGTGGCCACCAGCGAGCCGTCTGGAGAACCCGCGACCAGGAGCGGGACCTCACGGTGACCGGACTGGACCACCAGCTGGAGCGCATCCTCGCTGTCGGAGTGCTCCATCATCAGCTGCTGCGAGGTCGGCAGCGGAGACATCGGCGACAGGATGCCGTGGCAGGCCAGCAGGAGGGCGATCATCACGGTGCCCCACAGCAGTAGCAGGCCATCGGCTCTGGTGCGGTGGAGGTTGGCCAGTCGGGACGCCGGCAGTCGGTCACCTGAGTCTCGCGGCGATCCAGCGGCACAAACCCCGCCTCCCCCCACAGCAGCGGCACCGAGTCCGAGATGACCAGCGCGGATGCGGCATCATCGAGGGTGACCACGTCGCCGGGATGGAGGGTGACGGTGTCGTGCCCGTCGCTGTCACAGGCGCAGGCCGGGAGCGCAGAGAGGTCTTCAGTGCCCATCGCTGCAGACACCGCGCCGCCGCTCTGGGACAGCCCCTGCATGATCGCCCTCAGCGGGTGGGGATCGGGGGGAAGGAACGGCTGGATGTCGACCGCCGATGGTGCAGGCTCCCCGCTGCAGGTCGCCGGACAGGCATCCGCCTCCAGGTGGGGATTGGCGGAGACGATCAGGGTGAGTGTCGTCGCGGTCCAGGTCGGCGGCAGCTCGGGCTTCTCCCCCCGAGAGGCCATCCACTCCGGGGGGCCATTGCTGCAGTCGCTGGTCAGCTCACTCCAGGGCACCGGGAGGGGGGCATCAGCGGGGTAGCCAAACAGGAGCAGCTCGTGGGGTGCGCTGCCGGTGTTCTCCGCCACCATCGCCCAGTCCGGGTCGAGTCGGATGGTGGTCGCGGCCCGGATGACGGTGTGCTGATCGGCCTCCGGCAGTCCGATGATGCAGCCATCGCTGGCCAGCAGCACCCCGCCGATCTGGTAGTGGGTGTCGTAGAGGGCCTTGTTGGAGACCTCCAGCTGCCACAGGTCACAGGCTGGAAGCACCTGCACCGCGCTCCCCGGGCAGGGCTCCCACCACTCCCCGCAGGTGCTGTTTCGGGGATACGGCACGGCCTGGACCTCCAGCTCGCCGGACTGGAGGCGACGAGCCTCCTGCCTCAGAGTGTGCTGTCGGGCGTGCAGCTTGAGCCACCGGGCTGCCTCCAGATCGTCCGCCGCGTGGTTGCGGATCCGGCCCTGTGCGTCGGTGATGAGCAGGCCACCGCCAAACGCCGGGGAGACCCGCATCAGCCCGGCCAGTGCCGGCTCGGCGAACAGCCTGGTCTGCTCCTTCAGCGCGTCGGCCTGCCCTTCCGGCAGCGTCTCGTCGAAGGTGACCGGGAGCAGAGCGCCTTCGCTGGCCGCCTTGATCAGGATGGCCTTGTCCCCGATCTGGATCGGATGGAGGGGCGCGTCGGCTATCAATTCCACGGTGGCCTGGAAGCCATCAAACGCGGTGATCTTCGCCATGGTCTGGGGGAGGAGTGCGCTGCTGAGGGTTGCCGGGTTGGTGTCAGCCGGCAGCAGGCGGACCTCCGCACCGACCCCCCAGCCCGGCATCGGAATGCCCGACAGGATCAGCGGCTCCTGGGTGGTCACCTCCCAGCTGGTCGCGAGCCCGGCCCGACCACTGAGGACCGCCCGATCCAGCCCCCCCTGGAAGGTCGGACGCTGCTCGACCTCCGCGCCCTCCAGCGCGCCCTCCAGCAGGCGGGCGGTGTGGTGGGCGATCTGCCGCCAGGTGCTGCCGCTCGCCCGCTCGTTGAGGGTGGCGGTCAGGCTCTGGGTGAACAGTCCGCCCCCGCCGTCTGCGGGCTCCAGCGCCACGGTGTCATCTCGCGATGCCGCCAGCACCACCATTCCTTCCAGTCCGCTGGACAGCTCCTCATCCGTGCCACCCGCGGACCCGGACGCGATCCA
This sequence comes from Myxococcota bacterium, assembly GCA_047621685.1. GTDB lineage: Bacteria > Myxococcota_A > UBA796 > UBA796 > UBA796 > JAQXDW01. The sequence continues at coordinate 887 of JBLHNG010000445.1, read as the reverse complement.
GCCCGTCCCTGAAGTCGCTGGAGGAACCTGACGCGCTCTGAACGCTCCCGGGCTCCCCCGAGTGGCTGTTCCCGAGAAGCAGGCATCAAAGATGAGCACGATGTCTGGTGCCGTGAAGCCGCCAGACATTGCAGCATGGAGTGAGCCGAGCATGCCCCCCAGCGCGTCGTCCACCAGCCGCCCCCCCTCACCGCCGGGGTCATAGTCGTGCAGCAGCAGCGTCTCGTCGTACCCGTCGGTCTCCTCCCGATCCTGATCGAGCTGTCGGGAGCCGTGTCCGGAGAAGTAGAAGAAGACGGAGTCACCGGGCCGGGCGTTATCGACGAGGCGTCGCTGAAAAGCGGCCTCGACCGCCTCCTGGGTCGCGGCGGCATCCTGGAGGACGCAGATGTTCTCCGCTGGCACGCCGAGCTGATCGATGAGGACCTCGTGCATCGCCTGAATGTCATCGGTCGGCCCGGTGAGGTCCGGTGTGTCCGTGTCTGCGTAATCCGCCACCCCGACGAGCATCGCCATTCGACGACGATCCTGGCGCTCCACGGGCTCAGCATCCAGCGCGCAGGAGAGCGGCTCCGCACTCGCTCCGATCGATGTTGAATTCTGGCCGTGACAGCCGAAGAGGTAGAGCCAGAACATCGGGTCGCCGCCGGATTACTGGAGGGCCGAACGATACCACACGATAGGATCGAGCCATGGCGACCCTGGAAGACACCCAGACCCGGCAGCAGCACCTCCTGTTTGCCAGCACCCTCATCGGACGCTCCCGGACCTGCAACCTCGCCGTTGATGACCGGGAAGTCTCTGGACAGCACATCCTGCTCCGGTGGACTGGCAGCGAGTGGGAGGCCAGAGACCTCGGCAGTCGCAACGGAACCTGGGTCGACGGC
>JBLHNG010000444.1:0-7344 GCA_047621685.1 Myxococcota bacterium | reverse complement strand
CGCCGCCGCCACCGTAGCCACCGCCACCGCCGCCGCCGCGACCACCGCCGCCGCCGCCGCCGCGATAACCGCCGCCGCCGCCGCCGCCGCGCTGGGGACGATCCTGGGCCTCATTGACCCGGATGTTGCGTCCGTTCAGGCTCGCGCCGTCCATCCTGTCGATGGCGGTCTGACCTTCCTCCTTATTGTCAAACGTCACGAAGCCAAAGCCACGTGACCGTCCGGTCTCGCGATCCATGATCACTTTTGCTTCAGAAACTGCGCCAAATTCCTCAAAGGCAGCGCGCAGCGAATCGTCGTCTGTGGCCCAGGCAAGGCCACCACAGAACAGTTTCATCTTCTTTTTCCTGTTATTCGCCGACCCATTCTTGTTTGTCCGGGTCAACTCGGTCTCATCGAGCGAACGGGGTGGGTCCGCGCGGCTGGGGTGTTTACCCCGTCATGTTTTACCCCGGAATAGACCGTCATTCCAGAACTCATCGCGGTTTCTCCACGAATCGGAGGATTCTGATACCCTCTGGGTGGTCAGTGAGGCAGTCGGACAACTGTCGAGAAATCCCCGCGCCATGTCATGGCCCACCACCATCCTCGATGCGCTCCGCCGTCTGGAGCCCTCTCGCATTCCCTCTGGTGCTGCGCTGGTGCCCCTGGATGGGGGCTTCATCGAGCGGACCAGCGCCCTGCTCGCAGCCGGCGTTCGGATCCGTGGAACGCTCACCGGTCCGCCGGATGTCGGCAAGAGCACCACCCTCCACCGACTGGCGGGTGCGCTGAGGCACCTCGCTCACCCGCTCCTTGTCCGCGTCGATCGTCCACAGCGGTTCGCCGCCCACATCCCCCGCTGGATCGCGATGTCCGCACCGCTCCGTGGTCCTCGTCCGGTGCTGCTGCTGGTCGATGGGCTGGATCGACTGCCCGGTGCGATGCTGGAGGATGTGCTCGGGCCGGGATCGCCGCTGTGTGACGAGCGTCTGCCGTCGGTGATCTTCTCCGTGCCCCCGAGCACCCTCGTTCGGGCTCCGAGGCGGTATCGGGATGCCCGGTTCAACCTTGGCTGGACCCTCGGCCCGGTCCCACTCTATGGCGCGGATGGGCTTCCGGATGAGGCTTCGATTGCCGCACTGTGTGTGGCGATGTCGCGTCGGCTGTCGGGGAGTGGTGGGCTGACGGACCCTGCGCCGCTCCTGCGACGGGCGGTGCTGTCTGGCGGCGGGGTGCCGGGGACGACGGTGCGCATCTTGCGAGAGGCGGCCCTCGCTGCGGGGCGAGGTGGGTCGATCGAGGCGAGGCACATCGCCGCCGGGGAGCGGCTGCTGCGGACGGAGCTGCTCCAGTCCCTCCCGGATCGACGCGCCCTCGCGGTTGCCCTGGATGACGGCTGGTTCGTCGGGGACCCGGAGCTGGTGGATGTCGGCGCGGTGCTGCCAGTGCTGGTCCCGGAGCGCCGCTGGGTCCTCAGCCCGTTGCTGCTCAGCCTCGCTCCAGGATCCCCGTCAGGCAGCCCAGAGCGCCGCCGGCCTTGAGGTACTCCCCGACCGCCAGCTCATGCACCCCGATGCCGGCCTCCACCAGCCTCTGGCGGGTGTCCCGACAGCCCGCTGGCATGACCACCTCGCCCGGTCCCAGGCACACCCAGTTCATCGCCCGACCCTGAGACAGCTCCGGGCCATCGGGCAGGGCGAGGATCTCAAACCCCCGGGCGGCGAGCCGCTCGATGAGGGCGGGCGGCGTGCGCCCGATCCAGACCGCGACATGGCGGGGACCGAGGAAGTTGAGCACCCCGAGGAGGTGCTGGGTGAGAGCGGGGAGGGGAACGGCGTGGAGGTCAACCCCGGGCAGCACCCGCGCGAGAGTCTCCAGTCCGCCGGTGTTGGTGCGGCGATCCAGCCCGACCAGCAGGGTCTCCGCATCGAGCCAGAGCGCGTCGGCGCCCTCCAGGCAGGCACTCCCGAGGGGGGTCGCGATGAGGGGGATGCCGAGGCGGGTCAGGGTCGCGGCGACCTGCCGCTCCTCTCCGGCCCGCTGCGCGCTGCCCATCCGGGAGAGCACCGCGCCGTGCGGGGTCATGGCGAACAGGTCGCGCATGAACAGGGTGTTGGGCGGGGTGGGGTGGCTCGGGGCGTGGTGGTGCACGGTCACGCCGCGACTGGTGTAGAACGCCGCGATGGCGTCGGCCTGCCGTCGGATGGTGTCGAGGTCGGGCCGGTCGAGCATCAGCCAGGCGTCTGGGGGCTCGGGATAGCGAAGCTCCTCGCCGGGGACGTGCAGCAGGACCGCGCGCAGGGCTGCGCCGTCGTCGGAGACCCCGCAGGTCGCCCAGTGCTGACCGAGGTCGCTTTCGTGGGTGCCAGAGCGGGGGCGAAAGCCGGGGCCGCCGAAGGTGGAGGGGGTGGTCACAGCCAGGTCTCCGGGTCCGGGGCGTAGTCCAGCTCTGCCATCAGTGCCCGGGTGTCGTCGCGCGCGAGCACCGGGTCGAGCAGCGCAGCCTTGTCGAACCAGCGGCGATGGCGGGGCTTGTCGGTCGACATCACCAGCGGCATGGTCAGCAGGGTGGTCTTTGAGAGCGGAGCGTCTGGGGTGATGCCGAGCCAGTCAATCAGCCCATCGATGGCCGAGCGGGCGGTTTCTTCCGACGCGATCAGGTCCTCAAACCGCAGCCGATGGACGTCGATGTCGGGGTTGGCCGAGGTGAAGTCGAGGATCGCTCGGTGGGCACTGCGCCACTGGAAGCCACAGACGGCCTCCAGGGGCTGTCCCGTCCACTCCCGCCAGCCCGGGGGCAGGTCGTACTGCCACCAGTCGCGTCCAAACGCCGAGAAGGCGTCGGAGTAGCCGGCGATGTCGAGCTGACCGGGGAGGGGGATGGAGTAGAAGCCCTCCGGGTAGCGCCAGCCGTCGTACAGTCCGTTGATCGCTGAGGCGGCGTTGCGGGTGAGGTGGATGATGCGCAGCCGGGCCTCGGGAAACAGCGCGGCGTAGAACGGCAGCCGGTAGGCGTTGCTGGGGGTCTTGATGATGACCGGACGATCGAGGGTGTCGGCGACCTGCCAGGGGCTGATCGTGACGAACGGCGGCTCCTCGATGATGCGTGGTCCGGGCGGTCCGATGGGGCGCGGGGTGGGACAGAATCGGCCGATGAGGGTGCGAGAGAGGTCGTAGTAGTGGGGGCTCACCCCGGGGAAGTCTCGGCGGATCTCGGCAAGGAAGGCAGCGTGAAAAGCACCGACCTCCGGGATGGTGTCCGCCGGCCAGCCTGCCTCGACCTCAAGCCGGGACAGCGCTGTGGAGACGGCCGCTTCGACCGATGCACGGGGGATGGACAGGTGCGGCCACTGCATCGACAGCCGGTCGGTGAGGGCATCGACGAAGCGCGGCAGGTCCACCGTCTCGACCGGGTTGCCCAGCTCCCTCCGCAGCATCGTCCGCAGCGGGCCGGTCTGCGCAGCGTGTCGGGCCTGGAGCGCATCGCTGTCGGTGTCGGTGTCGTGGAAGCCGAGCCCGGCGCGGACCAGGAATGGGTTGATCTCGCCCTGGAGGTGGATCAGGGCGCGGGAGCGTCGGAGGTACTCGGAGAAGACGCTGGAGCCGCCCCGGGAGCTGGAGGCGATGAGCACGATCTCCTGCATCAGCGTCGCCGGATGGACAGCGCCCGTGCGGTGGCATCCCGCTGCCAGCGACGCCAGTGGTTGTCGTCTCTTTGCAGGCTCCGCAGCTCGATCCGGGTTCGCATGACCGCTTCAGACACCCGGATCCCCACCCGGTCCGTCAGGCTCAGCCGCCAGGACGACAGCGCCTCCTCAGGGTTGGTCGGTGCGTAGCCCATCGCCCGCATCGGGGTGCGACAGACCGCCTCGACCGCCAGGATGTCCTCTGCCGACAGCTCTTTGCGGAACTTCCCGGCGTTGTTTTTCAGGACCGGCTTGCCGGTGTTGCCCCAGGACTCTGAGAGGCCCGCGCTCTTCTTCGCCTCGCGGCCCTTGAAGAATTGCAGCATCCCGGGCTCGAATTCTTCGCCGAGGAAGTCGCACACCGCCTGAACCGCGCCGTCTGGATTCGAGAGCAGATCCTCATAGCGCAGCATGTGGATGGCCTCGGCGGGAAGGGAGTCGAGCAGGGTGAGCCCGACGACCTGCTGCTCGGCCCACAGCTGGGCGGACAGCACCGGGTGGCAGGGGCTGAACACCGACTTCCGCGCCGAGACTGCGACATCCCGGGGATCCCGGACGAGCAGGATGAACCGGGCGTCGGGGTAGACGCTGCGGACCTGGCCGGTGTAGTGCACCATGAAGGTGCTCTTGTTGCCCCACCTCGCCTTGCCCTCTGCCTCACGGACGTGCTCGTAGATCGCCGCCACCGCGCCGAACGTGCTGCGCTCGGTGACCTCGGAGACCAGGGTGTCGGCGTCGAGGTTGTAGTCCCACGGGAAGATGTGGGCCTCGATGAGGGTGAGGATGTCGGCGACGAGCGCCCGCATGTTGCGGTCATCGGTGAGGTCGCCGTAGTGGTCCTCGAGGTGGGCGAGGTACTTCATGATGTGCGGCGGATGCGGGATCGCGATCCGGCTGTGGGCATTGAGGATCAGCCGCAGCAGGTTCGAGCCGCTCCGCTCGGTGCCGATGATGAAGATGGGCGCGTTGGATGTGGGGGCCATAGCGGGGCAGACTACTCCATGGGCTCGCCTACGTGCCGAGCGGGGTGGGTTTCGATTGCCCGTTGCTTTGTGGTGCTGCCGCTCAGAAGGCTTGATCTCCTACGGAGATGCTTCACCTTCTGATTAGAAGATCTTGATCGGCTGCTGCTTCACGCCGAGGTAGTCCTGCGGGTTCGTCCGCGTCTCATTCATCCACGTCCGAAGCGCCTGCTCCATCTCGTATGTCACCCGGGGCTCTGCAGAGCTGATGTCGTTGTTCTCTTCGGGGTCGGTCTTGAGGTTGTACAGCTCGCGGCCGCCGTCCTGGAGGTCGAGGATGAGCTTGTAGTCTCCGCTGCGGATCATGCGGAGGTGCACGAACAGGCGGTAGTCGGTCTCGGAGAACAGGGGGAGGTCCATGGACTTGCCGCGCATGAGGGGCAGCAGGCTCTCGCCATCAACTCCGGCTGGTCCAGTCAGGCCCATGGCGTCGAACACGGTGGGGAACAGGTCGATGGTGCGGACCGGGGTGTTGATGTCCTGGCGGCGCTCGTAGCCGGGGAAGCGCAGCAGCATGACGGTGTGCAGTTGTTCCTGGTAGAGGGTCGCGCCGTGGTCGACGGAGCCGTGCTCCATCAGCTCGTCGCCGTGGTCAGAGACGACCGCGATGACGGTGCGATCGAGCAGTCCCATGGCCTTGAGCTGGGCGATGAAGCTGCCCAGCCGCTCGTCGGCCTCTCGGACCTTGCGGTCGTAGACCTGGCTGATGAAGTCGATGTCTTCGTCTGCGAGGGCCTCGGTGAGATCCGGGGCATCGCCAGGGGCCTCGATGGCGGCGAGGGCTTCTTCGCGCAGCTTGGCGTTCTCTTCGATGCCACCGTCCAGCTCGCCGCTGTAGTCGCCACCGAGCCCGGAGAGGCTGCCCTCGGGGAGGGGGAACTGGCCGTGGGTGTCGTAGCCGTGGAGGAACATGAAGAACCGCTTGTCCCGGTTCTCACTCAGCCACTCCAGGGCGGCGGGGGAGGAGTAGTCGAGTCCGCCGAAGTAGCGGTCGTCGAGGTAGGTCTCGAAGTCGCGTCCGAAGCCATAGCTGGACTGCACCCCGGCCCCGCCAGTGAACCCGACCGCGGTGTAGCCGGCCCGGATGAGGTGGTCGGGGAAGGTCTCGATGCCTGGCGAGAGGCTGGTCTCGACCATCTGATCCGCGCTGAGCAGCTTGAGCTTGTTGGTCACCCCGTGGATGCTCGGCCAGCGCGCGGTCCACATCGACATGTGGCTGGGCAGGGTCCAGGGCGCGGCGGTGACGACATCGTGGAACACCACCGACTCTTCGGCCAGCGCATCGAGGTTGCGGGTCAGCCCGTCGGGGTTGCCGCCAAAGCCGGTCCGGTCGTAGCGCAGCGCATCGAGGCTGATGACGATGATGTTCAGCTCGTCGGTGCGATCGGAGAGGTCGTAGCGGGCCTCCTCGAAGGTGTTCGTCGAGACGAGCGGGGTGACGGCCTCGCCGATGGTGGTCCCGGTGGAGTCGGGGTCCTGGCGGAGGAGGAGCCAGCCGACGAGGACGATGTTGGCGAGGATGGCTAAGGCGATGAGGGGCTTGAGCTGGTTCATTGGAGGGATTGTATTGTGGTTGGTTGGTGGTTGGGGATGGGTGATTGGGGATGGGTGATTGAGGGGATGGTTGATTGGGGATGATGGTTGATTGGGGATGATGGGTGATTGGGGATGATGGGTGATTGGGGATGATGGCTGATTGGGGATGATGGCTGAACTGGGACGATGGGGATGCCGGCGACGTCTCCGTCCTTGGGCTGAGTGCGCCCCCGGTGCTGATGGCTACGGGTCCCCTCCGTGGTCCGCGCTTCACTCCCTGTCGGCCGGCATTGTCAGTGTCTGGACTGTGTTGCCGGCCTCGGGTCGCTTGCTGTCTCCGACCCTGCCAGAGAATCTGGCGTGCAGGGTCTCCGACACGGCCCTCTGCGGGTTCCCCTTGCCCGCACCCGGGCGGCCTGAGACTTGAGGCTCTCCGGACCGGGTCTTCTCCACCGAACTCTGTGGGGTGTACGGTTGCAGCCACCGGCCGCCTTCGGCCGCCTCCGTGTCTCACCCCGATGCGGCAGCTCGCCCGCCTGGAGGCTGGCTGCTGCCGAAGAGGATGTGGGAAGTCGGCAGCTCACCCGCTCGCCCGGCCTGTTCGCCCGGCCTGCTCGCCAAAGGACACTCTATGCCAGGCAGGGGCCGGCCTTCAGGCGGGCCTCCGCCGACGGGGAGCAGTGCGGAGGCGGACGAAGTCAGCCGGTGGCTGCAACCGTACACCCACCAAGTGTGGGGGGAGCCCTGCCCAGGCCCGGAGAGTCTCCAGTCGCAGTCCGCCTGGGTGGCGCGCAAGGGGCTCCCGGAGAGGGCCGTGTCGCAGGGGCCGCACGCCAGATTCTCTGGCGGCCCCGGAGACAGCAAGTGACCCGAGGCCGGCAACACAGTCCAGTCACAGGTCTCGCCGGCCGAAAGGGAGTGCAGCGCGGCCAGCGGAGGGACCCCGCAGCGATCAGCACCCAAGGACGGAGACGTCCCGGGCATCCCCATCGTCCCAGTTCAGCCATCGCCCTCAACCAACCATCATCCAAACCACCAACCAACCAATCGCTCACTCCAAAACCACCTCATCCCCTCCCCGAACCACCATCACCTCCGCCTCCACCCCTGCCACCACC
>JBLHNG010000443.1:0-7360 GCA_047621685.1 Myxococcota bacterium | reverse complement strand
GAGGTCGAGCAGGGCATCGTCCTGGTCATCGAGGAGGAAGTCCGCGGAATCGACGGGGTCAAGCGGGTCAACGGCACCGCTGCGGAGGGCGCTGGCGCGGTCACCGTCGAGCTGCTCATCGACGCCGACCCCGACCGGGTGCTCTCGGACATCAAGACCGCGGTCGATGGCATCACCTCCTTCCCTGAAGACGCCGAGAAGTCGCAGGTCGCCCTGGTCAGCGTTGCCCCGCAGGTCATCACGATGATCATCTCCGGGGACGTCTCCAGGGCCACGCTGCACGGCCTCGCTGAGAAGGCCCGGGCCGACCTGCTGGCGGATCCGGAGATCACCCAGGTCACCACTGCCGGGCTGCCGCCGCTGGAGATCTCCATCGAGATCTCCCGGGAGACCCTGGAGTCCTATGGCATGACCCTCGACGAGGTCGCTGCACAGATCCGGTTCGCCTCGCTGGAGCTTCCCGGCGGCGGCATCGACACCGAGGGCGGGGAGATCCTCGTTCGGGTCTCGGACCGGGCACTCAGCGGCTCGGAGTTCGGCGAGATCGTGCTGCGATCCACCGCGACCGGCGCCCGGGTTCGCCTCTCAGACATCGCCACCATCACCGACGGCTTCGCGGAGACCGACCAGGGCGCCTACTTCAACGGCAAGCCCGCGGTGCAGGTCATCTCCTATCGGGTCGGCGACGAGACCCCGACCTCCGTAGCCACTGCGGTGAAGGACTACGCCGCCACGTTCGCGCCCACCCTGCCAGACACCGTTCAGGTCGACCTGTGGGACGACGACTCGGAGATGCTGGAGGGTCGCATCTCGCTGCTGCTGGACAACGCCCGGGTCGGCATCCTGCTTGTCGTGGCGATCCTGGCACTGTTCCTCGACATCCGGCTGGCGTTCTGGGTCGCGCTGGGCATCCCGATCTGCTTCCTCGGCGCGTTCCTCATCCTGCCAGCCGCAGGCGTGTCGGTGAACATGGTCAGCCTGTTCGCCTTCATCATCACCCTCGGCCTCGTGGTCGACGACGCGATCGTCGTGGGGGAGAATACGTTCGCGAGAAGAGAACAGGGGCTATCCTGGAGCGAGTCGGCGGTCGCCGGCTCCCGGGAGATGTCGGTCCCGGTGACCTTCGCGATCCTCACCACCGTCGCCGCTTTTGCGCCGCTGACGATGGTGCCCGGCTTCATGGGCAAGATCTTCGGCATCATCCCGACCGTGGTGGTTGTGATCCTGATGCTCTCCCTCATCGAGAGCTTCTTCATCCTGCCCGCTCACCTCGCCCACACCTCCTCCGGTCCCCCCGGCGCCATCCGGCGCTTCTTCGACCGGCCGCGGATCTGGGTGACCGGCAAGCTGGAGATCTTCAACAAAACCCGGTATCAGCCCGCGCTGGAGGCCGTGCTGCGGCAGCGCTACATCTCGCTGGCGGTCGCCGGGGCGCTGTTCATCATCTCCATCGGCATGGTCGCCAGCGGCACCGTCGCGTTCTCGTTCTTCCCGAAGCTGGAGGGCAACAACGTCCAGGTCAACGCCCGGCTGACCTACGGCGCGCCCATCGAGCAGACCGACATGGTCCGCGAGCAGGTCGAGGCAGCCCTTCAGCGGGCGATCGAGCGCATGCCAGAGGGCATGGTGATTGGCCAGTACACCACCGTCGGGCAGTCCCTGGCCGGCGGCGGTCCCGGGGGCAGCTCGGTGACCACCGGCAGCCACCTGATGAGCGTCGCGGTCGAGCTGATTCCCAGCGAGGATCGTGAGCTCAGCTCTGCGGACTTCGGCGCGGCATGGTCTGAGGAGCTTCCGCGGATCCCCGGTGTGGAGGCGCTGTCGGTGGTCTCATCGAGCGGACCGGGTGCGGGCGCGGCGGTGGATGTGCAGCTGTCACACTCCAACATCGACATGCTCGCCGCTGCCTCTGCGGAGATCGCCGCCACCCTCCAGGGCTACGACACGCTGACGGATGTGGTCAACGAGTACTCCGCTGGAAAGGAGCAGCTCGACTTCTCGGTCAACGACCAGGGCCGCAACCTCGGCCTGACCGGCAACGACATCGCCCGGCAGATTCGCGGGGCCTTCTTCGGCTCTGAGGCCCTCCGAGAGCAGCGCGGTCGCAACGAGATCAAGGTGATGGTCCGGCTGCCCAGAGAGCAGCGGCGCAGCGAGTACGACATCGAGCAGCTCAAGGTCCGCACCCCGGCTGGTGGCTTCGTGCCCCTGGCCTATGTCGCCGACCTCGACCGTGGCCAGGCACCGACCACCATCAACCGCGAGGAAGGGCGCAGGATCGTCAACATCTCTGCGGAGCTGGCTTCGGGAGTGGTCTCCAGTCAGGAGACCGTCACCGGCCTTCGCACGGAGGTGTTCCCGGCACTGCTGGAGAAGTACCCGGGCCTCGGCGTCGAGCTGGTCGGCGAGCAGCGGGAGCAGCAGGAGTCGCTCTCCAGCCTCGGCACCAACTACTTCTTCGCCCTGTTCGCCATCTACGCCCTCCTGGCGATCCCGTTTAAGAGCTACACCCAGCCCCTCGTCATCATGTCGGCGATCCCGTTCGGCTTCATCGGTGCCATCGCCGGACACCTGATCATGGGCTTCGAGCTGAGCATCATCTCGATGATGGGCATCGTGGCGCTGACCGGCGTGGTGGTCAACGACTCCCTGGTCCTCATGGACGCCGCCAACCGGGCGCGGGCGGAGGGACAGTCGGCGTGGGATGCGATCATCTACGGCGGAACGCGTCGTCTGCGGCCGATCTTTCTCACCTCCATGACCACCTTCCTCGGCCTCGCGCCGATGATCATGGAGACCTCCGTTCAGGCGCGGTTCCTCATTCCCATGGCGATCAGCCTGGGCTTCGGGGTCCTGTTCTCCACCGGCATCATCCTGCTGCTGGTCCCCGCCCTGTACCTCGTGCTGGAGGATGCCAAGGTGCTGTTCGCCCGGCTGCGGGGAGACACCGAGCGGCATGAGGTGGTCGTGCAGCCGGCGAAGTAGGCGTCGCGTTCACCGCGGGGTCAGCAGATCCCCGGTGAGCACGAGGCACAGCCGGCTGCCGGACTCCGCGACACCGAGCAGGTCGATCTCCGGGCTCAGCATGTCCTCGGTGATGCGCAGCGAGCTGGGACAGGTGGCCGAGGCGGAGGTGTGGTCCACCAGCTTCGGCCATCGACGGGTGGCGGTGTACAGCGCGGCGATGCCTTGAGAGAGCACGGTGACACTCAGCGGATCGACGCCCTGCTCGGCCCGGGCGGTGTTGATCTCTGACAGCACCGCCTCGGCTCGGGGAGCAAGCGCGATCGGGTCGGCGGCAGGGCGGTCGGTGGTGGTGTAGTCCCCGCGGATGACCACCCGCTGTCGGGCGACGCGCAGCTTCACCTGCCACCGCACTTCAGCGCCGGGCGGAGTCGGGTGCGCAGGGATGAGGTGAACCTCGCCCTCCCCGTTTCGGTAGTGCTCCGCCCAGAGCACCGGGTAGTGGGCGACCTCCTGGCCGTTGACGGTCATCTTCGAGGACACCAGTCGGGGGACGCCGGGCAGGTCGGAGAGCCAGGCAGTGACCGTGAAGCCGACCGGCAGCGTCTTGTCTGGATGGTTGGCGACCGGGATGGGGTCGGGATTCTCCAGGCCGGAGAAGCTGAGCGGGACGTCGGTCATGCCGGAGGTCGGGTAGGTGACCACCGCTGGTGCTTCCATGCGCTCGGTGTCGATGAGCATGACGAGGGTGCCGTCGGGGCTGTGGCAGGCGCCCACGCGGGCTGCCTGGGGGTGCATCGGGGCGATCCGGTGGAACGGGGTGGCGATCCAGGTGTCGACGGCGCCATGGGGCGGGGAGTCTCGGTCCCGGTGGATGACCTCCCAGGCATTGTGACGCTCGCTGGCCTGCTCCGTGGTGAAGAACGGGCCGCCAGGGCGCTGATCGTGGCCGTAGAAGCGGCCGTCCTGGTTGCGCTGCCAGTCGATGTGGGCGCAGTGACTCAGGGCGGACGCCGCGAGGTTGTCGTCCCAGGTCAGCGCCGTGAGCCCGGCATCGGCGCGCAGGACATTGAGCCACGCCGCCTGCTCCCGGCCTGCATCGAGGATGGGCAGGCTGTCGGATTCGGGCAGCGGGGCGTCTCGCAGGACGGTGGGACTGACCGCGATGAGGGGCAGGAACGCGGTGGGGTGAGGAGCCGGCTCGACACCACCGATGAGCAGCGCGGGATCCCGGCTGACCTGGATCAGCGCGAGGTCGTCTCTCCAGGCGACCGCGGTGTGCAGGGTCGGGTGGGCCACCGCCAGCTCCGCCGCCAGCCCGGCAGCCTGCGGCTCACTCATCGGCAGGGTGGCCATCCAGCCCGGCCCGGTCGCAGCTCGGATCAGGCTCTGGGCGGCGCTTGCCCAGGTCACCCGCCCGCCGTCTGGCAGCGGCAGCGCCTCAGGCCACTCCCCGACGAAGTGGGCCGCCGGGCCGCTGTGTGGGCAGCCGGCCAGGATGCCATTTACGGTGAGGTCAGCCGCGAGACCGCTGACCGTGGGCGCAGGGGTCGGAGAGAGGTCGGCCAGCGGACCCTCCCACAGCTTCACCGTCCAGGGCACCCCCCAATTGGCGTGGCGTCCGTGGAGGGTGAGGAGGTCGGTCGTCCCAGAGACCTGGATCCAGCCGTCGAGGATGGCGGTGATCTCACCGTCCGCGCCTCGCTCTCCGAGGAGACCGCCACGGTCGGTGCACAGTCGGAGCGGCTCAGCGGCGCTGCTGGCGATGAGCAGGAGTGGAAGCATTGGCGCTGAGACGGGGGAGGGGGGCTGGTATTCGGGCGTTATGGTCCCGCCATGCTCACACTCCTCCTTGCGCTGTCCCTGTCCCACGCGGGCAAAAAGTCCGACCTCAAGGCCGGCGCCGTGGCTTACGAGCGTCAGGACTACAGCACTGCGATCACAGCGCTTCAAACGGCACTGTCCGAGCCCGTTCGTCTCAAAGACAGCCAGCAGACCCAGGCGCACCTCCTGCTCGCCCGCTCCCTGCTCGCTGCGCTCTCCCAGGCGGCGACCTCCGGGGACGCCCTCACTCTGCTCTCCCTCCAGGACGCCCCGGTCGAGGCGGCGATGTCGCTGCTGGTGGTCCGGAGCGGGGGCGAGAGCTGGGGGGAGGCGGAGGAGATGGAGCTGGCGATGGTGCAGGGCATGCTCATGCAGGGGGTGATTGGGGTGCTGTCCTCCGGCGAGCCGACGGCGCTCGCGGCATTCGAGGACTGGGCGGACATGTCGGTGGACATCGGCGGCTACCTCTCCCTCGATCTGCGCGGACAGCTTCGGGATGGCCTGGGTCGCAGCACGGAGGCATACGCCGACTACTGCGCCGCGATCGAGGTGTTTGGGGAGCGGACGGACTCCTGGGCGGACTTCCTCATCGCCTACACCGTCTACCGGACCGCCGCCCATGCAGCCACCGTCAACGGCGACCTCACCGCCGCCCTGGCCCACCTCGATGTCGGGCTGGCGCTGCTGGAGGGGGAGCGGTCACGCCTGACGACCCTCACCGCTGAGCAGCAGCAGCGACACGACCGTGCCCGGGCAGACCTCGACAGCTTCCGACTCAGCATCCTCCTCCAGAGCCCGGCACTGCATGAGGTCGCCCTTGCGGAGCTTGCTGCGGCGGTCGAGCAGGATCCCGACCGGAGCATCGCCCACTTCAACCTCGGCGCCCTGCACGTCAACCGGGCCGCTGCGCTGCTGGCAGAGGCCAACGAAGAAGACAACCTCGCCATCGCCGCCTCGCTCACCGCAGAGGGAGACACGGCGTTCCTGCGGGCCCGTCCGCACCTGGAGCGTGCCCTCGCACTGGATCCCACCAACCGCGAGGCGATCCGAGTGCTCAAGCAGATCGCACTTCAGACCGACGACATCGAGGCCTACCGACAGCTCCAGGAGGCCGAGGCGGCGCTGGGCACACCGTAGCTCACAGCAGCAGGCTGGCCAGCCCACCAAGTGCCACCAGCACACACAGCCCCGCACCCAGCACCCCGACCACCCGCCAGGGACCGGGGCGACGGGCCAGAAGGATCCCGGTCGTCGTCCCCAGTGCCGTGAGACCCAGCGACAGGATGCCGGTCACCACGAGCATGGCGCCCTGGATGAGGATCAGCGCGACCGCGAGGAGCCCGAAGGTCAGCAGGTGGACCACATCAGGAATGCCCCGCCCGATGTGGAGGATCTCCGGGATGATCAGCACCATCAGCGCGCCGGTTCCTGCCGCCGCACCCGCAGTGGTGGCCGCGAGGAAGGGATCCTGGAGGCGATGGAGCCGGTCGAGGCGCTTGGGGGCTTGCTGCGGGAGAGACACCCGGAGACTGTACCGCTTCATCGGGGGCGGCGGCTCACCAGGGCAGGGGCACTGCTGCGAGGGTGTCCGGGTCGAGGTCGGGCTGGTCGGTCCGGGCCAGGACGAACCGCTGGAACAGCTCCCGGATGTCGGCATAGGCCTGATCGACCACTGCGACGTCGTCCTCGGTGCGGCACTGGGCCAGCTCCACCGTCAGCCCCTCCAGGCAGATCCGGATCAGCACCGCCATGCGCTCTGGCGGCACGGTGAGCTGATCCATCTCGTCGGTGAACACCTTCTCAATGCCGTCCTCCAGCAGCGCGGTGGACTCCTTGTAGAAGACCTCCAGCTTGCGGCCGATGGGGCCCTCCTGGCTGGTGAGGCTCAGGGTCTCGACGATGAACGGTGCGGCGATTCGCACATCGCGCAGCGACTGCCACATGGCGTCGAATGCTGAGAGTGCGGGGCCAAGACCGCGATCACCGCGGCTGGTGCGCTCGGCGAACCGCTTGTGGATCTGCCGGAAGGTCGCCCGCTGGGCCTCGATGAGGAGGTGTTCTTTGGAGCGGAAGTGGTAGTGCAGCAGCCCCTTGCTCACCCCGGCCTCCTCGGCGACCTGCCCCATGGAGGCCCCTCGGAAGCCGGAGCGACCGAAGATGCGGGAAGCGGAGGTGAGGATCCGCTGGATGGTGCGGGCGGTGCGGGGTGATCGGGTGTCGGGCATGTGCGTATCTTAACTGGCCGGCCAGTCAGGATGCCATCTCGACCTGAACCGCTGCCACTGCTGCGAGGCCAGCGTCGATCGCTCCGGCACCTTCTTCGCCGCGCTCCACCAGGGTGCGCTTCCAGCGACGGGTGCCGGGCACACCACAGAACAGGTTGAGCATCGGGGTGAGGAACCAGCGCGGGGGGATGCCGTGGGCACGGGCGGCCTCGATCGGGGCCTTCATCGCCTCGGCGACGGCCTGGCGGGTGGGGATGGGCGTGGTCGCACCGAAGATCCGGCGGTCGGCTTCGGCGAACAGGTAGGGGTTGTCCCAGGCGGCTCGGCCGATCATCACCGCGTCGAGT
>JBLHNG010000442.1:0-7363 GCA_047621685.1 Myxococcota bacterium | reverse complement strand
GCCCTGCGGAAGTCTCTGAAGTCCGCCGCAGCCGCCCGGGGCGTGAAGCTGACCTACCTGCCGTTCATCATGAAGGCACTGGTCTCGGTGTTCGCCGACTTCCCCACCGTCAACGCCTTGATCGACGAGGAGAGCTTCAGCCTCACTGCACGGGGCGAGGTCAACATCGGCATCGCCACCGACTCCCCGCAGGGCCTGTACGTTCCGGTCATCAAGAACGTCGAGCAGAAGAGCATCCTGGAGCTTGCCGCTGAGATCGCTGATGTCACCGAGCGCACCCGCTCCGGTCGTCCGCAGCTCTCCGACCTCCAGGGCGGCACCTTCACGATCACCTCGGTGGGCAACATCGGCGGGCGGTTCGCCACCCCGATCATCAACCACCCTGAGGTCGCCATCCTCGGCGTCAACCAGATCCACGATCGCCCGATGGTGATTGACGGTCAGGTTGTCCCGCGGAAGATGATGTACCTCTCGCCCTCGTTTGACCACCGGGTCATCGACGGCGCAGTGGCTGCCCGGTTCGTCAGCGCGCTCAAGGTGATCCTGGAGAACCCGACCTCGCTGCTGCTGGAGCTTCGATGAATCTCGCGCAAGCCGAGGCCGCACTCGCAGCCCTGAGCCCACTCCCGTTCCCGATGCCGCTGGGTCGGCTGGCGGGCGTGGTGGAGGGCGGCTTCACCGGGGTGAGCAAGCGCAGCTGGGTGGTCGCTGGCCCCCGAGAGCGCATCGGTGCCATCCTTCGCGGCTGCCCGGTGGAGCGTCTGGTCGATCCGTCCGTCGGCGCCCGTCCCTACAAGCTGGCCCCGGTCAGCGGTGCTCCGGGCAACCGCGCGCTGCACGCCGTCGGGCTCGCGCTGGGCACCGGAGAGCCGGTCCTGTGCTTCCTCGGTCTCGCCTCTGCCGCCAGCGGTGCGCTGCATGAAGCCCTCAATGCCGCCGTCCTGACCGGTGCGCCGGTGATCTTCCTGCTCACCGTCACCCCCATCCCAGACGACGCCCCGATCAACGGGCAGCTCGCCGCATCGCCGTCGGCCCTCGCCGCGGCTCATGGCCTTCAGACTGCCCGGGTCGCAGCGGTCGCAGAGGCCGTCCGCGAGGCCGTCTCTGCTGCAGCAGCCGCCGGCGTTCCCACCCTCATCGAAGCCATCCTGGAGTAGCTATGAGCACTGAAACCCGCAAATACACGGCTGTCGTCGTCGGGGCCGGCCCCGGTGGATACCCCTGCGCCATCCGGCTCGCACAGCTCGGGGTCAAGACCCTCTGCATCGAGAAGGAGTACTGGGGTGGTGTCTGCCTCAACGTCGGCTGCATCCCCTCCAAGGCCCTCATCACTGCGGCCAAGAAGTACCAGGGGCTGGGCAAGCTCGCCGATATGGGCATCGAGGTCGACCCCAACGCCTCCCTCAATGTCGCCAAGCTCCAGGAGTGGAAGAACAACATCGTCGGCAAGATGACCAATGGTGTGCTGACCCTGCTCGACAAGAACGGTGCGGACCGCATGTTCGGCACCGCCCGGTTCATCAGCGCGGGCGTCCTCGAAGTGGACACCGCCGACGGCACCGTGCGCGTCGAGTGCGAGCACCTCGTCATCGCCACTGGCTCCCGGCCCATCGAGATCCCCGGCTTCTCCTACGCCGACGAGCGGATCCTGGACTCCACCAAGGCGCTGGACCTCGACCACATCCCAGGTCGCACCGTCGTCGTCGGTGGCGGCTACATCGGCATGGAGCTGGGGATGATGCTGCAGAAGGTCGGCAGCGAGGTCACCATCGTCGAGGCCCAGGACCAGATCCTGGCCGGCTTCGATCCGGAGGTCATCAAGTTCTTCAAGCGCAAGCTCAAGAAGATCAAGATGACGGTCCACCTCAACAGCCTCGCTCAGGGCTGGGAAGAGGGCGAGGACGGCGCAGTGGTCAAGATCAAGACCGCCGACGGCATCAAGGAGATCCCCGCCGACCGCATCCTGGTCACCGTCGGTCGCCTGCCCAACTCCAAGGGCCTCGAAGCCCTCGGCCTGGAGATGGATCGCCGCGGTCACATCATCATCGACAAGCAGCAGAAGACGAACGTCCCCGGCGTCTACGCCATCGGTGATGTCGCCACCGGCGTGATGCTCGCCCACAAGGCGACCCACGAGGGCGAGATCTGCGCTGAGGTCATCGCCGGACACGCCGCGTTCAACGACGCCCGCACCGTGCCCGCCGTGGTCTTCACCGACCCGGAGATCGCCGTCGCTGGCCTCATGGAGAACGAGGCGAAGGCCAAGGGCTACGAGATCAAGGTCGGCAAGGTGCCCTTCACCGCCATCGGCCGCGCCCTGACCGCCAACTCCACGGAGGGCTTCATCAAGGTCATCCTCGATGCCGCCGACGACCGCATCCTCGGCATCACGATACTCGGAGCGGCCGCCTCCGACCTCATCTCCGAGGCCGCCCTGGCCATCGAGATGGACGCCGAGGCCCTGGACATGGGACTCACCATCCACCCCCACCCCACCCTGGGCGAGGGCATGATGGAGGCAGCCAAGGCCGCGCTGGGCCAGGCGATCCACATCCTCAACCGCTGAGGCTTGCCTGAAGCTCACCGCTTCGACGAATTGACCGGTCCTGGTGTACCAGGGCCGGTCTCTTTGCTTCTGGACTCACTCCAGTCCAGGGAGCGGCAGACTCTTCCGCGGCTTCAGCTCGTGCGGCGACGACGGGCGAAGGCGACCAGGCCGATCAGCCAGGACAGCGACAGCGCGCCGCCACCCGCCGAGCAGCCGCAGGCGATACCGCCATCCTCACCGCCGCTTCCAGTGCCGGTGCCCGGGGTCTCCTCTACCGGCTCTGCCTCGACAAACGCCGCAGTCCACTCGTACTCGAACTCCTCCGCCCGCACCCAGTCGTAGTCCGAGCCGACAGCGCTGGAGTCCTTGGGGGAGACGACGAGGTAGATGTCGTCGTCTCCGGCCGGGAAGTTGATCTGACCAGAGCCCGCGCCGTCGCTGTCCAGCTCGATGGAGATGTAGTCAGACAGGACGTTCTCCTGACCGCGGACCAGGACGGCGTACCACTCCACCCCGTCCTGACCATCAAAGGTGATCTCCAGGGCCTGATCGTCGGTGCCGAGGTCGGACTCGAACCGGATGAAGTTCTGCCCGAGGCTCTGGGGGGCGTTGGTGCTGGGGGCGCTGCCGGCAGAGGGCAGCTCGTCGATCTCCGCACGCATCACCGGCTGGGCGAAGTAGAGCGGCTCTGCAAAGTCTGCGGTCACAGCGGTGGCCATGAACTCCGGGTACAGGACGTCGAAGTCATAGCCAGCCTCCTCGATGAGGTCGGGCATCCAGAGACCGTAGTAGGTGCTGTTGTGGTTCCACCCCAGCTCCCAGATCTGCTGGACGAGGTCGTGTCCGCCGACTTTTTCATCGAGGTAAAACGCCCAGATCGCCATGGCATACATGTGCCAGAAGATGTCCTGATCGTCCTGGTCCGACGCATTCATCGCGATGTGAGGCTGCACGGTGTAGCCGGTGTAGATCGGATCGGCCCAGTCGTTGAACGTCGGGTAGACGTACTCCTGCACCCACGACGCGGTGGCTTCCCACCAGTAGAACTCATGGCCGTAGCCATAGTAGAACTGCGTGGCGTGGTTGAACTCGTGGGCGGCCATCGTCTTGTACCACTGCCCGTTGTAGAACGAGCCGGAGTAGGCGACGATGTAGGGCATGCTGCTGACCCCACCCTGGCTGCAGCCGGTCACGGTGGTGTAGGCGCCGGCGTAGCCACCGGCTGCGACGTAAGCGAGGATCGGGGTCTGGGTGGCGCCGGAGGGGGCGTACCATCCCAGCTCATCGACCTCTACGTCCCAGGAGTACTCCAGAGCCTCCAGGAAGTCCTCGGCCTGAGACTGGGAGATTGTGTTGCCGTCCCACTCCACGGAGAAGTGCTTCCCCTCGACGTACTTCTCTCCGTAGCGGCCAATGCAGGGCTCCGGCGGGGGCGCACCAGGGCCGGCGTGGCGACGCCAGGGCTCCAGGGCCAGGAGGACCTCATCGCGCTGCCAGCTCTCCAGCAGATCGAGGTTCTCTCGGAGATCGAGCACCACTCCAGTCAGGCAGCCAGCCTCATGGGCATCCGCGAAGGGCACCCCGTCGGCGCCGAAGTGAGTCTCGAACCGCTGCCAGAGGACATCGCGGGTCGGGGCGGCGTCTGCGGGATTCAGCAGAACGGTGAGCAGCATCGTCGACATGGGTGATCTCCAAGGGGCTGAGGATACTCTTACCCCGAAGCACTGGCCGTCAAAGGCAGGTGATTTCGTCTCGGGTTAGCCATCCGACATGCCCGGAATCTTCATCGCAATCGAGGGGCTCGACGGCTCCGGCGGAACCACCCAGTCCAAGCGGCTCAAGCAGTGGATGGAGGCCCAGAAACGCTGGCCGAGCGTCCACCGCACCTGGGAGCCCTCCGCAGGACCGGTGGGGCTGTTCATCCGAGAGGCCCTGAAGCTGGAGAACGCGGACGCACTCGGGGACAACGTGCTCCCCTACCTGTTCGCCGCCGACCGACAGCACCACCTCGACTGTGAGATCACCCCGGTCGTCGCACAGGGGGGTGCGGTGATCACCGACCGCTACTACCACTCCTCGCTGGCCTACCAGTCCCTCACCATCGGCTTCGACCGGGTCGCACAGCTCAACGCCGACTTCCGTGCACCAGACCTCACCGTCTTCCTCGACCTGCCCGCCGAGGTCTGCCTGGAGCGCATCCTCGCCCGCGGGGCCGCCCTGGAGCGCTTCGAGGTCATCGACCGCTTAAAGGCCATCGAGGCAGCCTATGAGACGGTCCTGACGTACTGCCAGGATCGCGGGGAGAACATCGTGCGCCTGGACGCCAGCGGCACCGTGGCGGACATCCACGCCCGGGTCATCGCTGCGGTGGCTGCGGTGGCCGACTCGATGAGCGTGGGATGACGGTGCAGACCTGCTGGCTCGGGCGCATTCCCTACGCTGATGCCCACGCCCGGATGCGGCAGACCCTCGCCGACCGCATCGCCGGAGACATCCCCGACACCCTCCTCCTCTGCGAGCACGATCCGGTCTACACCCTCGGCCGAACCCGGGGGGCGGCAGGCAACGTGCTGGATCCCGGCGGGGTGCCGATCGTCAACGTCGAGCGCGGTGGAGACGTCACCTTCCACGGCCCTGGTCAGCTCGTCGGCTATCCCATCTTCGGCCTCCCCGAGCACCGCCACGACCTCCACGGCTACCTCCGCGGACTGGAGACGTCGATCATCACACTGCTGGCGGACCACGGGATCGTCGGGGAGCGGGACGACCGAAACACCGGGGTGTGGGTGGATGGGCGCAAGATCGCCGCCATCGGGATCTCCGCGCGACGGTGGGTGACCTGGCACGGCTTCGCGCTCAACCGTGACGTCGACCTGAGCTACTTCCAGCGCATCAACCCCTGCGGCATGGACAGCACTCTGGTCACCAGAATGGTCGATCACGCCCCCGCCCCTCCCCCGCTGGAGGTGTTGGCGGAGGAAGCAGGGCGTGCAATCACCGACTGGTGGGAGACTTGGACATCGCCGGGTTGAGGTGGCTGGGATACTGCGGATGGGCTCTCAACACAGGAGAAAGAGCATGCTCGATCCACGCCTGATCGCCAGCCAGCCCGAAGTCGTCCGCGCCTCGCTGACCCGCCGTCACGCATCCGAGCAGTCTCTCTCTGACCTCGACCGACTCTCAGCGACCATCGAGCGGCGTCGCGAGCTGCAGACCGAGACCGACGAGCTTCGCGCAGAGCGCAACCGTGCCTCCAAGGAGATCGGTCAGCTGTTCCGCAACGGAAAGCGCGACGAGGGCAATGCCCGTCGTGAGGAAGCCGGTCGCCTCGGGGAGCGCCTCGACATCCTGGAGGGCGAGCTGAAGTCGCTCGTTGACCAGGAGGAGGAGCTGAGTCTCGGCCTGCCCAACCTCATCGACGAGCGGGTGCCTGCCGGCAAGGGCGACGATGAGAACGTCGAGATCCACCGCTGGGGCACTCCTCGGGAGATGGACTTCGAGCCGAAGGACCACCACGACGTCGGGGTCGACCTCGGCATCATCGACTTCAGCCGTGCCGCGAAGCTCGCTGGCTCGCGCTTCTCGGTCCTCCGCGGCCCTGCGGCCCGGATGGAGCGGGCGCTGATCAACCTGTTCGTCGATAAGGCTGTGGAGGCCGGGTACCAGGAACTGATGGTGCCCTACATCGTCAACCGGGAGTCGATCACCGGCACCGGCCAGCTGCCCAAGTTCGAGGATGACCTCTTCGCCATCGCCGGTCAGGTCAACGGCAGCGATGCCTTCCTCATCCCGACCGCCGAGGTCCCGGTCACCGCGCTGCACCAGGGCGAGATCCTCACTGCTGAGGAGCTGCCGATGCGCTACGCCGCGTTCACGCCCTGCTTCCGTGCGGAAGCCGGCAGCTACGGTCGCGACACCCGGGGGCTCATCCGGCAGCACCAGTTCCACAAGGTCGAGCTGGTCCACATCACCACCGCCGAGCAGTCCGAGGTCGAGCACGAGCGCCTCGTCCGCCACGCCGAGACCCTCCTGGAGCTGCTGGAGCTGCCCTACCGGCGCATGCTGCTGTGTGGGGGCGACATCGGCTTCGGTGCTCAGCTCTGCTACGACCTGGAGGTCTGGCTTCCGGGGCAGAACACCTACCGGGAAATCTCCAGCTGTTCGAACTGTGGGGACTTCCAAGCACGTCGCCTCAAGCTCCGTCATCGCCCCGAAGGCGGCGGCAAGCCAAAATTCTGCCACACCCTCAATGGATCGGGTTTGGCAGTGGGTCGCACATTATTGGCGATCTTGGAGAACTATCAGCAGGCCGATGGAACAGTTATCGTTCCAGATGCATTGAGACCGTATATGGGTCTTGACCGCATCGCTGCGCTGAAATAAGCACACTTGCCCGTCAGGAGGCGTGGCCGAGTGGTTTAAGGCAACGGCCTTGAAAGCCGTCAGTCCGAGAGGGCTCGTGGGTTCGAATCCCACCGCCTCCTCTACCAGGCTACATCTCACATTCTCTTAGAAATATCGTTTGGAATCTATCTTCGAAAATGTGCTTGCCAGATGGAGTCTTGTTCTTTAAGTGTGGAGATGTGACCGAGTGGCCGAAGGTGCTCGATTGCTAATCGAGTGTGGTCCAAAAAACCACCGAGGGTTCGAATCCCTCCGACTCCGCCATTAGAAACATACTCTTTGAATGCACCCATAGCTCAATTGGATAGAGCGTCGGACTACGGATCCGAAGGTTAGGGGTTCGACTCCTCTTGGGTGCGCCATTCAAAGCCCCGTCAAGACAATGTCTTGACGGGGCTTTTATTTTCTGGC
>JBLHNG010000441.1:0-7365 GCA_047621685.1 Myxococcota bacterium | reverse complement strand
GGGGACACCGTAGTGGGTCGTGTCGGAGGGGCCGCACGCCAGATTCTCTGGCGGCCCCGGAGGCAGCAAGCGACCCGAGGCTGGGGACGTCGGCAGTGGCTTTAGAATGGACGCCGACAGGGAGTGCAGCGCGGACCGCGGAGGGGACCCGTAGCGATCAGAGCCCAAGGACGGAGACGGGGTTGGAATCACCGCTGTCTTTCAAGGATTCGCCCATCTCTGCTTTTGATAGTGCCGACCTGTCCTGCTCGCCCTTCGGTCTTCTCAGCCAGGGGCGCTCTCAGCCTCGTGGCGATGGGTTCCGAAGGGTGCTCCCTCACCCATGGGCTGAGAACCGCCATCCTCCGCGCCATGCTTTTTCTGGCCGCTGCGCGGAAGTCTCCATTCCCTCTGGTCTGGATTCTTCCGCTTGCTCAAGGGGGCTGCACTTCCTGCGTTCTCCGCTTTGCAGCGGTTCTCTCCAGTCGCCGCTCCCCTGTGACCCCCAGCCGGACACCAGTCCCCGCTCCCCTGTACTACCCGCCCAGCGGACCCAGCATGACACCCGCGCACTTCACCACCCACCGCAGGCTCACAGGACCGTCCTATACACCTCAGAGCGCCGAGTGGTTCACAAGGCCCGAAGCCCATGAAGTAACCATCGATGGTTACTTCACGAGTTCCAGGGTCACTCCGTCAAACCAAGCAGTTCCCGACATCGCGGAGAGCAGCTCAAGCTGCACAAGATCCGCCCCCGGAGGGACCGCCGCGACGATCTCAAGGAGCTCCCAGGTGTGGGAGTGCAGCCGAGCGACCGCGCGCTTGGGTGGGGCGACGGGGTTGCCGTAGATGTCGAGGAACGACAGGGCGAGGTAGACGTCCGTGGGGCGCTGCTGGAACTCGACCCGGAGGTTGTCGGTCATGATCTGTGCGCGCGCGCGCAGGGTCATGCCCTCCACCACGGTGATTCGCTGGGTCGCCATGTTGAACAGGCGGGTCTCTTTGTCTGCATGGAAACGCATGCTGTTCCGGCCATCGATGGCGTTGCGGCTGTCGATGTCGATGTTGTTGACCGGAACGTTTGGCCCCAGCACCAGCGCCTCTCGAAGCTCCCAGCCCGCTGCCATGCCGGTGCTGTCTTCAAACGAGCCGTCGATGAGGGGGAGCACGGTGTTGCTCATCTGGCTGGGCCGGGCGTTGAAGTAGCGGCTCAGCACCACCCGGCTCGCTTCGTCGCGCTCCGGGGTTCCCGGCCAGGCCAGCTCGATCTCGGAGGAGACGGTGGACTTCTTGCGCCCTTTGGAGGTCATCTCGACCCGATAGATCCGCCCCTCAAGCGGACCGACCCGCATGGCCTGGAACTTCTTGAACTTCACCCCATTGGCATCGCACAGCGCCTCGACGATGCTGCGCTCGGTGCTGTTCATCGAGCGGAGGGTGCGGATGACCGTCTCGCCCTGCCGCACCCGGTGCAGCTCCGGCGGCGGGAGGCTGCCGATGTAGTCGATGGCGGTGCGGTAGGTGGAGCCGGTGAGCTGCTCGACGAGGCCAGGGTGGGTGGCGGCGAGGGCAAACAGGGCCGCGTCAGACAGCTCCCGGGAGGCCAGGAGCATGCGCATCCGGGAGACCGGGTCGCCGTCTGACATCCCTCTGATCTGGCTGGCCTGGGACTCTGCGGCAGCGTCGACCACCGGAGGAGGGGCGGCGAGGGCCGGTCCTGAGAGGAGAAAACTGAGGAGGAGTGTCAGAGCGAATCGCATGTCAATCACCATCTTGCCCGGTAACAACCCGCGGCGAGCCTATCATTTCCCACCGCGAGGCGAGATCCAGGCCGGAGCGACGGGTGCGTCGAGGGAAGCGCCGGTGAGAACATCCTCGATCACCCAGTCTCCTGGCGGAAGCTGAGGGGTGCCCCAGAACGCGAGCATGGCATCTCCAGCAGACATCAGGCGACCGCCTGACGCTGGAATCTCTGCGATGTCTGCCCGGGGGACGTCAGCAAGGAGGGTGGTCAGTCGGGCGTAGGCTGTGCCGGCGGGCTTCATCCTCCGTGCCGCCTCCTCCCCCGGCTCCCAGGTGCTCCGCTGGGAGGCCATCAGGGAGTGATGGGCGAAGGGCATCGACTTGCTGTCGTCGCGCTGGGGTGGATCCGCGAGGGTGTGCCAGAACAGCCGCTCGGCCCCGCCGATGAGGGCCACAGCGTGGATCCCGACCACCATCTGGGCCTGCCAGGTCTCGCTCTGCCAGCGGTGCTTGCCCTCTGAGGACACCCCGATCTCGGTGATCCAGATCGGCTTTCCAGGTGCCAGCCGAGCACCCATGGCGAGGGTCTGCTCGATGGCGTCGAGGTTGTCGTCGTCGGAGTAGCAGTGCAGCGCGATGACATCCACCGCGTCGAGGACCCCTTCGGTGGACAGGACCGCTTTGAGGTAAGCCTCACCGGCGGGCGCCCGCACGTTGTACATGCCCCCAGAGAGGATGGTGGCATCTGGGTCTGCGCGGCGGATCGCGGCTGCGGTGGCGAGCAGCACCTCGGCATACTCCGACGGGGTCTGGAAGGTGGAGGGATCCACATCCCGCTTCGCGCCACGCGGGGGCACCCGGTTGTGGAGGTCTGGCTCGTTGTCGATCTCCCAGGCCAGCACCGGGCGGAGGCTGGGGGCGTCGTCGAGCCCGTCGCCGTCGTAGCGCTCGACGATGTCTTCGACGAACCGGGTGTAGGCGTCCATGTCGTCGGGGAGGTAGCGGCTGGTGTGGTTTCCGGTCTGGATGCCGGGCCAGGGACCAATGACCGCGAGCATGTCCAGCTCGGACTCCGCGAGCACGGAGAAGTACCGGTCCGACCGCTCCTGAGAGACCACGGCGTTGCGGTTGTACTGCTTTCGGTTGAAGAAGGGGTAGGTGTGGCTGTTGGCGCGAATGATGGTCGCGCCGAGTGCCCTCACACCCAGGCCATCCTCCACAAGCTCCGCCCGCTGCTGCTCACCGGTCACTTTGCGGTTGAACACCAGCGCTGAGGGCACAGACAGCGCCTCGTTGATGCCAAAGAACGCTCCCGCGGTCCCGCCGGGCTGGGGGAGCGGCGGGGCAGTGAGGATGGGGGCGACGGTGGTCGACTGCGGACGGATAAAGCAGGCGCCAGCTGCCGCAATGCCGACGGCGGGAACGAGCAGCCAGAGCTTTTGCATCAGACGAGGCGCAGGCGGACGACGTTGTCTGGCTCGTCGGTCTCACCGTCGGAGTCGTCGCTGTCAGGCTCCGGCTCTGGAGGCGGTGCGGGGTAGAAAGTGACCTGCTGGACGGCTCCCCAGGGGAACATGCAGGTGTAGACCCCATCAAACGACAGCCTCAGCTGCACACCGTTCGGAAAATACTGCGGGTCATTGTGGCGGTGGTAGGCGCTCTCCAGCCGAATTGGCAGGTTGGGCGCGAACCGCTTGATGACAGAGATGGGAACCCCGGACTCCCCGAGCATGTCGGTGGTCATGGTGAGGAAGATGTCGCATCCCAGCGCGAACCCGAGCTTGAGTGCCTGCTCGGAATGGTTGCCGAACGGATCCGGTGCACTGTGAGCCGGTGTGATGACCTGTGCGAGCGCGGGACGCTCTTCGGGGACTTCGAGACCGACGAGGTCTGCGGGGGCAAGCTCCATGGCGTTGCTCAGCAGGATCAGCTCATCAACGGTCAGCGGCTCCCGACCAGAGAGGACCACCTTGAGGCGGCTCCGCTCCAGGCCAGCAGCGTTGGCGAGGGTGGCGGTATTCCAGCCCTTCTTCCGGGCCGCATCGAGGATGAGCTTCAGGAGTGGGGCAGAGGGACGAGTAGCCACGTGAAGGCGTCCTGTGCTTGGGGTGTACCGGCATATATCAAGCCTGATACGATTTTGGACCCAGGAGGGTGAGATGTTGAGCTGGCTGATCTCGATTGCGGTTGTTCTCGGTGGGTTTGTGCTGGCTGCGTGGGGGATGAAGCTCTTCCGACAGCGCAATCGAGCTGCTGCTGCCCGGATTCCGAAGCAGACGCCGAGCCGTGAGGCCGTTGATGTTGCGGTGCGTCTGACCTGCGATGCCATCGCGCCAGGTGGGCTGCGTCCCGGGCGGGACTATCGGGGGCTGGGGCACATGGTGCTGGTTGGGGAGCGGCTCGTGCTGGCGACTGACCAGGGACGGGTGCTGGAGGTCAGTCGGAGCCTGCCCGGTCAGGTCCGCGCACCGGGGCCTCGCATGCTTATTGTTGAGGGGAGTCATCCCTCGGGGCGGGCGCGGGTGAGGGTGGAGCTGGTGGTTGATGAGGAGCAGGCCTGGGCGGCGGACATTGAGGGGCTGATGTAGCCACTGGGAACCACGCGGCGCTCTGAGTGGTGCAGGACGGTCCTTTGAGTTTGCGTGGAGCGGCCAGAAAAAGCATGGCGCGGAGGATGGCGAACCTCAGCTCACACGGTGAGAGAGCACCCGCCGTCATCCCATCGGCAACATCAACACCCACGCTTCTCGCATCGCTGGAGTGAGGCGCACCCGCCTCAGCTCGTCGGAGGATGACTGTGCGGCGGGGTGTCCAGCGGCCGCTCAGGATCTGCAGTGGGCGCGCTGGGGTTGATGCCGATCGCGGTGGCTTTGTAGGTCTGAGTGCCAGTGCTCACGATGCTCGCGGAGGAGACCGCCTTGAAGATCCCGGTCTGTCCGGCATCGAGCTTGATGGTCTGGTCCGCTTCGAGCTTAAAGTCCTTGCACTTGATCGAGATGGTCTCGAGCGCCTCGACCTCGGAGTCCTTCTCGCAGAACATCGTGATGGTCTTCTCAGCAGAGTCCATCGACTGGTAGATCGGGGCGCTCTTGATGTCGAGTCGCGTGGTGGCCTGTGCGCCGATCTCGACCTTCTCCGCCCCGGAGGTGTCGTCGAAGATGACCATGTGGTCGTTGCGCGACCAGAACACGCGCTTGTCGTTGTTGCCGTCGTCGTTGTGGTAGGACTCCGGCTTGTCTTCCGCGCCGTTGTAGACCGCCCCGACGATGTAGGGGGTCATGGAGCGGTAGGCGAACACGATGACGACCTCGGTGCCGATGTCTGGGAGGATCACCAGCCCGCGGTCCTTGCCAGCCATCGGTGAGCACATCCGACACCAGGAGCTGTCGAGCTGATCTTCGCTCTCGACGGGGTACTGGATCTTGATCCGGTGAAGCCCGTCAGGGTCTTTGTTGTCGAGGACGGTGCCCACGACGAGGCCGTTGATCATGGTGTGCCCTCAGTTGATCATGGTCATGGAGGCATTGAGCGTCAGCTGCTGCCCGCCGTCGACCGTGCAGTCGCTGTCAGTGGTGATGTCCATCGTCTGACCGGCCTTGACGTTGATGGAGTTGCTGGCTTCGAGGATGAAGTCCTTGCACTTCATCGAGATGGTCTCGACGGACTCGATGATGATGTCCTTGCCGCAGTACACCGACAGGACCTTGTTGGCCGAGTCCCAGATGAGCTTGATCTCCTCGTTGTGGAGAATCAGCTCGATGCGCTCGGCACCATCGGTGTCGTCGAAGGTCAGGCGGTGGCCGGAGCGAGACTGGAAGACCCGGAGGTTGTTGTCTCCGTCTTCGTTGGCGTAGGGCGGGGTGTCCACGCCGTTAAACAGCGAGCCGAGCACGATGGCGTTGTTGACGTCTCCGTGGACGAACGCGACGAGGACCTCGTCGTCGATCTCCGGGATAGTCATCCAGCCCCGCTCCCGACCGGCCATCGGCATCACCAGTCGCGCCCAGAAGCTCTCTGGAGTCTCTGGGAGCAGCGGGAACTTCAGCTTGACCCGGCCCATCTCATCGGGGTCGACGTTGTCGATGACAATGGCCTCGACGAGGCCGGGCATCTGACCGGAAACCGGCCGGCCGAAACGATCCGTGACTTTGGGCATGAAAACCTCTGGGAATTACCCGATAATTACGTTTGGACTACCAACGATAAGTGAACCAATGCCACCACAGTGGGTGGTCGTGTCGCCCAGGCGCGCGACTGGGATGTCGTTGAAGCTCACAGTGGAGCTTCCCTGCGCGACGACCCAGGTGTTGGGACCACAGCAGGCGGCGTGTGTGCCTGGATCACCGATGCGCAGCGGGGGCTGGCTGTTGATCAGGATGTTGGGCGAGCCGTTGATCCCGGGACCGGTCACCGGGTGAGCACAGGCAGTGCAGCCGTGGGCATCCGCTGGACAGTGGGCGTTGTCACCGACGCGAGAAACTGGTGGCATGATGAGGGCCTCCCTGCGCTGATGATAGCACGCCTTGGCCGCAGCGCAGCGCTACTGTGCGATGGCGTCGTCTGGGGGGATGAAGGCGGCCGGCCATCGCGTGGTATCGGCGCAGTAGCGGGCTCCCGAGAGCGCCACATGGCTGAGGTTGGCCTGGCTGAAGTCGGTGCCGCAGAGCCCGGCGTTGTTGAGGAGGGCGCCGGAGAGGACCGCGCCGGAGAGGTCCGCTCCTTCCAGTGCTGCCCCGGTGAGATCCGCGCCGGTGAGGTCGGCCCCGACCAGCACCGCGCCGGTGAGGTTGGCGTCTTTGAGCGAGGCCCGCTCCAGTCTCGCGCGGCTCATCTTTGCGTTGGTGAACACCGCCCCATCGAGGATGGCATCGGTCAGCGCTGTCGCGACCAGCTCCGCCTCGCTGAAGTCAGCTCCCGGGGCGCTGAGGTGGTAGAGGTCCAGGCTGCTGAGCTGAGCCCCCGGGGCGTTCAGCGCTGCCGCGTTCCCCCATGGTCCGAGGGCCTGAGGCGGAACGGCTGGCGGGTCATCACCGTCGAGCTTCTCCCACTTCGTCTCCAGGTTGAACCGAGCGCCGACGAACGAGGAAGCCGGGGTGGCCTCTGGGTGCTCTCCCCGCCAGTCGGTGTTCAGCAGGACGGCCTTTCGCAGGTCGGCCCGGTCGAAATTGGTGTTTCGAAGATAAGCTCCGGTGAGGTTGGCTCCGGTGAGCACCGCGCCGGAGAGGTCGGCCTCCTGGAGGCGAGCACCGGAGAGGTCCGCACCCTCCAGGTTGGTCCGGTTCAGCCGGGCCTCTCGCAGATCCGCCCCGGCCATTCGGGCGTTGCGCAGGGTCAGCCCGGAGAAGTCCTGTCCGCGAAGGACCGCGCCGGTCAGATCGGGGGCGGGCACATTGAGCGCGATGGCGGTCCGGATGCGGAGGAGGTGGAGGGTGACGTAGTCCACCGGGTACTGGCCGGCAAAGCCCCCAATCAGGGCGAACAGGAGCGGGACGAGGATGAAGGTGCCCTGGCGCTGGAGCTTCTGGCGCTTGGCGTTGTTGCGGCGCTTGAGCCAGTGATCGTCGAGGAGGGTCCGGCAGGCCTCGAAGAATTCGCGCTCATCGACGGTCCGGAACACAAGGTCGTCGGTGTAGGGGCGGATCT
>JBLHNG010000440.1:0-7378 GCA_047621685.1 Myxococcota bacterium | reverse complement strand
GTCGGCCGCCGTCGCGAGCTGTGTGCGGACTTCCTGGAGTTGTGCCGCGCTGAGACGTGCGGTGATCGTTGCCTCTCCATCCGCAGAGAGGCTGAGCAGGTCACCGCTCTGGGTGAGGCGGGTGAGGGTGGTGTCCTGCCCGTCTTCACGCCACTGAATCTCAAGGAACGGCGGTGCGGCGGTCTGGGTGGGCACAGCTTCGGCGGAGTCGCGAAACAGGGAGACCGTCACCGCACTCAGCGTCGGCACCCGAAGAATGCTGCAGTCGACCACCCACTGTCGGGGCGGGTCAGCATCGAAGATGGTCCAGGTCGAGCCGCGGCTCTGCGGGGCTTCACGCACCGGGAAGCGCTCATGCGGCTTTGGTAGGACGACACCGTCGGGCGGCGGCGGATCAGACATCGCCACCTCGGGCTGCACACACGCCAGCAGGACAAGCACGCTCACCCGCCATTGCATTCGGCTTCCACATCTGCACGGTTCCGGCGGGTTCCCAGCGCCCATGGACTCTGGGCCGTGATGGTCTGGAGGGCGTTGTGGAACGTTGCGTAGTGTTGGGGGCGGACCTCATTGCCATAGGACATGATGCCGCCGTTGTGTTCTCGAACCGCACCGGGCAGGTTGACCCCGGCGGCATCGGTCATGTTCTGCACCATGGCGTTGTGATCGGGATCGGTCCCCACGGTGCCGTACTCATCATCCAGTCCAAAAGCGTGCCCCCACTCATGGTTGGCCGTGATCATGCGCGCTCCGCCATCCACCACCAGATCCACCCGCCTATCCCCGGCCTGATCCGTGCCCTGATCGGCACTGGCTTCTCCTTCGATGTTGTCGGTGATACGTGTGTTGACGTTGTGGAACCCGTTGGTCCGCAGGAACGCCTTGACCGCCTCTGCGCGTTGGGTGGCCAGTCGCTGGTTGTACCCCTCTGAGCCGGAGCTGCTGGTGTGGGCGGTCAGCGCAATAGCGATCTCCTGGTGGCGTGGATCGGCCACCGCACCATCAAAGGTGGCGATGAAGCGGGTCAGGCTGCGCTGTGCCGCGGCGGAGAGTTGTGCGGAGTTGTTCTCGAAGGAGATGCTCTTCTCCAGCAGGGCGTATTCCTTGGGACTGGTGCTGGTGCTGGCCAGACGCATGGTCTGATCCAGGGCATCGGTTCCGGAGTTCGGGTCGACGTTGTGGGAGATCCCCTTGCCGGTGGCATCGTTGGTGAAGGAGCGCAGGCTCTCGCCCTCCGCAACCTTGTAGGACTCCACGGCCATGTGGTCGTCGGGTCCGCGGGCACGCAGGCCGACGTTGAGATCGACATCGACCGCCGCACCGATCCAGTCCCAGCGCGGCTTGTTGAGGAAGAAGGTGTGCTGCCCGCCCCAGGAATCCTCGACCAGGCGCTCCATCTCCGTCAGCCAGGGACCACCCGGGACGCGATCGGTGGCCGGCCACTGATACTCCGCCAGTGCCGCCGCCTGCTGAGGGGCTGGAAGCGCGGTGATCTGGGCTGCCAGCGCAACGAGATCTGCCGATGCCGGAAGATCGGGGTGGGGGGCGATGGTGCCGCCCGTGTTGAGCAGGGTGTCCTTCAGTGTGACGGACACGTTCTGAGAGATCGTGAGCGTGCCGGCACCACCAGCCGGGTCATAGCGTGCCCGAAAACCACCGATTCCGCCTGCTCCGACATCATCCTGCGGACCGTAGGGCCCACCGGCCACCCACTGGTCGGCTTCCTGCAGCGCGTCGGTGCAGGGTGATCCGCCCCCACCCTGCCAGAGGTCATCAAGCCAGTCGAACCAGTCTCCCTGAACCTGCCCACCCGCTGTGCCGGAGATCTCTGCTGGCTGACCGGCAGCCACCCGCTTGCCTGCGCTGTGGGCTTCGTGTTCTGCAGCATCTCCAGGACGGCTGGTGGGTGCGGCACAGGTGCCGTTTTCTTCCTGCAGGAGGTGGCTCACCTCTGAGGCGACCTGCTCCAGATCCGGGCTCGCATCGGCAAAGGCCGCATGTCCGCCAGAGGCAAGAGCCCCGGCGCCGGTATCGCGCACACCATCGCCCAGTCCGAGGTGGGCGACAAACCGCGAGAGGTTCTGCCCAAACGCCGCCTCGAGGGTATCCAGAAATGGCAGCGCCTGTCCGCCGGGGAGGGTCTTGAGCCCACCCCCGGTGGTCAGGCGCTCGATCATCGCCCGATTTCCTGGCCCGGCCCGCTGGTTTCGAGGATGGCGGACCTGGTCGGCGCTCGGTGTCTGGGCCGGGTCTGTGTGTTGGTGTTGTTGCTTCACTGTACTGGAATGTAGTCGTCTCCGAAACGCGCCACAACTGCCTTTGAATCAGGGACGGGCCGCAGTCGGTGTTGTCGCGAGACCCTGGCTGGCACCGACCGTCACTTCTCAGCGCCGACGTCGCCAGGTGAGCGCCAGCAAACCAAGGAAGATCCCGAGCATGCCGGTGGGGTTGGCGGGTATGCCCGCCCTCACCTTCCCCACGCAGTCATCGACCTGGTCGTGCTGAGCGCGTTTGCGTCATTGCTGCGACATTCTCCCTGGAGCGGGAAGCAAAACAAACCGGATTTTTCGGCTCCAGGCCCCGTCCGAAGCTGTACTGGTGGGGGTTGTCGGGTAGCAAAATGGCCGCCCGTCTCAACGAACTCCAGTTCTGCAAGGGCTCTACGAGATCTACGCTCTGCTCGCGCTTTTCAAGGCGGTCTAATACTGTCCGTATCCTGGCCTGAAAACATAGCTATCGCCAGCCTCGGCTGAGGTTAATCGGCGCTCAATGGCAGGTGCTCCACCCCGAGTGCTCATCCCTCCAACCCTTCCAGTCCGATGGATTCAAGCAAAGAAGTCCGCTGGTGAGCCACGGGACGGAGAAGGGTCTGAGGCTGAGGCGCTCCGTTCACTGATAGCAGGCAGGAGGTGAGGTAGAGACGCTCCGATGTTTCTTGCGGTGATGAGGTGGGTGCTGTGTTGCTGTAATCACGTGAAACACTTGAGTGTTTTTTGTTGTGGTAGATCAATCTTGCGGATGGTTAATAGCGACTTTTTCGCATTCATAGAAATGGCAGGTCGCCTCTATTTAGATTCAGTTCATGCTCATTTCGAGCACGCCTGCTGGAATTCATTTTGTGCTGCTGTGGAGGCGCGGCAGCCTCACCCCCCGGAGTCAATCATGATCATCAACAACCTCTCAGACGCCAGCGTCTCCGACGCCAAACTCATCACCTTCAACGAGCGCGACATCAAGTACGTCATCGACAGCACCCAGGGCCAGCTCACCGGCGAGGTCAAGAGCAACACCTACCGCGATGTCAGCGTGGCTTCGCTGGGGAACGGCCCCTTCAAGGTCACCCTCGGCTATGTCAACGACTCCTACCGGGCAGCCCCGGTCGAGGTCGACAACAGCAGCGCGATGCTCTCCTTCTGGATGGCCTTCCCCGCTGGTCCCAACGGTCCGAAGACCCTCGTGTACTCCAAGGGCTGAGTAGCTCTGCGGGTGGCTCGACTTCTCTGTCGAGTCACCCGTTCATCCTCCTCAAGGGACTGTCTCTGAGGATCCATTTCTACAGCATCGGCACTCCGAGGCTGCACTGGAGGCCCGATGACGGCTTGTTCACCTGAGATCCTGGCTGCGCGCAGCGTTGTGCTGTGGGAATCCGGCTCAAGGGACGCAGCCTGCAGTGCTGCACTTCAAGCCGCCGAGCAGGCCGGTGATCGCATCGATCTCTTCGGCCGCGCAGGCTCCTTCTGTCTCCAGCAGGGCCACCTCTCGGCCGCAGAGCACGCTTTTGAGACCATCACTCGACTCGACAGCGGCTGGCCGGTCGGCCACCACCTCCTCGGCACCTGCCGCATGCGACAGGGGCGGCCTGTTGCTGCGATCGCGCCCCTCCGTCAGGCCGCCTCGCTCGAACCGAACACCCCATCGATCCACACCGCCCTGGCTGAGGCGCTGCTCAGTGCCGGTCAGTTGGAGGCGGGGTGGAAGCAGTGGACCTGGCGGTTTGGGGGGCGCATCGTCCCACCACACCCTGAGCACCCAGCACCGGTCTGGGATGGCACCGCGCTGAACGGGCGCGTCCTGATGCTCTGGCTGGAGCAGGGACTCGGCGATCAGCTGCAGTTCGTCCGCTTTGTCCGTCGGATCCAGGGGAGAGTCTGGCTTCAGGCCCCCCGCCGGCTGCACAGCCTGTTTGAAAGCCTCCCCGTGGAGCGGCTCATCGATGCTGGCGAGTCGGTCTCTGGCTTTGATGTCCAGCTCCCGCTGCTGAGCCTGCCTATGGTCCTCGGTGTCGGCCTGACGAACCTCGACAGCGCGGCCTACCTCCAGGCTCCCGACCAGGCGCTGCCGATGTTGGAGCCGGCAGACGGCACCTTCCGGGTCGGTCTGGTCTGGGGGAGCAAGCCCACTCATCCCTCCGCACCGCTGCGAGACTGTCCGCTCCCGTTGCTGGCCACCCTCTCGACAGTCCCCGGTGTGTCGCTGTACGGGCTTCAATTCGGCGATGCGGCCCGCGCGCTTCAAGACCACCCGGACATCACTGACCTCTCATCAATCCTCGGCGACTTCGGGCAGACGGCCGCGATTGTGGAGCGGATGGATCTCATCATCACGGTCGACACCGCCATGGCGCACCTCGCCGGGAGCCTGGGTGTGCCGGTGTGGACGCTACTGGGCCGTGATCCGGACTGGCGATGGATGTGTGATCGCGCGGACTCTCCCTGGTACCGCAGCATGCGGCTGTTCCGAAACACCGAGGGCTGGCCGGCGCTAGTGGAGGCGGTCCAGGTCGCGCTCCGGGAGCGATTGCAGTGAGGTCGCTCCTGATTGTCGGGCTTCCGCGGTCCATGACCTCCCTGGTCTACACCCAGGCTGTCGCAGCCCTTGGCCTCCGGCAGCCGATGTGGACCTCGGCCGGAGAGATCCTCAACGTCGAGCGTTTTGGGATGGCTGCTGGAATGGCTGGAAACGGCCGACGCTATACGCTACCGACACAGCCATACGCCACCGAGCAGATCCACGACTGGCTCAGCCAGTGTGTGCCGCGCGAGGGCTACGCTTTCAAGGACGTTGTGCAGCCCTTTGCGCTCTCGTCCTGGCCGGATGTCCGGAAGCTGGCGGTGCTCTACATCCGCCGATCTCCTGCTGCGGTTGCATGGCTGATGCGACGGTCTGGCTGGCTCTATCCAGCACAGGTCGGGGAGGGGCAGGGAGACGCCGCCCTGCTTCATGGCCTGATGCGCGCCCAGGCTGCCCTGGAGACCATCGCCGAGGTCACGGTCTCATTTTCAGATCTGCTGGAGAGCGAAGAAGCCCTGATCAACACACTGATGACGCTGTATCCAGACGTCTCCCTCCGACCCATTCGCTACATCAACGCGGGCTTTGTTCTCCGCCGACAGCAGCTCGAAGACGAACGAACCCACCCATCCTGGCAGGCACTTCAAGCCTGCACAGCCCTGTAGGAGCCGACGATGATGGAAGTCTGCCAGTCTCTGGGTGATGTGCTCGACCGCATCACCATCCTGGAGCTGAAGATCGCTCGAATACCCGATCCCGAGAAGGTCAGTCATGCCCGCCGGGAGTGCGATCTGCTCCGGAGTCGATGGCAGGTTGCCGGTCATGGAGCCTCAGCTGAAGAGCCCGCGCTGGCCGCAGTCAATGCCGAGCTGTGGGAGGTGGAGGATGCCCTACGGGTGGCAGAGGCCCGAGCGGACTTCGGCCCGGCTTTCGTGGCGCTGGCTCGAAGCGTCTACCATCTCAATGATCGCCGGGCTGCACTGAAGCGCGCGATCAACATTCGCCTGGGCTCTGGTCTGGTCGAGGTGAAGAGCTATGGCTCAGGCTCTGTCAGGGGGATCAGGACGTCGCCATGATCCAGCCCAGCATCGCGCCCACAGCCCACACCGAGCGGATGAGTAGGCAAGTCGAACAAGCAGGGTTTTCCCCCTCTATGCCCCACCTGACGCCGTGCTGAACGATCTTGGATAGCAAAACACCCTCCATCGCCCTACAGCGCGGGTAGGGCAAACAAGCGGTGTTTTTCCCCTCCAGGCCTCGTCTGACGCCGTGCTGGTGGGCAGTCTCGGGAAGCAAAATGTCGCCCCGCTCAACGAAATCCAGTTCTCCAAGGGTTCTGCTCGCGTTTGAAGTGGATGCGGGCTTTCCGGAGCAGCCGGAGAGGAGGATCAGGAGGGCGCTTTGCATCGGGCTCCAGGTGCTCGGACGAACTGGCAGGGGTTGTTCGTTTCCAATCTGGTCGGGGTGGTTGGTAGGGGCTGGCGCTATTCTTCCGCCTTCCCCAATCGCCTCAGGTTGGCCTGCTGGATGGCCTCCTGAAGCTCCCTGTGAGTGGGCTTTCGATAGGTCTTTAGCATGACCGCCGGGGAGTATCCGAGGGTGCCGGCGGCCAACCCGACGTTGATTCCCGCCCTCCGGAGCTCGTCCACCGCCAGTCGGCGCAGGGCATGTGGGGAGGAGTGGGGGGTGAGTGGAATGTCGCGCCAGTGGACTTCTTGGCCCTACGAAGCCTTTCGCTCAACAGCGCCTCGCTTCTTGAATCCATCGGACTGGAGTTGCTCCACAACGGGGCTGGAGGGGTCAGCATCTGGCATCGAGCGGCACCTCGTCTTCTACTACGCCGGCGGGCGGATCTACGGAGACGACCTCTATGATGTCGTCGATGTCGGTAACGACGAGGTCTTCGAGGTGTTCGTTCGCTGACGGGCATCAGCCTGGGCGCGATCGAGGTGCCTTTCGGGCGTCTGACCAGCCCTGGCCTCTGTGCCTCATGAGCTGGCCTGCTGCGTCACCGACAGCCGGGATCGGCAGCACCGACGGCCTGCTGGCCGTTGCCGGGTGTGTCGACTTAATCTCAGGTAAGTTGAGTACAGCAATTCCTCTTATTGTGGCCTGTTCTTCGGAGCTGTACTCATTGTTTAGTACATAATTATTAGATGTGTGTCACGTTTTGAGTACAGCATGGGCTTGAAAAGCCTACAGTATAATCAGCCGCAATCAAGAACGATTCGGCGCACAGCAAGGGGGGAAACCATGCTCAACTCAAAAACTGCAATGCTCATCATTCTGGGGGTCATCGGTTGTGACAGCACCGCTCCGGTCAGCGACGGAGCCGAGGCGGACGCCAACCGCTCCAGCATGACGGATACCGACGAAGAGGATGGCTTCGACACGGGGGAAGAGGACGACGACACCGGCGAGGACTACGACACCGGCGAGGATGAGGACTCCGATGAGGATGAGGACTCTGGTGAGGACGAGGACTCTGGTGAGGACGAGGACTCTGGTGAGGACGAGGACTCTGGTGAGGACGAGGACTCTGGTGAGGACGAGGACTCTGGTGAGGACGAGGACTCTGGTGAGGACG
>JBLHNG010000439.1:0-7420 GCA_047621685.1 Myxococcota bacterium | reverse complement strand
AGCCAGCCTCTCCCTCAAACGCGATCCGCATCATCCGGGGACGACCGAGGATGAGCTGGCCGGTCTGCTCGGGGCCTTCCCCAAAGCTCTCAGAGCGGGTGACCTGAGTGAAGTCCGCCTGGATGGCCTCCGTCTCGGAGTACGTGGTCTTCAGCCCAGCCAGCAGGCTCTCCAGGGTGGGCGCCGCCGAGGCAGTCTCCGCCGAAGCGAGGTTGGCGAAGGCGGACAGGAAGAGGATGGTCATTGGTGTTCTTCTCCAGAGACACACTCAAGACGCCTGATCCTGAATCTCCATTCAATTCGAAGACGTTCAGAGACGTTTGGAGACAACAGACCCCAAACAAGGCCTAATAATAGATGACTTCACTCGCTGAGTCGGAGGTGACGGCCTTGCGGACCGGATCCCCGAACACGTTGAGGGTCGAGTCGCTGGAGATGTCGCCCTCGATGGAGTCTGTCGCGGTGATCCAGGCGGTTCCTGCACCGGACATGCTGATGGTGACCGTCTCGGCGGTCAGCTCGCTGGCGTTGCGGACGCCGGAGCCGGTGCTGACGAGGTTGAGGGTGTCGACAACGCCGATCAGCTCGGTGTGACCCACGCCGCTGGCCAGCACATCGAGACTGGCACCGTCGATCCCGCTCACCCAGAGGTCTGCACCAGCGAAGTTGCCGATGCCCTCCAGGGACTCAACCACCACCAGGGCGGTCAGAGCAGTGGGGTAGAGGTCGCCATCGGCCTCGATGCGGAGCACGCCGTCTTCCACAGAGGTCAGGACGTAGGGCTGGAGGTTGCTGTCGGTGTTGATGACGACATCGTCGGCATCCCCCAGAGCGATTCGAGCGTTGACGCCGTAGGTCTCGACGCTGGTAAAGCCGCTGAGATCTCGCGCATCCTCGACGAGCGAGCCGTCGCCGATGATCGGCTCAGCGCAGCCGATGAGGAGTGCCAGGAGGGGAGTCTGTCGCATGATTTCCGGGGGGGTAGTCGAGAAGGCTTAGCCGAAGCGGGTCTGTGACTTGTTACGGCTTGGTTATAAACTTGGATCACCCCGAACAATGACCGAGGCTTCTTTTTTTGATGGGGAAGCGGTATCTTCCCCACTCCCTCGTCCCTTTGGGACGACCCCATCTTTTCCGGGCGTGGGGCCCTTGGACGGATCTCAAGAGGGTCGTGTCCGGAAGCATGACCGAAGCCAAATAAGCGGGCAGATCAGCGAATGAGCCGAGTCAGTCTTGCGGGAGTAGTCAAAGTAAATAGCCTTACTTGAACCATCGTAATGCTTGTTTTGTGAACTTGAGTTTGAACAGGCTGTGGTATGGTCAGCACACTCCCCAGTGCGACCTGTCTCAACCTCAATCCAGAGGGTGTACGTGAGCTATTTATCGAATCCGAGGATCACATTCTCGGGTCAATTTCAGGCTGATGTCTCCACCGTTAACAATGACCCCCGCCACTTTGATTCTTCGACCTTCGAGGATCGATTTCAGGAGTTCTCGACTGCTGCGGGCACCCAGAACGGCTGGTGGAATCCCATCGGCACCGGCATCTTCCGCCTCGCTGGATGCAAGATCACCACGGCGGTCGGCCCAGGGGGCTGCAGTGAGGACGGCGGAGTGCTGGGCTGGAAGGTCGGTAACTCACCGGATCGCCCCTCGGCGAAGCTGGTCGACATCGACCCCGACTGGCAGCTCGCCTCGCAGATCTACGGCATGGAGATCTCGCTGGTTGATTCGACCGGACGGCTCGTCCTGGTCGCCACCTTCGACCCTGCGCCATTTCGCGACCTGTGGTTCACCCGGGGCGGTGGCTCTGGAGACTCCGGTGCCTCCGCCTACTGGCAGACCGAGCTGAGCGACCTGCGCTGGGATCTGCCCGAAGATGCCCCCGCTTCGCTGCGCGCCCTGGCCGAGCATGCTGCGGCGAGTGGTCGCCTGTCTCTGCGGATTACCACCTTTGCCTGTCAGGTCTCGGTACAGAAAGACGACTTCACCTATGGCTCTATTGTCGGCACCATCGGCCCGATCCTGCCCGATGAGCCGAGAACCTGCCTCATCGGCCGCCGGTTCATGCCCAACGGAGCCAACGTCCCGAGCTCGCCGGGTCTGCTGGTGCTCGGCGGCAACAACAACAACTCCGTCGCCACCAACGGCATGTCCTGCTTCAACGCCCAGGTCGTCGGCGACAGCCTGCTCCTCGACACCGCAAACAGCCTGCCATTTGACGACACGGGCAAGCTCGTTGCACAGACCGATGTGCATGTTGCCCTGCTCAAGCGCCCAGAGATCACCGAGATCGAGCAGATCTACCCGGACGACTACATCGACCTCGGTCTGCTCGACTCCAGCCATGACGGCCTCTATGTTCGCGGCGGCATCCAGGAGATCGCCCTGTCTGAGGCTGCGCTGGCGCTGATCGGTTCGCATCCGCTCGCACTGGTGAAGGTGGACAGCAGCAAGAGCGCAGTGGTCATCATGCGCGAGCAGCCGGGTGGCTACGACATCAAAGCCGACCTGTTCTCCTTCCGGCTCGACCCCAACCACCCAGAGCGCAACCACCGGGATGTGCCGATGTACGCCACCCGGTACGGCAGCCCTCTGCCCGGTGCGACCGTCACCTTCCAGCCGACCACGCCAGTACCAGACATCGGCGACTCTCCCACGGACAAAACCGCAGGCACCACCCCCAGGGCCGCAGTCCCGATCATGAACACCCCCGCTGGGGCCATCCACATCGATCCGAAACGAGCGGTGACCGGTCCAGATGGCCGAGCAGTGGTGAAGTTTCGTGGTCCCCCGCACATGGGCAACCCGCGGCAGTACATCGACGGACAGCTGTACGCCATCAACTACACGCTGGAGCATGGCGCGCCGATCATGCAGACCTTCGACCAGATCTCGGTCCTGGTCTTCTCCAGCTTCGACGTGCCCGAGCAGCCTGGATGGTCGGATGTGCAGCCGATCCTGAAGCAGTACGCCAACCTCTACCCGATCATGAGCCTCGGCCTGTTCGACTTCTCTGTCCAGAAGATCGCCGACGCCAACGCCCACCTGCTGTACTTCGTCTTCGACAAGAAGATCACCGACCCCGACCAGATGCCGGTCACCCGCGACCTGTCCTGGAGCAAGCGCCAGTCGCTGCTGCGCTACTTCGCCAGCGTCATGGACTCCTCTGCGCTGCACGCCCTGACCTCTGAGAAGCGGGTTGCCGCACGCTGCCCGTTCTCGGGTGTCGGCCTGCCTGCGTCTGATCCCGAGACGGCCCCGGTCTCCAACATCCCTGTCTTCAGCCGCCTGCGGAGCGAGTGACCATGCTTCTCATCGACAAGTCCTGGCTCGATCGAGCCCGCAACGCTGTCTCAACGGCAGAAGTCATCAAGCTGCTCATGGGGGCCGTCACGCTGGAGCTGTCCACCCTGCCGCCGTACCTCACCGGTCTGTTCTCCATGAAGGGGGCGCAGAACAAGACCGCAGCACACCTCGTGCTGTCCGTCGCCATCGAAGAGATGCTGCACATGTCGCTGGCGGCAAACACCTGCATCGCCGTCGGTGGCAACCCG
This sequence comes from Myxococcota bacterium, assembly GCA_047621685.1. Taxonomy (GTDB): domain Bacteria; phylum Myxococcota_A; class UBA796; order UBA796; family UBA796; genus JAQXDW01. The sequence goes on along the minus strand of JBLHNG010000439.1, from coordinate 3,863 downwards.
ACCGTGCTCAAGGATGGCCTCTCCCTGAGCTACCCCGGTCCGCTGCCGATGTGTGTGGACGAGGGGCTGACGGTCAGCCTCAAGGCGGTCTCCCATCAACAGGTCGTCGAGGTGTTCATGGGCATCGAGCGCCCAGACACCACAGCGCCACTGCCCGGCGAGAGCACGGTGCAGACCGCGAGCCATCGCACGATGATGCAGAAGAAAGACGACGGCTTTGGCTCCATCGGCGACTTCTACGCAGCGATCATCACCTCGCTGGAGAGCCTGGAGGCCAGCGGTGCGGCCCCGTTCGCCAACCCCCGCCTGGAGCGGCAGGTGGATGTGGCGAAGTGGTTCCCGGAGCACACCCGCGGCCCTGGCAACGGCAAGGTCTTCGATCTGGAGAGCGCCAAGGCGGCCCTGAGCACCATCGTCAACCAGGGCGAAGGCGTGCAGGTGAACACCGACCCCATCGATCCCTACTCTGGCGAGCCCTCTCTGGCGCACTACTTCCGGTTTGGTGAGATCGCCAACGGCCACCGACTGATCAAAGACGACAGCGATCCGTCGGGCTGGTCCTATACCGGCGAGGCGGTGCCGCTTGATGAGAGCAACATCCACAACCTGCTGCCCAACGCCCGGGTCAGCAGCTACAAAGAAGGCTCCCGGGCCTGGTTTGCCGCGGATGCGTTCTACAGCGCCTACCTCCGCTTGCTCCGCAGCCTCGATCGAACCTTCAACGGTGAGCCCGACGCGCTGAAGTCGGCGCTGGGGGTGATGTTCGAGCTGAAGCTGGTTGCCCGTCAGATTGTCGCGTATCCCGCCGATCCCGAAAAGCCGGATGGCTACGCTGCCGCGCCACCGTTCCAGGCCTGACTGGTCGGGGGGTGTGTGACGTGGTCAGCGGGTCTTTCTGCGCGCGTAGGCATCGACGGGGAGCAGCAGCGCGCAGAGCAGGATGAGCCAGGGCCACAGGGCGATCGCCGCGATCCGGGCGGCGCTGGTCGTGCCGGTGGGGAGATCGAGGCGGGCGAGGGTGTCTGGATTGGGCGCCTGGTGGATGTGCTCGCGACTCGGTGGGGTGCTCCAGCGCTGCTGTGCGAGAGGCTCGCCGTTGGCGTCGAGGGCCGCGATCCGCCAGATGGCTCCGTCGAGCGGGAGCTGACCCTGCCACTGACCGGGCGTGGTCGCGGTGAGCGTGAGGGGGGCGGGGGTGTCGTCGGGTGAGGCGAAGACTGCGGGTCGGGGGAGGCTGAGTCCGTCGGAATCGTAGCGGGTGATGGTGACCACGCCGTTGTCGTCCACGGTGATGGTGGTGTCCGCGCTCACCCCGTCGAGCATGCCCCGGACGAGCTGCACCCAGAGCCGTGCGCCGCCCTCCCAGCCCCGCCAGGAGGCCGACCACCGTCCGCCGTCGTCGGTGGTGATGCTGACCACCTCGCCCAGCCCGACCCGCCAGGTGCTCAGCAGCGGCACGCCCCCGGCAGTGGTGAGGATGGTGCGGGCGGTGGGCTCGGGGAGGACCCGGTTGTAGCCGGTGAGCATGGGGGCATCGTTGAGATCGATTCCGGCCAGCGCGGCATGCCACTGGGCCTGGACGACGTCGAGGTCTGCAGACTCCTCCAGGGCCGCGCCGAGCAGCTCCTCGGTCTCCTGGGTGAACAGGGCGGGCAGGTTCTCCGGGTCGTTGGTGGCGTGGAAGCGCCCGCCGCCGAGTCGGGCCAGATCGATGAGGAACTCGGCGTCCTGGGCGGTGCGGCTTCCGATGCCGATGACGGACAGGGTGATGCCGTCCCGGGCCAGATCGCTGACCAGGGCCTGGGCGGTCTGAGTGCCCCGCCACTGCTCTCCGGCATCGGCGGTGTCGGCGAACAGGATGAGGTGGCGCAGCGGGGTGTCCGAGGCGAGCAGCCCGCTCCGGGCGGTCTCCAGGGCGGTGAGGGTGTAGATCCCGCCGCCCCCGGAGCTGATCGAGCGGATGCGGTTGCTGATTGCCTCCCGCTCGGTGACTGGCTGGACGGCGACCGCCCACCGAGACTGGGTGTCCACCGAGAGCACACCGATCCGGTCGGTGTCGCGGAGCAGCTTGAGCGCGGCGACCGATCCCTCGGCGGCGAGGCGGATCTTGGAGCCTGCCGGGCGACCGCCGACGAGTCGACTGCCGATCGCCTGGACCAGCTCTGACTCCGTGGTGCCCGTGGTGGCGGACTGAGCCATCGAGCCGGACTTGTCGAGTGCGATGACCAGGGTGATCGCATCGTCTTTGAGCGCGCCGTCGGGGTCCATGCGCACCGGGAGGAGGTCGGCGAGGGGGCGGGTGTGCCAGCCGCCGAGGTCGTAGGAGGCGTCTCCACCCAGGGTCAGCAGGCTGCCACCTCTCGCGACGAACCCGGCAAGCGCGGCGTCGAAGTCCGCAGGCAGCCGGGCGCTGGGCACATCGGTCAGCACGATGAGGTCGGCGTCGAGGGTCTCGGGGATGGCGTCAGGGGCGATGCGAATCGGGGCGAGACCCTCGGCGGTGAGCAGCGCGGCGAGGTGGGCACCGGCCCGGGGGCGGTCGGTGAGGATCCAGATGCGCGGTGGAGGGTGGATGGTGAGTGTGGTGGCGGTGGCGGCTCCGGATGCGCGGACGGACAGCACGGTCGAGCCTGCCGAGAGATCGGGCGGCAGGCTGAGGGTGAGTGGAATCGCCACGGACTCCCCGGCCGCTGCGGTGGCGGGGATCGGATCGAGCGCGACGCCAGCGACCTCCACGGTCAGCTCCCCGGACCACCCTGCCACGCCGCCGAACAGGGTGAGGGTGCCGGTCAGGGTCTCGCCAGGAGCCGGAGCCGGGTTGTCGAGGGTGATCGCGGTGACGATCGGGCCGCTCTGATCAGGGGTGAGTGCGGTGGTGGTGAGGCCGATGCCGCGGTCGGACACCTCAGAGAGCGCCGCAGACGGGTCGGTGTCGGTGTGGCCGTCGGTGAACAGGACGATGCGACCGCCGGACTGCTCGGGGATGAGCGCGAGGGCGGCGTTCAGGGCGGCGGCCAGGTCGGTTCTGTCCCCCACGCCCGGGGAGAGGTCAGGCCAGGTCTGCCCGGGAAGGGCCCCGATGGTGGCCCGGTCGGAGAAGGTGATCAGCCCGGTGCCAGCATCAGGCAGGGCATCCCGCTGTCGGATCGCCTCTGCTGCGGCCCGCTCCTGCTCGGGGGCGGGGATGCTGCTGGAGGTGTCGAGCACAAACACCACCGTCTCGTCGGGCTCTGAACGGGTGAGGATCGGATCGGCGAGGGTGAAGGTGAGCAGGGTGAGGATGGCTGCTCGGGTGAGCACCCCGACACCGGGCCGTCGCCACATCATCAGCGCTGCGCCGACCAGGACCGGCAGCAGCAGCCACAGCGCCTCGATCCACTGGAAGCTCATCGGTCCCCCCATGCCTGTAGGCCCCACTCTGCCAGCAGCAGCAGCCCGGCGAGGACCACTGCGAGCCGATGATCGAGGGGGCTGGAGCCGCCTCCAGACAGCGGGATCGCCTCGGCGGCCCGTGCGGTGGACTCGGCCCGGGAGAGCACCCCGACCGGGGCTGGCAGCGCGGCGGACGGTGGCTTCGCCCACTCCACGACGTTGGCGATGAGGTGGGCGAAGTCGAGGCGGAGCGCGAGGTCGGACTCCGACAGCGACAGCCCAATCGCGGCGATCTCGCCCCCAGCCAGCAGCACGCCGACCGGGCCGGTGTCGGTGGTCAGCAGCGCTTCCGAGCCCTCGGTGAGCGCGAGGTGGGAGGCGGCGTGGACCTGGAAGCCGGTGGGGTCGATGTAGCGGGTCAGGGGAGCGTCGCTGTCGGCGGGCAGCAGGGTCGGCTCGGACAGCGGGCCGAGGACCTGGGCCGGAACGCT
>JBLHNG010000438.1:0-7456 GCA_047621685.1 Myxococcota bacterium | reverse complement strand
GGACGGGGTGAGTCCGACGAAGCCGGTCAGGTGGCTGCCTTCCCCCCTAATTTTGTTGATTGTATTGTTTTGGATCGCCTGCTCTGGAGTCTCAGTTCGCCCGGGCGCGCGCAAGGGGAGCCCGTAGTGGGCCGTGCTGGAGGGCCGGGGGGCGCCCTCAGCCCACGCCAGATTCTCTGGCGGCCCCGGAAGCAGCAAACGACCCGAGGCTGGGGACGTGGGCAGTCGCACAAGAGGGGACGCCGACAGGGAGTGAGAGGCGAAGCCGCTGGGAGGCGGAGTGAAACGGAGACGGAACGAAGTGGAGTTGGGCACTCGCAGAGGCGGCTAGAGCCGGCACTCGCACAACGGAGCTGCGACCGCGGAGGGGACCCGTGGCGATCAGCGCCGGGGGCGCCCTTCAGCCCAAGGACGGAGACGGGGTTGGCAGTACCGCCGGACTTCAAGGCTTCGCCCCTCTCTGCTTTTGATGTTGCCGACCTGGACTGCTCGCCCTTCGGGCTTCTCAGCGTCGGGGCTGTCGATTCCGAAGGGTCCTCCCTCCCCGGATGGTTGAGATTCGCCATCGTCGGCGCCATGCTTTTTCTGGCCACTCCGCTCCAACGCTGGCCTGACGGCCCGCTCATGGCGCTGCGCTCAAGGGGGGCTGCACTTCCTGCATTCACCGCCTTACGTCGGTTCTCTCCAGTCGCCGCTCCCCCTGCGACCCCCCAGCCGGACACCCGCCACCCACCGCACGTCGGCTCACTCAGTGACCCGTCCTGCACACCTCAGAGCGCCCAGTAGTTCACAATGTCGTCAGCCCTGACCAGTGCCGAAAAGATCAATCCAACCCTCGCTTCTCCAAGTCATCCTCATCAAGCCCCAGAAAATGACCGACCTCATGCAACAGGGTGATGCGCAGCTCCTCGATGAGGTGCTCCCGGCTGGTGGCGTATCGCTGGAGGTTGCGCCGGTAGAGGATGATGTTCGCCGGCAGCTGGCTCCAGGGGGTGAAGCCCTCGCCGCGATCCATGAGGGAGGGGCCGGAGAAGTAGCCGAGCATCTGGAGGGGAGATGCGGGCGGATCGTACTGCTGGAGGACCTCTAAGCCAGGGAGATCTTCCAGGAGGATCACGACGTTGGAGAGGTAGGCCCGGATGGCGGGTGGCAGCTCCATCAGGCACGCCTCGACGATGGTGTCGATCTCCGCCTCGGTCAGCGCCGGGGGGAGGGGGAAGCCAGTCGGATCGAGCCAGGCGGAGTGGGTGCGGGCACGGTCGGCACCGGGGATGTCACCGCGCCACTCTCGAAGCAGGGAGCGCACCCACCACGCCTGGGGGTTGGCGGGGTCCTCGCGGATGGCCCGCTTCATCGAGCGGTCGGCCTCGGTGAGGTTGAGCAGCTCGAACGCGGTCAGCGCCAGGGACGCCCAGGAGGAGGCATGGTCGGGGCGGGCGAGGGCAGCCGCCCGATAGGACTGCGCGGCCTCGGCCATGTCCCCCAGCAGGCGGAGGCTGTCTCCGCGAACAAACAGCGCGCCGGGGTGCCCGGGAACCAGCGACAGCGCGTGATCGCAGATCGCGATGGCCTTCTCGGCATCTCCGGTGTCCAGAACCGCCTCGGCCTGATCGAGGATGGCCTCGAGTTGTTCGTCGCGGGTGTTCATCGAAGTCCCCATCGCCTCCAGAAAGTCAGGTGCCTCAAGAAAGCCTGGCACCTCAATGCACTTCCTTATCAGTCTGGGCTGTCCGGCACCGTGTAGTAGAGGACGTGGGTGAAAGTGGCGTAGTCAAAGCGTGGATTGAGGAGCGGCATGGAGAGGCCCCGGAATTGGCGGCGGAGGCAATGATCGATCTCTGGCGCATCAAAGTTGCGCTCCAGAAAGTCGATCCGGGCGACCGCACCAAGCTGGTTGATGTAGCCCTCGACCCCAATGGAGGCGGTGTAGCCAGGACTTCCGACGGTTGCCCCGGCAAAGCAGGCCTCTAAGGAAGCCGAATGCTCGTAGATCTCGCGCTGGAGGGCACCGCTGTCCAGGCCGCCGTCCTCCCAGTCATCCTTCGGGATGAAGTTCATCGGGTCGGTCAGCTCCAGCTCCGGGCTGAGGGCGACGGTCTTGCCTTTTTCTACGCTGACGATCTGGCTCCACTCCGCGAACCCGTCTGCCTGGATCTTGATGACAAACGGGGTGTTCAGCGGAAAGCCGGCCTCGGTGTCCAGGGTGCCCTGGGTGTTGATGAGGGTGTCGTCGATGTAGACCTCACCCACCGGTGGATCGACGTTGAGGACGAGCCGACCGGTTCCATTGGCGTCGCCCTGGAGGCTGCCGAGGAACGGGATGATCGCCACCGCGGCGCCCACGAGCGTCACCCCGCCCACCACGAACGGAAGGATTCGTCCGGATCGCTGAACCTGGAGCATGACCGAGCGGTTGCCGCCGGTCCGCGTTGAGATGGTCACCCGACACTGGCCGCGCTGCTTGAGCATCTCGCCCGGGTCGATGAGCAGCTTGATGACCTGCTCCTTGAGGAGGGGATCGAGCCGGGCGGGGAGGGGAATGACCCAGGGGCGGTCGGCGTGGACGCGCCCGCTCATCCGCCCGCGACCGGTGTTCCGAATCGTCAGCGAGATCTGGTGCTGGGAGCGGCCGATAGAGAGCTTCAGCTCCTCGGGACCGTCGATCTCCAGCTTTGGAGTCCGGGCGGTCTTTCCGGGCTGGTAGGTTCGCTGGGCGAGGCCGTCGGGAAGACGTGGGGCGTCGGAGGTGACACCATCCTCGATCGGGTCGTTCGTCAGCGGATCGAACTCGGGGTCGGGTGACGGGTTGTCATCGAGTGAGGACGTCGATTGTCGGCGGCTCTGGTCGTAGCTGGTTCGACGGAGGGGATCCCGGAGGTGGTGCCAGGCCTCATCCAACTCGGCGTACAGCTGCCGAGCCCGGCTGGGAGAGTCCAACCGACCGACCTGACGATACCGGCTCCGATACGCGGCCTCCAGTCCCTGAGTCGAAGCACCCGGGGCCACACCGAGCACCGCATAGTAGTCGACGAACCCCCCATCAGACCTGGGAGAGACCAGCGGAATCTCTGGTGCTGCTTGTGGGACATGCGGCTTGGGCTGCTGTGGGACATGCGGCTTGGCCTTAAAGACAGCCTTGCGCTCTTTGAGGACAGGGGGGGCGTCTTCTCGCTGGGCGTCCTGGTCCTTGAGGAGGCGCTCGATCTGTTGGCTGACCAGGGACTCTGGGAGTCCCAGCTTGGTTCCCCGGGCGCGGATCGCATCTTCTGCCCGGGTGCTGAGCACGCCACCCGCCATCGCGCCGAGGATGTAGACACTCAGGGTCCGGAGGGAAGATCGATGCTTCTCCGTCCGCAGGTGCTGGATGTAGGCGGGGCGGTTCTCAAGGAGCACCTGCTTGAGCAGCGAGATGTTCTTGATGTACCAGATGGCTTCGGTGCGGTACTTGGGGTTGGACTGCTGCCCCTGTGCCCAGGACCGACGCTTCTTGATGGCCGCCTCTGCCTCGTCGTCGTTCGCCTCGATCTTCAGGTCTAAGTACTGAAAGAGGTTGTCTTTATCGACCTGACTGAGGAAGACATTGAGTGTCTCAAGCTGTTGTGGATCCATCTACCGATCAACACTCAGTACGGGGCAAAGGGAGGGAAGCTGACTCTGACTCTGACTCTGACTACGTCAAGAGATATCATATCCTCTGGCTCATCTGTCAGAGGGTGGATTGCTCCACGGGATGCTCAGAACACCCGCATCTGAGCGATCGCGCGCTTGCTGTCTTCCATCTTCTTGTCGCTCATGCTGCCCTTGAGGTTGATCTGGGCATGGTGGCGGGTGCCGGTCTCCACGTCGATGATGTAGACCTCAAGGATCTGGTTGACGTTGTACCGGTAGAGGACCTCAAGCGGAGAACCCTTGCTCCGGGCGGGCAGGTTCTCCAGGATAAGCTCGCCGACAACCTCGACTTCATCGCGCTTGTTGCCAGTCCCCTCGGTCACCTCGACGCGGACGGCGGTGGTGTTGTTGTAGGCGTATCCCAGGCGCTTGCGCTTCTCGCAGGGCACCGGTGTGGAGGCCCCGATGAGGGTGAGCACCCGCTCCTGGTGCTGTCTATCCAGGACGATCATGCCCAGCGGGTGGGTGGTGATGTCGTTGATCTGGATGGGAGGAAGACCTGCGAGTGAGGCGCCCCCGGTGGTCGGCTCTGGGCTGGCGTATGGAGCGGTGGCGGAGCGTGATGCAGCGGCGGTCCCGCTCATGGCCTGGCGTGACCGGTTGGCGATCGACTTTCGGTGGCTCTTGAGCGCAGGATGGTCGGGCCGATGTCGGAGGACCGCAGTCAGCGAGGCGCCCAGTGCAACACACTCATCGGGGTTGATGTTCGGCGCGAACCGTCGACCGGACATCCGGGCCAGAGAGCTGCGGATGATCGGTATTCGGGTCGAGCCACCAACAAGGAGGACCTCCCCGAGCTGATCCCAGCGCAGGCCCGCTCGGTTGAGCACCAGCCGACAGGTGTCCATGCACTGCTCGACGAGGTCCGCGGTGAGCCGCTCGAACTCCTGGCGGGTGACCTTCACGATCATCCGCTTGCCCTTGTAGTTGATCGGGATGACCGCCCGGGGCTTGCTGGAGAGGGAGATCTTGGCGTACAGGCAGCGCTCGTACAGCTCCTGGTAGGGCTGTGGCTCGTCTCGGGGGTCGAGGCCGTACTGATCGACAAACCGCTCCGCGACGTGGTTGAGCAGCTTGTCGTCCCAGTCCTTTCCACCAAGCTCGGCGTTTCCGTCTGAGGCGATGGTCTGGAACCGGATGCCTCGGATCTCCATCAGGGTGACATCGAAGGTGCCGCCGCCGAGGTCGAAGACCATGATGCGCCGGAACCCGCCGAGGCGCTCCAGGCCATAGGCGATGGCAGCGGCGGTGGGCTCGTTGATGATGGAGAGCACGTTGAGACCGGCGAGCTGACCGGCCTCGGTGGTTGCCCCGCGCTGGGCGGAGTTGAAGTAGGCGGGCACGGTGATCACTGCATCGGAGATGTCGGTGCCCATGGCCTCTTCGGCGTCCTCCTTCATCTTTCGAAGGATGAGGGCAGAGATTTCCTGGGGGGTGTAGCTGCGGTCGAAGAAGGACAGCTCAAAGTCCGACTCGCCCATCGAGCGCTTCATGAAGCGCACGACGTTGTGTGGGTCAGCGACCACCATCTTGGCAGCCTGCTCTCCAACAACCCAGCCGCCCGGCTCATAGAAGTGAACCACCGACGGTGTGGTCGGGTGTCCCTCTGAGTTCGGGATGATCGTGGGCTTTCCGAACCGATCGACGATCGACATTGCCGAGAACGTCGTGCCCAGATCAATCCCCAGGATCGGCTTGCTCATCGCTTGTCATCCGAGGGAGGGGGGGTATGCCGGTGGATGATCACCTCCTCAGCCCTCAGCTTCCGGTCTGCACGAGTGAAGCCGCGCTTGAGCACGCGCTTGACCACGTAGTCCTGCTTCGGATCGTCGGTGGGCACGACCTGGAGGGCCTTCTGGTTCTCGCGATCGAATTTCTTGCGGCTGTCCATGGGCAGGACATCCCGGCGGTAGAGCAGCTCCAGAAATTCATCAATGAGGTACTGGAAGCTGTCGGCAATGACCTCGGGGCTCATCTCACCCTTGATGATGCTCTGCTGGAACCAGTTCAGGCTGTCATAGAACAACAACAGGTCGAGGAGAAGCGGCTTCTCCGACTGAAAGATGAAGTCTTCTTTGTACTGACGCAATTCTTCATAGAGGGCGTCAAAGGAGCGGCGGGAGTTGCCATTCTGCTGCTCGATGGCAGCGCGAAGGCGCTCCAACTCGCGGCTGACGGAATCGCTATCGGGGGAAGCCAAGCTCTCTCCTACTGACCGATCAGCTCAGGGGGCTGACCTCGGTGGCGAGGTTGATGAAGGTGCCGTCGAGCTCAATCCGCTCGGTGTGCTTGTGGAAGTCGGTGGGGCGCATGCACATCCGCTGGAGGAACTCCTGGTTGATCTGCGAGCCGACCCCAATGGTGATGATCCGACCGCCGGAGCGACGGATTCGGATGCATTCTGCCATCGCGGCCTCTGGATCGTCGGGGTTGCCGTCGGTGAGGATGACGAAGATCCGTTGCATCCCTGCCTTCCCTTTGAGGCTGCGCCGGGCGGTCGCGAGTCCCTCGTGGAGCGGAGAGCCGCCGATGGGGATGAGCTGGTCCAGCGCGGTCTTGATGTCCTCGACGTTGCGGGTGGACCGGGTGCGCTGTCCGCCAGGGAAGGTGTACAGCGCGATGGAGCGGTTGGGCTTCAGCGTGCCGCGGGTGAATTCGAGTGCGGACTCTCGGGCGATGTCCATGTTCTGCCCGTACATCGAGCCGGAACTGTCCATGAGCAGCGCGATGTGGACCGGCACCCGGTTGCGGGCGACGTCTTCGAGGCTGACCGTGGAGGCCGCGACCCGGTGGGCGAGGGTCTGGCCGGTGTTGAGGTCCATGGCCTCGACCTCAACAATGCCGTTGGCGTTGTAGCGGTAGGTCACCGACAGCTTGGATTCCCCGCCGTCTCGGGGCGGGATGCCGTAGAACTCGAAGTGCCCCAGGACGTTGCACTCCAAGGGGTCGGCGTTCTCGCCCTGAACCAGCCAGAGATCGACCACCGTCTGCCCGTCGTGGGTGGTGATGAAGCGATCCTGGGTGTGCTCGCAGGGGATGCGGCTGTTGCGCCGGATGATCGAGGTGTTGTGGAGCTTGCCGTCTTTGTAGACGACCATGCCGAGGGAGTGTCCCGCCACATCGTGGGTGCGGATGTCGACCGGCGGGGCCTCTCCAGCGAGCCGAGCGGACTCCAGGGCTGCGGTCAGCGCCGCTCCCATTGCCACACACTCGTCGGGATTGATGTCCCGGGCGGGCTCTTTATTAAAGATCTGCCGGATGAGCTTGCGCACCATCGGCATCCGGGTCGAGCCACCAGCGAGCAGGACGGTGTCGATCTCCTCGGGGGTGGTGCGGGCCTCCTTGAGGCTCTCCAGGGTCAGCTCTCGAGTCCGCTTCAGCAGATCGTCGGTCAGCTCTTCGAACAGGGTCCGGGGGATCTTCAGGCGGAGAATGTGGCCCTTGTAGTCGTAGAAAAGCGTGACCTCCGGGCGCTTGGTCAGTGCGAGCTTGGCGCTGACGCACTTCTGGCGGAGGTCGTGGTGCGCGGCGAGGTCGTCGCGGGGGTCGAGGCCGTGCTTGGTCTTGAACTTCTCGGAGGCGTACGCGATGAGCCGATCGTCCCAGTTTTTTCCACCGAGGTGGTTGTCACCGGCGGTGGCCCGGACCTGGATGTCGTTTCCTTCGAGGTCGATGATCGTGACGTCGAAGGTTCCGCCGCCGAGGTCGAAGACCAGGCAGCGCATGTCGCGGCCGAGGTTGTTCAGTCCGTAGGCGGTTGCCGCAGCGGTGGGCTCGTTGACGAGCC
>JBLHNG010000437.1:0-7492 GCA_047621685.1 Myxococcota bacterium | reverse complement strand
GGACAGCCTCCATGGAGTCGGGGTTGGTCACGAAGTACGGCGAGAGGTAGCCGCGGTCGAACTGCATGCCCTCGACGATCTCGAGCTGGGTCTCCAGTCCGTTGGCTTCCTCGATGGTGATGATGCCGTCCATGCCGATCTTCGACATGGCACGCGCGAGGATGTCACCAACCTCCTGGTCGCCGTTGGCCGAGATGGCACCAACGCGGGCGATCTCATCGGTTCCGTCCAGCGGGCGGGAGAGCTTCTGAAGCTCAGCAACCACGACCTTGACGGCCACGTCGATGCCGCGCTTGAGGTCCATCGGGTTGGCCCCGGCGGTGACCAGCTTGGCGCCATGCTTGAAGATGGCTTCGGCGAGGACGGTGGCGGTGGTGGTTCCGTCGCCAGCGACGTCGTTGGTCTTGGAGGCGACCTCCTTGACCATCTGCGCGCCGATGTTCTGGAACCGGTTGCTCAGCTCGATCTCTTTGGCGACGGTGACGCCGTCCTTGGTGACCACGGGAGCGCCGAAGCTCTTGTTGATGACGACGTTGCGGCCCTTGGGGCCGAGCGTGATCTTGACGGTCTTGGCGAGGGTGGTGACGCCGATAATGACGTCATCCCAAGCAGTGTCCCGGAAGTGGATATCCTTGGCAGCCATGTGATGACTCTCCTGGAGGCGGTTCTAAGAAGCTGTTGTGGTTCTAAGAAACGGGGTGTGGTTCTAAGAGAACTGTGGTTCTAAAAGAACTACGAGTTGTCGATGATGGCGAGAAGGTCGGACTCGCGGAGGATGATGTGCTCCTCGCCGTCCAGCTTGATCTCGTCGCCGGTGTACTTGCCAAACAGGACGCGATCACCGACTGCAACGGTCAGCGCGTGGGTGGTGCCATCGTCGGAGACGCGGCCCTGACCGACGGCGATGACGTCGGCCTCCAGGGGCTTCTCCTTGGCACTGTCGGGGATGATCAGGCCACCACTGGTCTTCTGCTCAGCGGCGATGCGCTTAACGAGAACGCGGTCATAAAGGGGACGGAACTTCATCCTGGCCTCCGGTGGGGGGATTCAGGGTTGATTGAGAATCGGCCAGCCGACAGTGGCTTCTGCTGCGCTGGCTTCGGTGGCAGGGGTAGGCACTTCATCGGGAGCGTCAATGGGTAGGGGGATTTTTTTTGGAGAGCTGACCCCCAAAAAAATAAGAGCCCGGCAGTGCGAGATGCACCACCGGGCTCAATTCCCCTGTCCACGTTTTTATTGGTCAGGTCAGGGCACGGACATTCAGGTTTTAGGTTGGTTGAAGAAGCGTGTCCAGGGGAACACCTACACATAAAGCAAGGTCCGTGCCACAATCGTGTTTCGTGTATTTTCAGTGACTTACGGGTCATGAACGAATTCGTGCCAGCCAATTGCGCGACATCCCCGTCGCTCCTGAGTAAAAAAGCCACCCTGCTGAGGCCCTTGTCGGCTGAAGCGCTGCGATTACTTTCCATCCGAGCCTGCTGACTCTGGACATTTGTTCCAAGCATTCAGCAGCAAGAACCTAACAAATAAACCGTAGCGGGCACCCCTCACGCTCGCAAAGAGGAGTACCATGGGCAAGATCATCGGGATCGATCTGGGGACCACCAACTCGGTTGTCGCCATCATGGAAGGCGACAAGCCGACGGTCATCGTCAACGAAGAGGGGGGTCGCACTACGCCCTCCGTCGTTGGATTCAGCAAGGACGGCGAGCGGCTCGTCGGTGCGGTCGCCAAGCGGCAGGCCATCACCAACCCCACCCGCACCGTCGCCTCCATCAAGCGGTTCATGGGCCGTCGCTACGACGAGTGCAGCACCGAGCTGGGTCGTGTGGCCTACGAGGTCGTGCGCGGCTCGGATGCACAGCCCCGGGTCAAGATTGACGACAAGAAGTTCTCCGCACCGGAGATCTCCGCAATCATCCTCCAGAAGCTCAAGCGTGAAGCAGAGCGCTACCTCGGCAGCGAGGTGACCGAGGCCGTCATCACCGTGCCGGCGTACTTCAACGATGCCCAGCGGCAGGCCACCAAGGATGCTGGCCGGATCGCGGGCCTTGAGGTCAAGCGCATCATCAACGAGCCCACTGCTGCGGCCCTCGCCTATGGCATGGACAAGCAGGAAGACCAGATCATCGCGGTCTACGACTTCGGTGGCGGTACCTTCGACATCTCCATCCTCGAAGTCGGCGACTCTGTGGTCGAGGTCAAGTCCACCAACGGTGACACCAACCTCGGCGGCGACGACATCGATCAGGTCATCATCGACTGGATGACCTCCGCGTTCAAGAAAGAGCACGGGCTGGACATCTCCAAGGACAAGATGGTCCTTCAGCGCCTCAAGGATGCTGCGGAGAAGGCCAAGATCGAGCTGTCGACCGCGCAGAACACCGAGGTCAACCTCCCGTTCCTCACCGCCGACGCCTCTGGCCCGAAGCACTTCCAGGAGTCTCTCTCCCGGGCGAAGTTCGAGCGCATGATCGACTCGGTCATCGAGCGCACCCTGGAGCCCTGCCGCAAGGCCATCAAGGACGCCAACGTCCGCTCCAGCGAGATCGATGAGATCATCCTGGTCGGTGGCTCCACCCGCATCCCGCTGGTGCAGCAGAAGGTCAAGGAGCTGTTCGGCAAGTCCGCCAGCCACGCCGTCAACCCCGACGAGTGTGTGGCCATGGGTGCCGCCATCCAGGGTGGCGTGCTCTCCGGCGACGTCACCGACGTCCTCCTCCTCGACGTCACCCCGCTGTCCCTTGGAATCGAGACCCTCGGCGGTGTCAACACTGTGCTCATCCAGCGCAACACGACCATCCCGACCAAGAAGTCCGAGATCTTCTCGACGGCGGCCGACAACCAGTCCGCAGTAGACATCCACATCTACCAGGGCGAGCGGCCCATGGCGAAGGACAACCGACTGCTCGGCACCTTCCGCCTCGACTCCATCCCCCCGGCCGCCCGCGGTGTCCCGCAGATCGAAGTGACCTTCGACATCGACGCCAACGGCATCCTCAATGTCGCTGCCAAGGACAAGGCCTCCGGCAAGGAGCAGCACATCACCATCACGTCCTCCTCGGGGCTCTCCTCCGATGATGTTGATCGCCTGGTTCGTGAGGCTGAGTCCAACGAGGCCGAGGATGGCGCCCGTCGCGAGCTGATCGAGGCCCGCAACAACCTCGACAACCTCGTCTACCAGACCGAGAAGGTCCTCAACGAGCACCGCGAGAAGCTGCCGGAAGGCGAGGTCACCAGCATTGAGGGTGAGCTCACTCGCGCCAAGGAGGCCCTGGACACCGACGATCTCAAGCAGCTTCAGGCCGCCTTTGAGTCTCTCCAGACCGCCAGCCACCAGCTCGCTCAGACCGCCTACAGTGCGGGCGATGCTGCCGGTGGTGCGGGTCCGATGCCTGGCAGCGAGGCCCCGGACGGCGACGGTGATGATGACGGTGTGATCGACGCGGACTTCGAAGAGGCATAGTCCTCACACATCAACCTCGGGTGTGGGTGGCATGCTGCCCACATTTGATTGACGCTGCTGTCGAAACCGACAGCAGCGTTTTGTTGTGATAAGAGGCAGCCCTCAGGAGACCACGGATGGACACCCCCCGCGATTACTACGAAGTGCTCGGCGTTGCGAAGGACGCTGACGGTGGCACGATCAAGAAGTCCTATCGCAAGCTCGCGATGAAGTTCCATCCAGATCGGAACCCGGACAACCCGGAAGCCGAGGCGAAGTTCAAGGAGGCATCCGAGGCTTACTCGGTGCTCTCCGATGAGCAGAAGCGCGCCACCTACGACCGCTTCGGTCACGCCGGTCTGCGCGGTGCGGGTCAGCAGCCCGGCTTCCAGAACTCCGACGAGATCTTCAGCCACTTCTCCGACCTGTTCGGCGACCTGTTCGGGTTCGGCGGTGGTGGCGGGGGCGGTGGTCGTCGTGGTCGCGGCGGTGGCGGCGGTGCTCGGGGGGGAGCGGATCTCCAGTATCGGGTGCAGATCGACTTCTTGGAGGCCATCCACGGTGTCTCCAAGGATCTTGAGATACCCCGGGCGGTGCTCTGTGAGCCCTGCAATGGAGACGGCGCGGAGCCCGGCAGCAAGCCAGAGACCTGCACCACCTGCGGCGGCGTGGGCGAGGTCATCCAGAGCCAGATGTTCCTGCGCATCCGGACCACCTGCCCGAACTGTCGGGGTCGAGGCAGTGTCATCAAGACACCATGCAAGGCATGCAATGGTCAGGGTCGGACCCGTGAAGCCTCCCAGCTCACCGTCACCATCCCCGCCGGGGTCAGCTCTGGCCTCCAGCTGAGGCTGACCGGCAAGGGCGATCAGGGAGACCGGGGGGCGTCTCCTGGCGATCTCTATGTGCTCCTCGACGTCAAGGAGCACGACTTCTTCAAGCGCGACGGTGACGACATCTACTGCACCGTTCCGGTCAGCTACTCCCAGGCCTGCCTCGGGGCCAAGATCCAGGTGCCCACCGTCGATGGCGATGAGGAACTGGACGTCGCTCGGGGGACTCCATCGGGCAAGGTGATCACCCTGCGCGGCAAGGGTGCACCCCGCCTCGGCGGTCGGCGTGGCAAGGGCGACCACCACATCCAGGTGGTCGTTGCGGTGCCCGAGAAGCTCTCCCCTGAAGAGGAGGAGCTGATCCGAAAGCTCGCCAGTGTGCAGGACAAAGAGGTCGTCCAGAAAGGTTTCCTTCGAGAATTCTGGGACTCGATCACCAGCTGATGGGTTGACATCGACTCAGGTGTGAGCCCCCATTTACCGCAGCCCCCCTACCGCACAGAAATGAGGATGATTGTCGGCGATGAGTGAGCTGAGTATTCGCGATATTGAAGCCCGTATCTCTGAAGTCCATCCCGAAATCACTGCGGTGAAGGAAGAGGTGGGTCGGGTCGTGGTTGGCCAGCAGGTCATGATCGACCGGCTGCTGACGGGGCTGCTGTGTGAGGGACATGTGCTGCTGGAGGGCGTACCCGGCCTCGCGAAGACCCTCGCGGTTCGCTGCCTGGCCTCTTCGATGGCGATGGCGTTCCGGCGCATCCAGTTCACCCCGGATCTGATGCCCGCCGACATCGTCGGAACCGAGATCTACAGCCCCCGGGATGGCACCTTCACCACCCGACGCGGTCCGGTGTTCACCAACATCCTGCTGGCCGACGAGATCAACCGGGCGCCGGCCAAGGTCCAGTCCGCGCTGCTCGAAGCGATGGCCGAGCGTCAGGTCACCCTGGGCGATGACACCTGGAAGCTGCCGCGGCCGTTTCTGGTCCTCGCCACCCAGAACCCTCTGGAGCAAGAGGGCACCTACCCCCTGCCCGAGGCCCAGGCCGACCGGTTCATGCTCAAGGTCCGCGTTGGCTACCCGACGAAGGCCGAGGAGCGGGAGATCCTGATCCGCTCCACCCAGCCCATGCCCGAGATCCACGCGGTGTTCACCCCCGAGCTGCTCGCCCAGAGCCGCGAGGTGATGGCGCTGCTTCGCATGGAGCCGGTGATCGCCGACTACATCGTCGATGTCATCCACGCCACGCGTGCCCCAAAGGACGCCGGCATCGACCTCGGTCGGTTCATCGAGTTCGGTGCCAGCCCCCGGGCGACCATCGCTCTGGCCGCCACCGCACGCGCCCACGCCTTCCTCGAAGGCCGCGGCTACGTCACCCCCGACGACGTCAAGGCGATGGGCCCCGACGTCCTCCGCCACCGCCTCCTGCTCACCTATGAGGCCGAAGCCGAAGGGCTCAGCGTCGATGAAGTCATCGAGCAGGTGTTTCAGAGAGTCAAGACTCCTTGAGTGAGGACCGATGCTCACCCCTGAGGAGCTGAAGCAGATCCGACGCCTGCATGTGCAGCTCGCCCGCCGGGTAGACAGCCCGCTGGCCGGGGAGTACCGCAGCACGTTTCGGGGGCAGGGCATGGAGTTCGAGGAGGTGCGCCCGTACCTGCCCGGCGACGACGTTCGGCACATCGACTGGAACGTCACTGCGCGGGCCAATGCGCCATTCATCAAGACGTTCCGCGAGGAGCGGGAGCTGACCCTGGTGCTGGTCATCGACGTGTCTGGCTCGATGATGTTCGGCGGAGGGGGGCTCGACGGGCGCACCGACAAGCGGCTCCAGGTCGCCCGACTGGCCGGGGCGCTGGCGTTTGCAGCCATCCGGAACCGCGATCGGGTCGGGCTGCTGTCGTTCTCCGATGGGGTCGAGCGCTACCTGCCGCCGAGAAAGAGCCGGGGACACGCCTGGGCGGTCATCCAGGCGGCGTTTGAGGAGGTCGGCGGGAAGCAGACCGGACTGGCTGAGGCCCTCGAGAAGCTCTCACGGACCCTCAAGCGTCGGGCGGTCATCTGCGTGCTCTCGGACTTCATCGCCCCCGACGGCTACCAGCGGCAGCTTGGCCTGCTGAGCCGCAAGCACAACCTCAACTGCCTGCTGCTGACCGATCCGCTGGAAGAGAACCTGCCCCGGGTCGGCCTCATCGAGCTTCAGGACGCCGAGACCGGTCGGCGGCGGCTGGTGGATGCCTCTGCAGTCCGCCCGGCCATGCCCGCGGCCCAGCGCCTCTCCACCCTCCGGCGCTCCGGTGCCCGCTCCAGCCTCATCCGCACCGACCGCGATCCCATCGTCGAGCTGCACCGCCACTTCCGATCCCCGGAGCGCCGATGATGTGGCTCCTGCTCGGCTGCGGTGCCGATGTTCTGCCGCCCCTGGCTGCGCCCCCGGTGGATCTGGTCGCCTCCGTCGAGGCGTCGAAGGTCGGGGAGGGTGAGCCGGTCAACCTCACCCTGTCGCTGTACGCCTCCGAGGAGTGGACCCTCCAGCTCCAGGAGCCCGCCTCCGAGGGGCTCACCGTCAGCCCCACTGGCACCGACGGTCCCACCCGCGAGGGGAGCCGGCAGCGCACGCAGCTCTCCTACACCCTGACTGGACCGCCGGGCAGCTACGTCATCCAGCCCGGCGCGGCCCGCGCTCAGGGCCCCGGCGATCAGGAGCGCGAGCTGGTGCCGCCGCCGATTTTTGTGGACATCGGGGTCGATGGGCCCACTGGCGGTGAGCTTGCTGGAGCGATGGAGCCGCCGCTTCCGCCAGAGCCACCCTGGGCGCTGATCGGCGCGGGGGTGTTCGCATTGGTGGCGCTGCTTGGTGGCCTGCTGTGGTGGGTGATGCGTCCCAAGCCCGTCCCACCACCGGAGCCCGATGACGTCCGCGCAAAGCGGCTGTGGCAGGAGTCCCGAGGGGCTCAGCTGTCCGACCACGACCTCGCGGTGGCCCTGTCTGGAGTGATGCGTGACTACCTCCAGCGCCGCTACGGCTGGCCAGCAACCACCCTGTCCTCTAGTGAGATCCTGGAGTTCCTGTCGTCTCACACCTCTGCAGACCTGCGCGGGAAGCTCACCGAGGTCCTCGAAGCCAACGACCGGCTCAAGTACGCCCGGGAGGGCGGCGGTGATGCCTTCTTCGATGAGCTGGAGGCCTGCTTCCTCGACGTGCTCGCC
>JBLHNG010000436.1:0-7501 GCA_047621685.1 Myxococcota bacterium | reverse complement strand
CTAAGAACTTGTGGATCGAGCCGTCGGAGAACAGCTCCTCGACCAGCCGGTTGGTGAACGCCTCGCGGTGGGCGTTGTCCCGGAACAGGATCTCGGCCTCGTCGGGATTGTCCATCGACCACTCGACCAGCTCGCCGGACGGGATGGAGGACAGGATGTCGGTGAGCGCCTGATCGTCGTCTTGCTCCTTGCGCAGATCCGCCTGGGTCTCCAGCCGCCGGTCCATGTCCCGCATGACCCGCATCGCCTCGGACTTCCACTGTCGGTAGAAGTACATGTCGTGGTCCATGTCGAAGTAGTTCTCAAGCTCCGACATGTCGCCGATGATTGAGGGCAGCAGCACATTGCGCGCCCAGTCCAGCGGGGTCTTTCCTTCCTTGAGATCGATGCGGGGCTCCTCGCCAGATGCCCAGGTTCCCAGCATGCGGATCTGGCCGAGGAGGAAGGTCTTGGCCATGTCCGGGGTGGACTGCATGACCTCGTGGTAGGTCTGGAGCACCGTGAGGGTGGAGAGCAGGCCGGACTGGTTGTGGGTCTCGGCCATGTTGGAGGCGACGGTCTTGCGGTCGGGGATGCCGGGGGTGAACCGCCGACGGGTGCGCACGCCGATGTCGTTGTCCTCGTCGAGGGTCGAGACGTCCTGCTTGATGTGGTGGTTCAAGGCTCGGTCCAGCGGCCGGGTGTCCATCGCGATGCGGCCGAGGGGCACCTTGATGAGGTTGGGTACCCAGGACATCGGGGTGACCTGCATCCGGGTGTCGGCGTCGTCCATCGGGCGGCGCTGAGACTGCTGCTCGTTGAAGATCATGTCATCCGTCGTGACGAAGGCGTTGGCGAAGCCGTTGGTGTTGGCATCGACCGCCGTGTCCAGCTCCTCCTCAATGAGCGCCTCGATCACCGGGCTCTCCTCGTCGAGGGCGTCGGAGTTGGCCAGCTCGTTCATCAGGGAGCCCAGCTCGTCAATCTCGATCAGCTCGACGATCTCGTTGGGTTCCAGGTCCTCCTCGGCGATCTCTTCGAGGTTCAGTTCGTCCTCACTCAGCGAGGAGACGGCCAGCAGCTCGTCGAGGACCTCCTCATGCTCGTCGACCTCTTCGGGCGCGATCTCCAGCTCTGCGGCGATCACGATGTCCTCGATCTCGTCCTCGTCGAGCTTTGCAGCCTGAACCTCGATGTCCAGCTCCGCCATGGCGTCTCGGAGCACGGCGAGGTCTTCTCGCGCGGCGGCGTCGAGCTGCACGGTCTCCTGGCGGGCGGTCTCCGGCTCGGTGATGTCGTCGCTGAGGGTGTCTGGCCGCATGACATCGGCCACGGGGTCGCCCTCCCGACTCCGAAGCGGATCAGCAATGGTATCGGGCGGCGGTGGTGGCGGACCCCCGCTCTCATCTTCGCGACGCTTCTTCTTACGCCGCCTGGCCACACCCTTGAGCATCTGCATCCCCTGGACTCAGTGGGGAGATTGTCGCCCCCAGCGACCTGCATCGCAAGCCGCTCCAGCTTATCCGCTATCAGGCACCGGTCATGCGGCACCGACTGAGCGCATGGACAACGTCCGAAGCTCTGACGGGTGCTCGCTATCATCCGACCTCCCTGGGGAGCCCTCTTGATCCACCACATTGAAATCCAGGTCCTCGTCCTCCTGCTCATCGCCTCGGTGGTGGGCATGTTTGCGCGGCGCCTCAAGCTGCCGTACACCCTCGCGCTGGTCGTGGCGGGTCTGATGTTGGGGTTCGTTCACCTCGACGCACTGCACGGTGTAGAGCTCAACGCCGATCTGCTGCTGCTGCTGTTCCTGCCGCCGCTGCTGTTCGAGGCCACCCTCCACATCAACCTCCGGGATTTTCGCTCTGACTTCCCAGCGGTTCTCACCCTGGCGGGGCCTGGGGTGCTGCTGGCGGTCGGGCTGACGGCGACGATGGTCTACGGCGCGCTGTCGATGACCGGGCTGGTTCCGGAGTTCGGCTGGCCTCACGCCCTCCTGTTCGCCGCAGTCATCGCAGCCACCGATCCGGTCAGCGTGCTCGCACTGTTTAAGGAGCTGGGAGTCGGGCGGCGGCTGTACATGCTCGTCGAGGGCGAGTCGCTGCTCAACGACGGTGTGGCGGTGGTGATCTTCCTGATCATCGGCGCGATCTTCGGTCTGACCGGCGCGGATCCGCTGACCGGCGGCGCTGAGATTGCCTCCTATGGGCTGAAGACGTTTGTGTGGATGGCTGGAGTCGGCATCGGCATCGGCCTGATGGTCGGCACTGCGGCATCGGTGATCTCCCGCCAGATCGACGACCACCTCATCGAGATCACCCTCACCACCCTGGTCGCCTATGGCTCCTTCCTGCTCGCTGAGGAGCTGCATGCCTCCGGTGTGCTCTCCACCGTCGCCGCGGGCATGACCGTCGGAAGCGTGGGTCGTTCCTATGGAATGTCGGCCTCCACCCGGGTCGCGGTCGAGGACTTCTGGGAGTACATGGCCTTCCTGGCGAACTCCTTCATCTTCCTGCTCGTCGGCCTTCAATTGGAGCCCGGCCTGCTGCTCAAGAACGCGCCGGCCATCGGCGTGGCCTTTGTCTGCATCATCCTGGCTCGGGGGGCGGTGGTCTACAGCCTCGTGCCGCTGACCAACCGCTTCGTCCAGGAGATCCCGCTGTCCTGGCGGCACGTCATGGTCTGGGGCGGGCTGCGGGGGTCGCTGTCCATGGTGCTCATCCTCACCCTGCCAGCCACCTTCCCCGGGCGCTCGACTTTGGTGGTGGTGGTCTTCGGGGTGGTGGCCTGCTCGCTGTTCATCCAGGGGCTGACCGTCGGAAAGCTTGTCGGAAAGCTCGGCCTGCTGACCGGCAATCCCGAGGAGCGCGAGGCCTTCGAGCTGGCCCGGGGTGAGGCCCTCGCCGCCCGCCACGCCCTGCACGACCTCCACCAGCTCCAGGCAGAGGGCATCATCTCCGACCGCTCCGGCACCCGCCTGGAGGCGTGGTATCGCAGTCGCCAGGAGCGGGCTGATGCCACGGTCCTCGCCAACAGCGGCGAGCACATGCAGGACGAGCAGATGGTCGAGGGGCTCATGCGGCTGATGGACGCTGAGCGGGAGGGGCTGCGGGAGGCGGCTCGAACCGGAGCGATCTCAAGCAAGGCCGCCGCCGCGCTGACTCATGACCTGAACCAGCGAGCGGCCGAGGTCTCCGACCTCTCTCACCACGAAGAGGCCGAGCGGAGGACGCACATCAAGAAGATGCTGGGGGAGTGAGGATATAGGGCGCTCTGGGTGGTGCCTGCCGAGGTCAGCGACTGAGCGGGAGCAGCTCCCAGGACAGGGGCACGTCGCCATCCTCTGCGCCGGTGGTCAGCGTGGTGCCGGTCAGGGCCATCGGCTGGCCGGTGAACCCATCGACCGGGACCGCGTCGAGGTAGTCGGGCACCAGGGCGTCGAGGGTGGCTGGCTGGGCGCCGGTGTTGAGCGCGTAGAGCCTCGCGGCGGTCAGCACCATCAACCCGCTGCGGCGGACCACTGCGCTGCGTTCCTGATCGACGAACCGGGTGTAGTCGGGCGAGCCGACACTCAGCAGGACGCTGCCGATGTCGTTGTAGACCCCCGAGGGCTGGATCGGCGGGGCGTAGTCGCTCGCCCGGTCGTAGGGGGGCGCCTCCATCCGGCTCACAGCTGCCCGGCAGACCTTGCGGTGCTGGGCGATGGTGGCGTCGGCGTCGTAGCGGAGCGCGGCGATGCGAGACTGGATGGGGTACGGAGTGGTCTCGCCGTCCATTGAGGACTCGGTCAGCAGCCGCTCAGGGTGGTCGCCGAACTCCCGATAGGTCGTCTCGAACATCGTGCAGTCTCGGGCCACCCCGCGCGCTGCAGCGGCCGTCGAGCGGGGATATCCGGACTTCAGGCCAGCCAGGGCATGAACCAGGACGCCCGGCTCCTCAGGGGGGAGCAAGACGATCAGCTCCTCCAGCTCCTCCAGGGCGATCTCAGTGAGGGCGACGCCGATCATCACGATGATGAGGTCCTCCGAGCCGTCGATCAGCCGGGTGCCGAGGGCATCGGTGAGCAGCATGTCGTCGACCGCTTCGGTCAGCAGACCCGACTCTGCGCTCTCCCAGCCCCGGAGCACCTGGTTGCGGCCGACCTGCATCAGCGGGAGGAGGCTGGGAAAGTCATCCTCAAGGTGCTTGCGGTAGGGGGTGCGCAGGCTGGGCCGATCCATCGCCTGCTTGATCCGCTCCAGGGAGACCTGCTGGTGCGCCCACAGCGAGGCGTTGACCGGCAGGCCGATGGCAGAGAGCTGCTCCTGGGCGCCGTCGTTGTCCGCGTCGTAGTGCTCAAGCGCCTCCAAAACGAGGCTCCATGCCTGCTCATCCTCTGGCAGCGGGGGTGCCTTCAGCACCAGGGGCGGCTCATCGTCGAGGGTCGGCCACTTCTTCGCCGCCTCCCCCCGCTGCCACCAGATGAGCCCTGCCCCGCCAACAAGCGGCAGCAGCAGGAACAGCGAGACAACGGCGGCAATGGTCAGCGGGCGCTTCATGTTGGCCAGTGTATGAGGTTTCGATCCCCGCGGCTCACCGCTTGCGGAGCAGATCCCCCAGCGATCCGAAGCCTTCGTTCTTTGCCGGCTCTGACTTTTGGCTCTCCGAGCGACTCGGCCGACGCTCTCGCTGTCCGCCGCGGTTGTCCTGCTGACGGTTGCCCTGCTGACGGTTGTTCTGCTGGCGGTTGTTCTGCTGGCGGCGATCGGGCTGCCCGCGGTTGGACTGCCCCTGGTCGGACTGTCCCCGATCTGACCGTCCCTGTCCGGCGTCGCTGCGCATGCTCAGCCCGATTCGCTTGCGGGCCACGTCGACCTGCATCACCCGCACCTTGACCACCTGCCCGGCCTTGACGACCTCCCGGGGATCCTTGACGAACCGGTCGGCGAGCTGGGAGACGTGCACGAGGCCGTCCTGGTGGACACCGACGTCTACGAACGCCCCGAACGCGGTGACGTTGGTGACCACGCCCTCCAGGGTCATGCCCTCCTTGAGATCCGTCAGCTGCTCCACCCCGTCGGCGAAGGTGGCGGTCTGGAAGCTGGGGCGGGGGTCGCGACCGGGCTTGTTCAGCTCGGCGAAGATGTCGGTGACGGTGGGCAGGCCGAAGCGGTCGTCGGTGAAGTGCTCGGGACGGAGCCGGGAGAGCAGGGTGGAGTCGCCGATGAGGGACTTCACAGGCCGGCGGGTGCGCTCAGCGATGCGCTCGACGACCGGGTAGGCCTCGGGGTGGACGGAGGAAGCATCCAGGGGATCCTCGCCGTCGCGGATGCGCAGGAAGCCGGCACACTGCTCGAAGGTCTTCGCACCGAGCCGGGGCACCTTGAGGAGCTGACGGCGGCTGGAGAACGCACCGTTTGCATCCCGCCAGGAGACGATGCTGCGGGCCTGGGTGTTCGAGAGACCGGAGACGTGGGCGAGCAGGGCCGGGCTGGCGATGTTGAGGTCCACACCGACGGCGTTGACACAGTCCTCCACCACTGCGCTGAGGCTCCGAGACAGCTCGTGGGTGCTGACGTCGTGCTGGTACTGCCCGACCCCGATGGAGCGGGGGTCGATCTTGACCAGCTCGGCGAGGGGATCCTGGAGGCGACGGGCGATGGAGGCTGCACCGCGCAGGGAGACGTCCACGTCTGGCAGCTCCTCGCTGGCCAGCTCAGAGGCGGAGTAGACCGAGGCGCCGGCCTCGCTGACCACGATCTTGGTCAGCGGGTGGTCGGGGCAGCGCTTGATGAGCTGCGCGGTGAGGCGGTCGGTCTCCCGGCTGGCGGTGCCGTTGCCGATGGCGACCAGCTCGATGCGGTGCTTCTTCACCAGCGCGGTCAGGGTCCGGAGGCTGCCCTCGACATCGTTGCGCGGCTGGAACGGGTAGACCGTGGCGGTGTCGATCAGCTTGCCGGTGGCATCGACCACCGCGACCTTCACGCCCGTCCGAATGCCCGGGTCGAGGCCGAGGGTGATCCGGGGACCAGCAGGGGCAGCGAGCAGGAGGTCGCGGAGGTTGCTGGCGAACACGCCGATGGCTTCTTCCTCGGCCCGCTGGCGGATCTCACTCATCAGGGCCAGCTCACACCGCAGCTTCACCTTCACCCGCCACGCCATCTTCGCCGCCCGCAGCAGCCAGCGATCCGCCGCACGCTTCCGGTCGGACACCCCCAGCCGAGAGGCGACCAGGCGCTCCAGGTAGGGAGCGTCGGCGTCGTGGTCGTGGTCGTGCAGCTCCACAGAGAGCACCCCGGCCTGCTGACCACGCAGCACCGCGAGGACCCGGTGGCCGGGCATCGTCTCGAACGACTCGGAGAAGTCGAAGTAGTCCCGGAACTTTGCCCCGGCAGCCTCCTGCCCCTCCAGCACGGTGGCGGTCATCCGACCCTGCTTGCGCAGCCGGTGCCGGACCATCTCCAGGAGGTCGGCATCCTGGGCAGCGCGCTCCATGAGGATCTGCTTCGCCCCATCGAGGGCGGCCTTTGCATCGGCGACCTCAGCAGAGAGGTAGCCAGCGGCGACGGCCTCTGGCTCCTTGCGGGGGTCGGCGAGCAGGGTGTTGAGCAGCGGCTCCAGGCCAGCCTCACGGGCGATCTGAGCCTTCGTCCGGCGCTTCGACTTGTAGGGCAGGTAGAGGTCATCGAGTCGGGCGCGGGTCTCTGCGGCCTGGATCTGGGCGGTCAGCGCGTCGGTCAGCTTGCCCTGCTCAGCAATGACTGCCAGCACCCGCTTCTTCTCGGCGTTGAGGTTGCGCAGGGTGATCAGCCGGGCGGCGAGGTGTCGCAGCTGGATGTCGTCGAGTCCGCCGGTGGCTTCCTTGCGGTATCGGGCGATGAACGGAACGGTCGCGCCGCCGTCGATGAGGGAGACCGCGGAGAGCACCTGCCGCTCGGGGACGGACAGCTCGGCGGCAATGGTAGCCGTGACAGTCATGGAGACTCCAGGAGGAGATGGGCCGGAGCGGAGGTCCGACCGAGGGGAGCCTTCAGCCTAACAATGCGGCCGCGGGCATGCTCCCGGGGACGGCGGGCGGGGTGAGGCTGAGGGCAACCAGGCGGCGGTTGATCGGCGCATCCTGCCCGATGGACTCCGCGATGGCCACGATCTCCCCGTTCAGCCAGCGGCTCTCCAGCGCCCGCCCTCGCGCCACACTCTGCCAGGTCGATCCACCCGGACGGGCCTGCCCGCCGATGCGCTCCATGGTCATCCGGGCCATGCAGCGATCCTGGAGCGCCTGTGCGCCCTCAAACGGCATCCCGGCCGCCGTCAGGATCGACGCCCCCTCCGCCATCGCGGCCTGTGCGACTGCGATCCAGCCGGGGTCGTCGCCCGACAGCGCCTGGGCGACTCCGCCGAGGTTGGTCAGCAGCTTGCCGTTGACCGCCTCCGACAGCTTGGGGTGGACTCGGCTGATGAACCCGGCATCGCGCAGGGCAGCAGCGAGCACCTCACCCCCTTCTCCAAGCTCCAGCACCCCCGGCGGCACCCCATGAAG
>JBLHNG010000435.1:0-7503 GCA_047621685.1 Myxococcota bacterium | reverse complement strand
GTAAACCCCCGTCATCTTAGAGGTTCAGGCTCTCTTAGAGGTCCGGGATCTGCCAATCAATCGCGGGCTTGCCCCACTCGACCAGCTTGCTGTTGACCTTTGAGAACGGCTTGCTGCCGAAGAAGCCGTTGCGAGCGGAGAGCGGGGAGGGGTGCGTGCCGGTGATGACGTGGTGGCGGGTGGCGTCGACCAGCTTGAGCTTCTTCTTCGCCTTGCCACCCCACAGGATGAAGACGACCGGCTCGGGGCGCTCGGAGATCTTCTTGATCACGGCATCGGTGAACTTCTCCCAGCCGTGCTTCTGGTGGGAATTGGGGGACTTGTGGCGCACGGTGAGCACGGCGTTGAGCATCATCACGCCCTGCTTTGCCCAGGGGAGGAGGTAGCCGTTGTTGGGCTTGGTGCCGCCCAGATCGGTGCCCAACTCCTTGTACATGTTGCGCAGGGAGGGGGGGACCCGGATGCCAGGCTTGACCGAGAAGCTCAGGCCATGGGCCTCGCCGGGACCGTGGTAGGGATCCTGCCCAAAGACCAGCACCCGGACGTCCTCATACGTGCTCTGCTCAAACGCAGTGAAGATCTCACTCACCGGGGGGTAGACCGTTTGGCTGGCGTACTCATCGTCCAGGAACTTCTGGAGATCGGCCATGTAGGGCTTGTCGAACTCCTCAGCCAGGATGTCACGCCAGGATTCGGGGAGCATATTGCGCAGGTTCATTGGGTTTACCTCGTCAGATGGTCGTACTTTCGTATCCTGTCTCCTCGCCGAAGACCGGACACTCGCTGTCCGGAATTGGAGTACCATGCCCGCAATGATCTGGGTGATGCTGGCATGCCGACAGGACACGGTCTCCCAAGGACCCACCCTGGTTGAACGATACGAGACCGAGTCGGAGGCGGTCATCGCTGAGGTCCGGGCAATGGGCGATCCGATTGCCCAGGAAGTTGCCGTGTTGGCGCTGTGCGAGTCCTGGCCTGGCCAGACCGCGGCGCTCTGTAAAGCGCTTCCCGAGGGCGCAGCACGCTCCCGCTGCGAACGGTTCAACACCCGACCCCACCTCTGGTCCATCAAGGACAGCTCTGCCTCCGCGAGCTGGACCGGCTGGGTCGGCAGCGGACGCCTCGGCCTCCCGGCGGCCTTCCTGACCACCTGGGATGCCACTCCGCCTGCGCCCGGGGCCTGTGAGATCACCGATCACGCCTGCCTCGAAGACGCTGCACACAGCCTGGCTGAAGCCGGTGATGTCGAGGGTGTCGCCGGAGTCTGCAATTCGTTCACCGGTCGGCTGGCCGATGACTGCTTCTTTACGGCCTCCGAGCTGCTGCCGTATGGCCCAGACCTCTACACCCGGGCCATGCCGCTGTGTGCAGGTGGGGGAGACTTCGGGCCAGAGTGCCATGGTCATCTGCTTCTGCGAATGCGGGCAGGGGACTACAATCCACTGTCTGCGGAGCGTCTGGAGCAGGAAGCCAACAGCATCCGACAGTTCTGGTTCGCCCGGGAGCCGTCCTACGCCCCCCATGCAATGAGCCTGTACTGGTCGACTGCCGCATCCCGAACGCTGGGGACTGCGCAGCCGTTCCCGGTGTCCATCTTCGACAGCCTGCCCGCCAACGTCCACCCCCACATCCGCTCCGCCATCGCCCTGAGGGTGACCGGAGAGGCTGAGCCCCTCGCCACCGCCTACGCGGTGCTGTCTGGTGGCAGCGCGACCCTGCCCCTGGCGCTTGGTCCCGGTGCGCCGATGATGCCCCCGGCGCGGCTGTGGCGGGGTCGGAGGCAGGGGGAGCCAGAGCTGAGTCGCATCTTCTTCAACGACGTCCGCGGTGGCCAGCGTCCGGTCCATCCCGACGCCTCCACCGACCTCGGGCTCGCCGTTCTCACCGCCTGTGCCATGCGCCAGCCGCCCCGGCTCGACGTGCTCGAAGATGCCTACGCCGACCTCAACAGCCCGCTGCTGCGCTGGGCGGCGGTGCGTCTGCTCTCTGAGGTGTCACCCAACCACCCCATCCTCGCCGAAGCCCGGCAGAGCAGTGAGCCCCTTCTGGTTGGTGCTGCTGCTGGTCGATAGCGCTCAGTTCTGGGGCAGGGCGGAGTTGAGGCGCTGCCAGTCTCCGGCGTGGGTCAGCGGCGAGTAGCCCCCGGCGGTGACTGCCGCGGTCAGCAGGGTGGTGCCGAGAAACAGCGCTGCCAGCACCGCCGCCGCCAGACGCATCCACAGTGGGTAGGAGCGTGCGATCAGATCCGCGGCCTCGATCTCTCGGACCGGGGGGTGTGTCTCCCCATCGACGGGAAGCGGATCGGTCGAGAGGGAGAATCGGAAAGGGTCGAAGGTATCCACGCTCACTACCCTACCGCTCTGATCTCAGGCGTGCATAGGAGATTCCCGCGCCGAGGGCCAGTTGAAGCGGCAGGGCGGCGAGGCCCGTATACTGAATCACCATTCATTTTGGGAGCCGATGTGACTCAGCGCGACTGGAAGCCCACCGCCTGCATCCTGTGCGAGTGCAACTGTGGCATCGAGGTCGAGGTCAGCGACCGGGAGCTGGTGCGGTTTCGCGGCGACCGTCGTCACCCAACCTCCGCTGGCTACGTCTGCGAGAAGC
This sequence comes from Myxococcota bacterium, assembly GCA_047621685.1. Taxonomy (GTDB): domain Bacteria; phylum Myxococcota_A; class UBA796; order UBA796; family UBA796; genus JAQXDW01. Next base: position 4,896 of record JBLHNG010000435.1, on the reverse strand, counting down.
CGGCTCGGCTCAACTACTACCAGAGCAACCCCCACCGGCTCCTCCACCCCCAGCGCCGTCGCCCAGATGGAAGCTTCGAGACCATCTCCTGGGAGGTCGCGATCGAGGAGGTCGCGGAGCGCCTCGGCGGCATCCGCGACACCCATGGCGGCAACAGCATCTTCTACTACGGCGGAGGCGGGCAGGGGAACCACCTGCCGGGTGCCTATGCCTCCTCCACCCGGCGGATCCTGGGTTCTCGCTACAAGTCCAGCGCGCTCGCCCAGGAGAAGACCGGTGAGTTTCTGGTCTCTCAGCGCATGACCGGCACCCAGACCCGGGCGGACTTCGGCAGCTGCGAGGTCGCGCTGTTCATCGGCAAGAACCCCTGGCAGTCCCACGGAATCCCCCATGCCCGGGTCACCCTCAAGAAGATCGCGAAGGATCCGGCCCGGACGCTGATCGTCATCGATCCACGGCGCACGAAGACCGCTCAGCTCGCCGACATCCACCTCCAGGTCAAGCCAGGCTGCGATGCCTGGCTGCTCTCCGCGATGATCGCAGTCCTCTTTGAGCAAGACCTGCTGGACCACGACTTCATCGCTGCGCACACCCGTGGGCTCGCGGAGGTCCGCGCGACGTTTGGTGGGGTGGACATTGAGGACTACTGTGCCCGCGCCGGGGTGCCTGTTGAGCTGGTCCGTCAGGCCACCCGCCGCATTGGGGGCGCTGACTCGGTCGCCAGCCAGGAGGACCTCGGGGTGCAGATGAGCCGGCACTCCACCCTCGTCAGCTACCTCCACCGGCTGCTGTGGATGCTCACCGGCAACTTCGCAAAGCCCGGCGGTCACTACACCATGTCCGGCCTCGTGCGGTTCGCCTGGGGAGAGGACGGCAAGAGCAGCCCGGTGGTCGGCGCTGCCATCATCAGCGGCCTGGTGCCCTGCAACGTCATCGCCGATGAGATCCTCACGGATCATGCCGACCGCTACCGGGCGATGATCGTCGAGTCGGCCAACCCCGCCCACTCCCTCGCCGACAGCCCTCGGATGCGCGAGGCCCTCTCCGCTCTGGACACCCTGGTCGTGATCGACGTGGCGATGACCGAGACCGCACGGCTCGCCGACTACATCCTCCCGGCGTCGACCCAGTTCGAGAAGGCTGAAGCGACCTTCTTCAACTTCGAGTTCCCGGCCAACTACTTCCACCTCCGCCAGCGCCTGTTCGCCCCACCCGACGGCCCGCTGCCCGAGGCGGAGATCCACGCCCGTCTCTGCGAAGCGCTCGGGGCCTATGACGACACCCTGCTCGCTCCGCTTCGGGCTGCCGCGAAGGAGGGACTCCCGGCGTTTGGCATGGCGTTCCTCCAGTCGGTCATCAGCGACCGTCGCTACTCCGGTCTGGCCTCGGTCATCCTGTACCGGACCCTCGGGGAGGTCCTCCCGGAGGGCTCAAAGGAGGGCGCGGTCCTGCTGGGGCTGGCGTTTCGGGCCGCGATGCAGGGGGATCCGGGGCTGGCGGGTGCCGGCTTCGATGGGCCGCCGCCGGTTGCCGCGATGAAGCTGTTCCAGGCGATCCTTGATTCCCCCTCGGGCTTTGTGATGAACCTCCGACAGTGGTCCGACGTCAAGGTTGAGACCCCCGATGGGCTCATCCAGCTCTCACTGCCCGACTTCCTCACTGAGATCGCCGCCCTCATGGAAGCCCCGGAGGCTCCACCCGCGAACTTCCCGTTCATTCTCGCCGCCGGAGAGCGCCGGGCGTTTACGGCCAACACCATCATCCGGGATCCGGCGTGGCGTCGGCGGGACGGCAGCGGTGCGCTTCGTATCAGCCCGACGGACGCTGCGGCGCTCGGGGTGAGCGATGACTCGGAGGTGACTGTGACCACCCGTCGGGGGAGCGTGCGCGCGGTGGTGGAGGTCAGCGAGACCATGCAGCCCGGCCATGTCTCCCTGCCAAACGGCCTCGGACTCTCCCATGGCGCCCAGCAGATCGGCACCGCACCCAACGAGCTGACCTCCTCAGATGCCCGGGATCCCTACGCCGGAACGCCATGGCACAAGTATGTGCCAGCCCGCATCGAGCGGGTGGGCTGAGAGAAGTGTCAGAGACCATGGAGCCCACCACCCAGTCCGATCCTGACACCCTCCGGCGACTCCTCGATCGTCTGGAGCCGTTCTCGTCGCATCCCGGCACCATCGAGATCCACGATCCGCTGTACTTCATGCTGCGCGACCCGTCCGAGGTCCACCTCGCCAACCTCACCGCTGCCCTCAAGGCGTTCCCCAACCACCCGCTCGCCGCTGAGGTGCTCAGTGCGTTCGGTGAGGCTGTGGAGGCTGGACCGCTGACCCTGGCCTCGGTGCTGGCGGAGGATGGGCCGATCCCGGTGGATGTGGACCCGATCCGGGAGGTCCAGCGACGGTTTCGGCGGCACGGCGAGACCCGGGCGGTGCTGGATGCGCGCATCCAGGAGCTGGAGCGCAACCACGACCGCATGATCACCACTACCAACGCCATGACCTCCCTCGCGGCGATCCTGGCGATGTTCACCCTGCTGGGCTGGCTGGCGGCGCTGGGGGTCTGGGAGATCCCGTGGCTCGATCCGCAAGAGGTGATCCCCGAAGAGCCGGAGGAGGGAGCGGGCGGCTGAGCTACACCGGCGGACGCTGCCAGAGCAGGTAGCCCCGACGAAGCAGCCTTGGACGGGCCAGGACGCCGGGGTGTCGCTGGGCGAGGTGCTGTCCGGCGGCGACGAAGTGCTGGCAGGCGCCCCAGGTCCTCAGCGGTGCAGCCAGCCGGGCGGCCTGACGCCAGTCCTCAAAGAAGCGGTGGATGGGCTCGCCGGGCACCATGCGGTGGATCAGCTGCTTTGGAAGCACCGGGGGAAACAGATCCGGATCGCTGCCGACCTTCCCCAGGCGTGTGCTGAACAGCACCCCCTCCAGCCGCAGCCCATCCTCGACCCGGCGCAGGAGGTTGACCACCATGATGCTGCCGGTCGGATTGCAGGTGCCCTCAACGAGCAGACCGCCAGGGGCGAGGTTGGCCGCCATCTGCGCCCAGGCGGCCTCGACGGCCTCGGGATCGTACTGCCGCAGCACGTTCATCGCCCGGATGAGCCGAGCCGGGCGGGGGAGGGAGACGTTGAAGCCGCCGCGAAGGAACCGCAGGCCGGGGCGTGCATAGAGCGCCCCCGCCGCAACCCGCTCGGCATCCAGCTCGACCCCGATGACCTCCAGCTTCGGGTCATGCACCCAGAACCGCTCCGCCAGCTCTGCCGTGGTGATCGGCTCCCGTCCGAACCCGAGATCGACCACCGGCCCGGTCTGGTGCCACAGGCCCGGCCCCGCCCACATCGCCAGGAAGGTGTCGAGGCGGCGGAGTCGGTTTGGCGCGGTCTTGCCCCGGGTGGGCTGGCCGGCAGGCCGGGAGGAGGTCACGTACATGTGGGCTACCAGGTCGTGAGGTGCTCGACCCGGCCGGGCTGGCTGGCGCTTCCCGGTGCTCCGATGGCGAGCACGCCCTCGGTGATCGCCACGGAGAACCCGAGCTGATCCCCGGCGGTCGTGCCCTCGAAGGTGGCTGCGGGCTTGGAGAGGTCGCCGTTGGTGTAGAGCGCCGCAGCACCCTGCACCCCGTCGCCGGCCATCGGGCTTCCGATGAGGAGGTCTGTGGTGCCATCGCCGTCGACATCGCCCACTGCAATGGCTGCGCCGAATCGCCCGGTGCCGGTGAGGGTGGCCTCAATGGAGAGGTCTGTGGCGGACAGGACATCGACCCGCCCCACCCCCGGTGCGCCGAGGATCCACTCCAGGTCGCCGTCTCCATCGACGTCTCCCGAGGCCAGCGCGTAGCCGGCCTCGTCCTGGTCGCTGAGGCGGGTGAAGGTCAGCGTGCCCGCCTGAAGCGCGATGTCGCCCTGGATCATGCCCACGCCCACGATCCAGGTGCTTCCCTCCGCCATCGCAGCAATCGCGGTCGGCCGTGCCGGGGTCGTGCCGCTGTCGGTGGCGGTCTGCCAGCCGGTCTCGGTCGCCGCAAGCCAGCCCCCACCCCAGGCCACGGCCAGCCCCGCACCGCCGGTCCCTGACAGCACCGTGCCGCCGTCGCCATCGAGCACCGCCCCGACCCCGCTGTCGGTCAGCGGCGCACCGATGAGCAGGCTGTCCCCACCGGCAAGTGCTGTGCCTGCACGCCCGCTGGCCTCGACCACCGTGGTCAGCGACCCGTCCCGGTAGCGAGACACCCGCCCCTGCGCGCCGTGGGGGGCGCCGATGTAGAGGTCTGTGCCGACAAACGCCACTGCGGCCCCGAAGCCCTCGCCATCCTCACTGCCCTTCAAGGCATCGGTGTCGGTATCCGCGTCTGTGTCGGTGTCCGCGTCGGTGTCCGCGTCGGTGTCCGCGTCGGTCTCGGCTGGATCATCGTCGTCGATGATGGTCGGCGTGCAGCCACACACCAGCAGAGTGAGGAGTGATGCAGGCATTGGGGTCTCCCGGTGGTCAGCAGAGGCAGGGCGCGGTAGGTAAGCTGGTCGTCTTCATGGAGGTTCAGGATGCCCTCGATTCGTCGGCATATCCACATTGCTGCTGGTCCGCGTAGGGTCTGGCGTTCGCTGACCACTGCCGAGGGCCTGATCACCTGGCTGGCCGACAAGGCTGTGCTTGATGGTCGCAAGGGCGGTCGGATCATGATGGTCAACGAGGACGATGAGGGCAACCCGGTCGAAGAGCGGGGGATGATCAGCAAGTGGCGACCAACGTCCCACTTCGAGATCTCCTGGGACAAGATGGGCAAGTTCCCGACCAGCGGGTCGCGGCTGGCCTTTCAGCTCGCCATCGACAACGGCGAGACCCGCCTCTCCATCGTCCACACCGGCTTCGGCGAGCAGTTCGAGGACGCAGAGCGCTT
>JBLHNG010000434.1:0-7510 GCA_047621685.1 Myxococcota bacterium | reverse complement strand
ATGCCGAGGTTGGCGGCATAGTTGACGTCGATGGCGTGCTCGGCGTCGATGAAGGCGGCGACACCGCCGGCCTTCTGGCACTCTGCGATGGCGTGCAGGGTCAGGGTGGTCTTGCCGGAGGCTTCTGGTCCGTAGACCTCGATGATCCGGCCCTTGGGCAGTCCGCCAATCCCGAGCGCGATGTCCAGGGTCAGGCTGCCGGTGGAGATGACCTCGACGGACTGGTTGACCGAGTCAGCAGTGAAGCGCATGATCGCGCCCTGGCCGAACTGGCGCTGGATGTTGGAGATGGCGGCTTCGATGGTCTTGGTGCGGTCTGTGGTGTTCATCTGACTCTCCTGTGATGTCCTTGCGACACTGAACATTTATGGTGGTCAGGAGAGTAGTGGAAGGGGTGTTTCGGTCTGTTTTTGACCGAAATAGAGAATGGTGTACTTTATAATCACTTAACTATTGGCGTTTATGGCTGAGTAATTGAATCTGCAATCATGAAAATACCACCAAGCCGGTAATGGACACTTAATGTCCAATTATGGATTGCATGCGATCACGTAATCGCACGCTTCATCCGGGCCACCCCCTCGGTCAGCTCGTCCTCATCGAGGCGGACGAATCCAAGGCGCAGGTGCTCGGAGGCGCTGCCATCGAGGCGGTAGGCGGTGCCAGCTCGAAGCGCCACGCCCTCGCGGTAGCCCCGGTCCTGCCAGGCGCTCACGTCGATGCCCGGCGCATGGGCCCACAGGGCGAGTCCGCCAGGGGGAAGGCTGAAGTGGAGGGTGTCGGGGAAGGTCGCGGTGAGCAGGCTGGCGAGGTGATCGCGGCGGGAGCGGTAGAGGCGGCGGGCGCGTCGGAGGTGGCGCTGGAAGGTGCCGTCTTCGATGAGATCGGCCACTGCGCACTCCATGGCGAGGTCTCCCTGGCGGTCCAGCGCGATGCGGTGGCTGAGGAGGTGCTCGATGATGGCGGGAGCAGCCACGACAAACCCGAGCCGCAGCCCGGGGGCGAGCACCACCCAGCTCACCACCACGATCCAGGCTCGGACTGCTGGCATCTCCGACCGGGATCAGCGGCGGGGTCGAAACAGAGGGCTGATGATGGGTGACGTCGTCTTGGAGAGGCTCTGTTGAAGAAGTGGCCGGCGGTGTTCAACGTCCTCGACCGCAATGACATCGAGCCGACAAACAGCGTGGCAGAGCGTGGTCTTCGGGGCAGCGTGATCTGGCGTCGGACCACGCAAGGGACGCGGACGCCCGAGGGAAGTGTGTACGCCAGCCGGATGTTGTCGGTGACCGAGACCGGCCAAAAACAGGGTCGGGATATCCTCCTCTGGAGGGGGGGCCGCAGGGTTGGGCTGCTGAGGCGTTGCGTTACCGGACGATGAGAATGTCGAAGCCTTTGCCGTGGTGTCGGATGGGTTCTTTAAACAACCCGTCGGGGAGCACCTCTGGTGTTTCTTCGAAGGGCGGCGTCGCTCCCCGGGTGATGTGAACCCGGAGGAGCTCAGAGTTGCCGGCCTGATAGTGTTGCACTGACCCCAGTGACCATCCCGACCAGACCCGGGGCGCAGCGGTGCGAAGGGCTTCTTCATCGGTCACAATGGGCCACTCCCCCGAGAGGTTGGCCTGGGAGAGGAACGAGATTGGGAAATGGATCTCATCGCTTCGGTCGCCCTCAAGCAGCGACATGCGACCGGCCTCACTGTCGCTGCTCAGGGACAGGTCACCACATGTCGTGGAGTAGCTGCAGTGTCGGGTCCTGGTCGGCTCCAGCGCGGTGAAGCCTGCCAGGGTTGCGGTCTTCGCGGTGGCTGCGGCGTGTAATCGTTGGGTCGCGACCATCGGATTGGCGTCTTGAGTCGTTGGCCAATCCGCAAGCACAGTGTCGGAACCAAGAACAACGAGTCGGCCGCTGGTACTCCACACCGGGCCGCCCTCCGGGTCACCATCACGCACCTGCGACAATTCCAAGGCCACAACCCGACCTGCACGATCCTGTCCGAGAAGAAGCAGCCGGTGCTGGACCAGAGAGAAGCAGGCCTCAGCCGGCGCGGACAACAGGGCGAAGATGGCAAACATGGAGACTTCGACACCGACAGCCACATGTGGTTCGGCCAATTCGGCGACAGACACTATCGGCCACCCCTCGAAAACGAGTGTCAGGCGACTGCGGCGATGGGGTGTGCATCCAGTCGAGTAGGCAGAACTGGGCGGGTGCTGTGGGGGCTCGTCGGGGCTGGGTGGTTGTGGTGGTGAGGGTGCGGCGGTGGTGATCCGCGAGCCGGCGGGAGAGGCAGAGTTTGAGGTAGCCGGGCCAGCTCCGTCCTCGGTTTGGATCCCAGGTCAGGGCGATCTCGTGTGCCCAGAGCTGGGCCTGCTGGCGGAAGTCTTCGGCGGTGGGCTGGAGGATGGGGTGGCGGCGGACGGCACGGGCGACGAGGGCACCGATGCGAGGCTCCCAGAGGAGGACGAGGGACCGGGCAGTGGCGGTCAGGGCGGGCGAGGGTGTGGTGAGTGCGGATGGTTGTGCTCATCGTCTGGCCCAGGATCTCCCGCATCGTAAACCACATTCGTCCGTCCCGGGTCTCCCCGAAGTCATAGATGGGGACGATGCCGGGGTGCTGGAGCTGTGCAACACACTGCGCCTCCTCCAGAAAGCGTGACACAATTCCGGGGTGTTGGGATAAATCACTCCGAATCACCTTCATGGCGAGAGAGCGGTTGAGCTTCCGGTCCCGGACACGCACCACCTCTCCCATCCCGCCGGTCGCGATCGGTCCGAGCATCTCGTAGCGATCGGTTGGGATCTCGCTCGGCACCTCAGCCCGGTTCGCTGTCGGGGCGAGCGCCAACAGGCCCAGCTCCCCGAAGGTACTCAGCTGCTCGACGCGGTCCGCCTCCAGCATGCGGAGCAGCAGCTCACGCAGGGCCGGCTCGTCCCCCTCCTCCTGAAGCACTCGAAGCTGCTCTTCCAGCGAGAGATCAACAACCCGATCAAACAGCGACAATGCACGGGCCATGATCGCTTTCTCGCTCATCGATGTGCCTCGTGGATGATCGGTGTGCTCTGGGAAAGTTGGTCGCCAACTTTCCCAGAGCACATCGTACCTTGCCGCTTCCAAGAGCGGGAGCCAGGTCGCCTGTCCTGAAAACCGCGAGTAAGCAAAACAAGCAGGGTTTTTAGTCTCCAGGCCTCGTCTGAAGCCGTGCTGGTAGGGCTTTTCGGGCAGGGAAATGGCCGCCCGGCTCAGCTCGCTCTGAGCGATGCAAGTGCTCTGCTCGCTCTCTTCAAGCCGGTTTAAAACAGGCAATAGCATGCCTGCACTCAGGATGACCTCCTGTCGGATAATTCCCCTCACTGTTGGTTGGAGAAATTCGCAGACAGGGCCAGGTGGATCAAAAAAGATGATCACCGCCCGGAGATCACCTTCTCGTATCGATCATTTCACTTGGTAAAAGCATCAATATCACTGAATACAGTTCTGTATAATCAGAGCAGGCTCGGAGCCAGAACCGCTGCATTGTATCGAACCTCGACGCTGGAGATGTCCGGGTCAACCAGCCGCACCGCCTCGATCTCTGTACTCCACACCGGATACGCAAAGCTGAACTGGTTCGACTGGTCTTCTGGCTCCTGGGCACCCTGATACCGACAGCGCTGGTCTGGATCGGTCTGCCACAGGTCCAACCAGTACAGCGCCCCGATGGGATTGGCGGTGTAGGCCCCCACCCAGGAGAAGCCGCGACCATCCTGTGCATCACCGGGCAGGACAAAGTCGAAGTGCGAGTTGGTGGAGGCGGGCAGGGAGGTTGCGCAGAACATCGAGGCATGGGCGCCGTCGTCATCGATGGTGATGTCGTACATGTACACCTCAGCGGTTCCATCCGTCTCATTGTCTGAAGTAGAGCTGCCCAGGCTGGCGATGATGAGGCGGTAGATGTCCGAATCACCGGCGGCTCCGGCATGGATCTGGAAGAACTCCATGCTGTGGGGGAAGTCGACGGGGTAGAAGCCGGTCAGCGGGTCACGGGGCAGCGACACCAACTCCAGCTGTGGGAAGTCGTCCTTCCATCCGGTGACCAGCGAGGACGAATCAAACACCCCCTCATTGACGAAGAGGAACCGGGGCTGCTCGTTGTTGGCGCCGGTGAGAGGGAGGGCGAGGAAGAAGGCACGCTCATCCTCCATATTGGACTGGTAGTTGTCGTTGGCATAAGACACCCCCATCCAGCGAATCCCGTCGGTGCCGACCGGGCTGAGGGTGAGGCCGTTGCTGTACTTGAAGTCGGCGTTGGTGAGCAGGGTGGCGTCGACCACCACATCGACCGCGCTGGTGATGCTGCCATCTCGGGAGTCCATGCTGAGGCTGACGAGGTTCGAAGACCAGACGTTGCCCCCCCACGCCGCCTCTCCCCAGGCGAGCGCATAGAGCTTCACGACCTCGTCATCGAGGGTGTCTGGGTCGACAAAGCAGTTGTGGTGCAGCCATGTCTGCTCATCAATGGGCAGCGCCTCCTCGCTCACCTGGGTGTAGCTGAATCCCTCGACCGACTCGCCCGCACCAAAGACCACCGCGACGGCCTGGCTGAGGTTGGGGTAGGCCTGGGTGAGCACCAGCTCCTTCCCACCCAGCCAGGTCGCACAGTTCAGCACGGTGTCTATGCCGAGTTGGTTTTTGGAGTCCCATTCATTAAACAGGTCCGCTCCGATGCGGGTGAACTGCATCGGGGTGCCGGTCAGCGGAAGCTGGGTCAGCGTGAAGTTGTCGCTGCCGCCGGTCTGGAAGTAGGTATTGCTGACGGCGATGTCTGCCATGCTCCGGGCAACATCCTCGCTCAGGTCTGCATGAAAGCGGGTGGGCAGGAACAACCTGTCGGGCTGCGTGCACGGCCCCTCGCACGTCTGTGTTTCGTCAATGTCCCCCCAGGCGCGAAACGGTGCGGTGATCGTATCGCTACACCGCAGTCCGTTTACCCAGTGGGCGGTCGCCGTCACACTCACCCTCAGCTCACCATCGCGGCGAAAATACTCCTGCACGCTCTGCCCATCGGTTCGCTCTGCGGGCATGAGGGAGATGACATCCTCAAAGAAGCCGGTGGGCTCAAAGTGGGTGGTGTCGTAAGTCGCCATCAGGGTGACCCCGGGCTCCTCATCTCCAAAGAACGCCGTTGTTGTGGTCAGGATCATGCCATCCGCATGGGCCTCAAGGGCACTCCAGCTCAGCTCAAAGGAAGGAAGACCTGTTTCATCAGGCTGGATCAGCGTCATGTCGCAGGAGTCTGGCGTCTGATCAACCGTATCAGGGGCGGTGTCTGTGGTGTTTGGTGAATCACCCGAATCATCGAGGATGACTTCGTGTGCATTGCGATTGTCACAGGCGCTTAAAAACACCAACATTACCAACGATGATTTCTGTACCATCTGCTCCCGAATAAAACCCGCACCAACCTGATGCTGAAGGTTTGAGCAAGATCATACAGGCACAACTATCCACTCGTTCCCCAATGTTGTGAAAACGAGTACACCACTCTGTCAGGGTACACCACACACAAAATGCATATGATTTCGACGCAACTAAATTTGCATCTCCCTCATCGTTAGGGGTTCGGCTCCAGTTGATCGGCCAGATATGCCATGCCAAACCGCAGCGTTCGGTCTATGGTTCGAGGAAAGCACCCCTCGACCCTAGGCAATCTCATCGATGGTCATGCCGCCGAAGGAGCGCATCAACACCACCACAGCGGCGCGCTCATTGACTGCCTTGAGTGACTCGATCGCGCTGTTGAGACTGAGCACATCGACGAGCTGGTCGGGCTCTCCAGGCAGCCCGGCGAGGGTGGTTCGGCGCTGCCCGGGGCCGCCGCGCTTCTGGGCATACTGGAGGCGGGCCCGATCGACGAGGATCTGCCGCATCGCACGCGAGGCCACCGCCATGAAGTGTGCCCGGGACTCATAGTTGCTGGAGGATGCGGAGAGCTTCATCCAGGCATCGTGCAGCAGCACGGTGGGCTGGATGGTCTTGTGAGAGAACCCCTTCTCCGAGTACACCCGCCCGGCAATTGCACGAAGCTGGGCGTAGACTTCTGGGGACAGTGTGTTCTGGGGACAGTGTGCGGGAATCGGACATGGAGCAGGTAAGTCGTTCAAGCGGCTCCCCCCCCTCCGCGCCCGGTCCGAAGCCGTGCTGGTGGGGTTTCTCGGGTAGGAAAATGTCCCCCCGCTCAACGAGCTCCAGCTCTGCAAGGGCTCTGCTCGCGCTTCTCAAGCTGGTCTAATACTGCACCCTCCGGGGTGAGGGTGAAGGTGCGCTCGCCCTTGAACAGCCCTAACGGCATCCCGGAGAACCACACCATCCGCTCGCCCTCATCGAGGGTCGAGACCGTCACCGGGAAGGCACGGTCGGGCTGATCTTTGCGTAGACGGTGATCTTCTGGCCCAGCACAATGCTGCCTTCGACCTTCGTGACCGTCGAGCTCCACTCCGGATAGCGCCCGGCATCGGTCAGGGCAGCCCAGATGACGGCGGGCGGGGCGTCGATGGTGGTGGTCTCAAAGGCAAGCATCGGGGACTCTCCTGGGCTGGGAAGACAGACAACTCCGAGTCACTGACCGGGGGCCTGAATCCAGGCGGAACGTGTCAGACTGCAGCATCCGATATGCAGTAAGGGACGTGATGATCTGGCTCAGCCTGATGCTCGCCGGGTGCGGCGAAAAGGATGAGGACTCGGCCTCCTCCGAGGAGGACATCGACGCCGACGCAGACGGGGCGTCGGAGGATGTCGACTGCGACGACAGCGACCCGCTGATCTACCCCGACGCGAGGCCAACATCGACTCTGCGGGAAAGGCCTTGAGCGACGCAGGAGACATGAACGCCGACGGCCTCGCCGACATCCTCATCGGCTCCCACGCCGACGACGCCGGTGGGGACTTCGCCGGCGCGGTGTACCTGATGTTTTCGCCGTACTGAGCGGCTACCCCAGGCTCGCCGCCGCGATGCGCTCGCGGGCCTCTGCCGGCGAGCCGAGGAGGTCGCGGCTGCCCGGGCGCGCTTAAAGAACAGGTGGGCGTCGTGCTCCCAGGTGAAGCCGATGCCGCCGTGGATCTGGATGTTCTCCCCGGCGCAGGAGAAGAACGCCTCGCCGCAGTACGAGGCGGCGGTGGCAGCGGCGAGGGGCACCTCGTCGGGCGCGTGATCGACCGCCCAGCCGGCTTGGTAGCAGGCGGACCGGGCAGACTCGACCTTCACCAGCATGTCGGCGCACATGTGCTTGATCGCCTGGAAGCTGCCGATGGGCGGGTAGGACCGCTCTTGGATGTCAATAAACCACTGAACTCAGTTTCAAGGAGTATTTTTCCCAGCCCGGCCTCGATCGTCGACCTGCAGAAGTCGTGAAGGCCGGCCGGTCGCCCTACAGCAACACCCCCGCCAGAAACACCTCGCCCCTCCCCACCCTCCCCGACACCAACGCCTGTCTCCGCCCCACCCACCCCGAAATCGCCCGCTGACTCAAC
>JBLHNG010000433.1:0-7518 GCA_047621685.1 Myxococcota bacterium | reverse complement strand
TGTCGTGCCAGCCGATGACCTTCATCAGATCCTTCCGGGACAGGTCCGAGGCGCTGTCGTAGCCGCATGAGGCGAGCACATCGGCGAAGTCGTGCAAGACGGCGGCCTGGAAGCTGGCCACCTCGGGCGCCTTGACGTCTGGGACGAGGCCGCGCTGGAGCCAGGAGCTGTGGGTCGCGACCCCGGCAGGGCAGAAGTTGGTGTTGCAGTGCAGCGCCTGGATGCAGCCCACCGACAGCATGAAGCCACGGGCCGAGGCACACCAGTCCGCACCCGCTGAGATCGCCACCGCGAGGTCCCCGCCGGTCCAGACCTTGCCCGAAGCACACAGTCGAATGTCTTCGCGCAAGCCATGCTTGATGAGTGCGTTCTCAGTGAGCATCAGCGCATCGAGCAGCGGGTAGCCGAGCATGTTGGTGTGGGCCAGCGGGGCCGCACCGGTGCCACCCTCCGCGCCATCGACGGCGATGTAGTCGGGGTGAATGCCGGTGGACTTGAACGCCCGGCAGATGTCGTCGAGGAAGGAGGGGTTGCCGAGGCAGAACTTGATGCCCACCGGCTTGCCGGTCAGCTCCTGGAGGTTTCCGATGAACGCACACATGCCCTCAGCATCGTCCCACTCAGCATGTCGGGGCGGCGAGACCACGTCCGAGCCCGGCTCGATCATGCGGATCTTCGCGATCTCCGGGGTGATCTTCTCCTTGGGAAGGATGCCGCCCTTGCCCGGCTTCGCGCCCTGAGACAGCTTGACCTCGATCATCTTGACCCGCTCATGAGACGCCACCTTCACAAACGCCTCTTCGTTGAAGGTGCCGTCGGCGTTGCGACAGCCAAACTTGGCGGTGCCCAGCTGCCACACCAGATCCGCCCCGCCGCCGAGGTGGTAGGGCGACACGCCACCCTCGCCGGTGTTGTGGTAGAAGCCGCCGATGTTCGCCCCGGCGGACAGCGCGGAGATCGCGTTCTTGCCCAGCGAGCCGAAGCTCATCGCCGAGATGTTGAACAGGTTGACAGTGTAGGGATGCCGACGCTTCTCCCCGCAGACCACACCCGTAGGATGGTAGTCGGCGTTCTTCGGGAACGCGCTGTGCCGCATGAGCACGGTGCCCGGCTTGTCGATGTCCAGCTGGGTGCCGAACGGGACCGTGGCGGTGCCGTTGGTGGCAGAGGCCTGGATCCACTTGCGGATGTACCGGGGGATCGGCCGCTCGTCCCGGTCGTTCTCGAACAGGTACTGCCGCAGCGGCGGGCCCGCCTGAGCGATGAGATACCGGCCCATGCCAAACAGCGGAAAGTTACGGTTTATCGCATTATTTCGCTGAAAGAAGTCTCGGATGGCCATTCCGAAGAAGACCGCCAACAGGAGGATGAACGCGGTCTTGAGCGGCTCAATAAACGGGTAGTACAGGGCGGTAAGGAGGATGTTCATCAAGTTCATCGGGCACTCCAGGGGAGACCCCGAGCGTACCGCACCTCACCCGATACCCAGCTACGACTTCGGACGCTTGACCCGCACATCGCTGCCCATGTCCACATTGCCCTCAGGGCTGGCGATGGTGACCCCGCCATCGACCTCCATGATGCTGCCGGTGACATACGAAGCCGCCGGAGAGGCCAAAAACAGCGCCGCGTCGGCCACATCATGGGTGGTCCCCCACCGCTTCAGCGGTATCGCGTTGGTGATCTTGTCGACCAGCTCCTGGGTGGGTGAGGCGACGTTCTTCATGCCCCACGACCCCTCGATCGGCCCCGGCGAGATGCCGTTGACCCGCACCCCCAGCGGTCCCCACTCCAGCGCGAGGACCTTCACCAACATGTTCACCCCGGCCTTGGCCGCGCAGACATGGGCCTGGAAGTGCAGCGGACGCACCGCTTCGGGCGCAGTGATCGCCAGCAGACTGGCGCCGGGCCGGCGGAGGTGCTCATAGCTGGCCTTGAAGACATTGAACGTGCCGACCAGATCGATGTCGATGATCGCCTTGAAGCCGTTGGTCGACATGCCGAGGACCGGCGCGTAGAAGTTCCCAGCCTGCCCCGCGACCACAATGTCGAGCCCTCCGAACGCTGCGGCGGTTTCGGCCATGGTCTCAGCCACCCGGTCAAAGTCTCGTGCATCCGCAGCGAAGCCCATCGCCTCGATGCCGTCCTCTTGCAAGGAAGCGACGGCAGCTGCCACCCGCTCCTCGTTGCGACTCATCACCGCGACTTTCGCGCCATGCTGCCCGTACCGACGGGCGATCTCAAGGTTCATGCCGCGGGTTCCGCCAGCGACATACGCGACCTTCCCGCTGAGAAGGTTCGCTGCAAATGTCTCACTCATCTTTGCTGTCTCCCGGCTGGTGTGTGCCGAGGCGAGCGTATCACTCACGCTGATCTCACACGGCTGTGTCAACGAGTTTCCAAATGGGTATGATCCAAACAAGCACTCTCAAGCAATAAGAGAGTGTGGGGGGAATCTGAAGTCACTTCTTCACCGGGTCACACCCGGCTCCCCCGGTATGAATACTGGCCTCGGAGCACACCCAGATGCGTCTCACCCGTTTTGTTCTCCTCGCACTCCTGCTCACCGCCTGTAAGAAGGACAAAGACGGCGACGGGTACAACGGAGACCTGGACTGCAACGACGAGAACGAAGCCATCAACCCCGGCACCGCCGAGGAATGTGATGGCATCGACAACGACTGCGACGGCGACGTCGACGAAGGCCTGCTGCTGACGTGGTACGCCGATGGCGACGAGGACACCCACGGTGATCCCGACAGCTCCACCGACGCCTGCGTGCAGCCCTCTGGCTACGTCGACAACTCCGACGACTGCAACGACACCAGCGCGCTGTTCTTCCCCGGTGCGCCGGAGGACGACTGCGAGGATCCCAACGACTACAACTGCGATGGGTCGGTGGGCTACGCAGACGCCGACAGCGACGGCATTGCGGCCTGTGAGGGCGACTGCGACGACTCCAGCGCGACCGTCAACCCGGACGCCGATGAGATCTGCGACGAGATCGACAACGACTGCGACGGCGAGACCGACGACAACGCCATCGATGCTCCGACCTGGTACCTCGACCACGACGGCGATGCCTACGGCGACTCCGCCTACAGCTTCACCAACTGCGACCAGCCGCCCAGCTACGTCGACAACGCTGAGGACTGCGACGACCTCGACGTCACCTCCTACCCCGGCGCTGAGGAGGTCTGTGACAGCGCGGACAACAACTGCGACGGCACCATCGACGAGGACGACGCCACCGACGCCCTGACCTGGTACGGCGATGCCGACGGTGACGGCTACGGCGACGTCAAGGTCACCACCCTCGCCTGCACCCAGCCCTCCGGCTACGTCGACAACGCCGACGACTGCGACGACGCCGACGCCGAGCGCTCCCCAGAGACCGCCTGGTACGCCGACTCCGATGCCGACGGCTACGGCTACTCGCCGGATCGGGTCGACTCCTGCGAGCAGCCCAGCGGCTACATCAACAACTCCGACGACTGCGACGACGACTCCGACGCGATCAACCCCGACGCCACCGAGTACTGCAACGGCTACGACGACGACTGCAACGGCGTCGTCGACGAGAACACCGCAGCAGACGTCTCGACCTGGTACGCCGACACCGACGGTGATGAGTTCGGCGACTCCTCCGACACCGACACCGCCTGCTACGAGCCCTCTGGCTACGTCGCCGACGACACCGACTGCGATGACACCGATGTCGAGGTCAACCCCGATGCCGCCGAGGTCTGCAACGACGGCGTCGACAACGACTGCGACACCACCGGCGACAACTGCACCCTCGACCTCGACGGCGGCGCGTCCGCTCGGATGATGGGAGAGGCCTCCGGTGAGGGTGGCTTCACCCTCGGCTATGCCGACCTCAACGCCGACGGTGATCAGGACATCATCATCGGAGCATCCCCTCAGAGCAACAGCAGCGGCAGCAGCAACGACGGCGCGGCGTTCGTCTACTACGGACCATTCTCCGGCACCGCCAACCTCACCGACGCCGACGTCATCATCTACGGTCGCTCCGGCGAGAAAGACACCATGGGCACCGCGGTCGAGGGCCTGGAAGACTTCGACGGCGACGGCGTCGCGGATGTCGCCATCTCCGCCTCCCAGATGGACAACCCCGACAGCAACGGCTCAGCCGGTGCGGTGTTTGTCTTCTCCGGCGCATCCATCTCCGCCTCCACCTCCATGGAACCCGAAGACGCCGACATCATCTACTACGGCTCCGAAAAGCAGCACTACCTCGCGGCAGTCTCTGCGGGCGATGTCGACGGCGACGGCCTCTCCGACCTTCTGCTCGGCGCAACCTGGGCGCCAAGCCGCGACACCAAGGAGGGCGAGGTCTACCTCATCTATGGCGGAGTCACCGCCGGTGAGCTGTACGCCGACGAAGAAGCCCAGGCAATCTTCCAGGGCGAGTCCGAGAGCGACAAGCTGGGAACCACCAGCACCATCGCCATCGTCGGAGACGTCGACGGTGACGGCGAGGGTGACCTCCTGATGGGCACGCACAGCAAGGACTCCGACAACGGAATGGCCTACATCGCCCTCGGTCCGCACTCCGGCACCACCGTCGCCTCCGACACCGACATCATCCTCAGCCCGGCGACCGGCGACTACCTCGGCCGCGCGGTCTCCGCAGCCGGTGACATGAACGGTGACGGCCTCGACGACCTGCTCATCGGTGCTCCCCGAGACGACACCGGTGCCTCCAATGCTGGCGCGGTGTACCTCATCTACGGCAGCTCCACGATCACCAGCCTCGACGGCCTCGATGCCGACGCGGCCTACGACGTGGTCATCATTGGTGACACCTCCGACATCCAGATCGGTGCAGACATCAGCGGCGGGCGGGACTTCGACGGCGACAGCAACAACGACATCCTGCTGGGCTCGGCTGGCTACGGCTCGGTCGGAGAGGGCGCAGCGTTCTTCTACTACGGTCCCCTCAGCGGCTCTCTGGATCTCTCCGACGCCGACGCCACCCTGGTCGGCACCAACAGCAACGACAGCGCAGGTGATCACGGCCTGATCATCGAGGACATCGACGGCAGCGGCGCTGGCGGTCTGCTCATCGATGTCTCCGGGGCCGATGCCACCGATGGTACCTCCGCCGCCGGTGGTGCCTTCCTCATCGACTCTCTTGGACTTTAGGAGAACACCATGATCGCGCTCCTTCTCTCCACGCTGGCCTCCGCTGCCCCGCCCTGGTTCGATCTCGGCGGCGCAGAGCGCATGGTTGCCTCCGGTCTGCCGGACTACTACGCCTTCCTCCAGGAAGCCGCCCAGAACGACCCGGATCGGTATGAAGAGAAGCTGCATCACGCGATGATGCTGCTGATCAACGGCGAGACCAACCCGCAGATTCTCGCGGCCTGGAAGACCAAGTTCAACGCAGAGGAGGCCTACCGTGCGACCCTCGCCCGCTGGCGCACTGCGTCGAACGGGCAGAAGGCTGCGCTCCGCTCCGAGCTGCTTCGTCAGTCCGCCGACATCGAGTCCGCACGGATCCGGCTGCTCCAGATCAAGCAGCCCCTGACCGCCAACCGCCTCAACAACATCGAGGCCGACATCTCTGACATCCGCATCAACCAGGACGCCTACGCGCTTGAACGTGTGATGAACTCGCTCAACGAGTAGCTCCGACCTCGATACAGGGGACATGGAGGTCAGAGAGATGCTCACGTTCCTGATGTTGATCGGGTGTGGTGACAACGCCACACCCCAGGAAGCCGCATCACCAGAGGCCCCAGCTTTGGTGAGCATTAAGCAGCTACCGGTCCCACAATTTGCCCGCACAGGTTCGCCCCCGGTCCTCACCCACGAGCCCCCTGCCCAGACCGACTCCGCCTGCGGCTATCAGATCGACGCCCGTCACCTCTACGCCCTGAGCAACCAGCGGCTGAGCACGATGGGCGACATCGGCCGGGTCAGTCCAGTGGTGGTCCTCCAGGAGGGCAAGCCCCTCGATGCCTTCGCCACCACCCGGGACTTCGCCGACCAGTGCGCCGGGGCGTTCAACTTCGGCCGCAATGCCGTGCGCTTCTCCCCGCACAGCAAGACCGAGCCGGCAGACGTCGCGCGCGCCTACACCCTCGCTCTCTCCGAGCGCTTCCCGCTGTCCACCCCCGACGGCGATGCCTGGTGGGCCTACCCCGGCACCCAGGTCGACCTCGCCTTTCCCGACGACGGTGGACTGGCCGGTCAGACCATCGAGATCGTGGTCACCGCCGCCACCCCCCAGGGCAAGGTCCAGGCCGGGCCGACGCTGATGGTGGGCGAAGACAAGGTGCTGCTGGAGGAAGGAGAAGACGCACTGACCGGGCGTTTGAGCCTGACTGTGCCCGACGGAGCCTGGAGAGCCTCGCTGGTCATCCCGCCCGATGGCCCCTACATGCTGCTCACCTCCGTCAGCATCCACAGCGGAGACGAGGTCCGCCCGATGCTGCCGACCAGCACGGAAGTCGGTGGCTCGATGGTGGTCTCGACCGGTCCCTCTGCGGATCTGCTCAGCTCGGTGCGGTTCACCACCGAGCCGCCAGAGCTCACCATTCCCGGAGAGCTGACCAGCACCGGCGAGTTCCTTGGTCGCCTGGAGGCCCCGACCCTCGCGGAGATCTCAGGGCCCTCGGTCCGCGAGCGCATCGGCATCAACTACTCCCCGCTGCGAATCTTCGAGGACGGAAAGGCCCTCAGCCAGCCCAACACCTCCTGCCGAAAGGTCAAGAAGCTGGGCAACGGTCGGTACTGCCACAGCCACGAGGTCGTCCTGCTCAGCTCCTCAGACAACACGGCACCCTTGGACAACAGCCGGAGCTACACCCTCGCCCTGTCCAACGAGCGTCGCTTTGAAGGCGGCTGGTGGCTGTACCCGGGGGATGGGCTGCTCGGCAGCACTACCGACAGCCCCCCGCCGGGCGCCACGGTGCGGCTTGTGCTCACTGCGCAGCCCATCTCAACGGACAGCAGTCTTACTCTCACGCTCCGCAGCGGGGGCACTGTTCTCGTTGAGCAGACGGTGCCTGGTGCCACCTTCGCCACTGGCCCACTGGTGGTTCCAGTGACTCAGGATGGTCCGCTGGGTGAGCTGGTGTTGGAGCTGAGTGCGGAGGGACACCTGGTGCTTCAGGGTGCGGCGGTGGAGTGGGATGGGTAGTGGGTTTGCTTGTGGGAACTGCTCGGCGCTCTGAGGGTGTAGGAAAGGAGGGCGCGGAGGATGGCGGACCTCAGCGCATGGGTGAGGGAGGAGTCTTCGGGGTCGAGAGCCATGAGGCGGAGAAGACCGATGGGCGAGCAGGACTGGTCGGTACTATCGAAAGCAGAGATGGGCGAAGCCTTGAAGTGCGGCGGTACTGCCAACCCCGTCTCCGTCCTTGGGCTGAGGGCGCCCCCGGCGCTGATCCCCACGGGTCCCCTCCGCGGTCGCAGCTCCGTTGTGCGAGTGCCGGCTTTAGCCGCCTCTGCGAGTGCCCGCTCCAGCGGCTTCGCCTCTCACTCCCTGTC
>JBLHNG010000432.1:0-7532 GCA_047621685.1 Myxococcota bacterium | reverse complement strand
TCCTGGACTACGACGAAGAAGAGTTCGAGATGCAGGCGAACAAAGCCGGGAAGAAGGCCGGCGCGGCCATCGGCTCGGTGATTGGAAGCATCATCGGCTTCCTCTCGGGTGGACCGGCTGGTGCGCTTGCCGGTGCGACCACCGGTACCCTCGTAGGAGGGAACGTCGGTGATGCCATCGGTGACGCCGCAGAGTCCTGCAAGGATCGGGGCCTGAAGTGGCCTTGCAAGAACGATTAGGCTGAGCCCATCATCTCCAGAGGGGCGTTTTTCAGTGCGATGGAGCAGCCCCGGCACCACGCTCCAGGCAGACCCCGTGTGAAGACGCCCTCTGACCAGGTGCCGTTGCCGCTGCTGCACAGCGCCTGTGAGCAGCCCGAGACCGCCTACCACCACGCCGTCAGATGGGTCTTGGAGAGCGAGGACCAGGCAGCGTAATCGCGTCTCACAGCGGGTGGGGGGCAGGCCCGCTGAACCGAATCAGCGTTACGTTTTGGAGACAGGCGCTGAATAGGTCACCGACAACACTGATGAGGGGGTGGCTGTGGGGATGAAGATCGATGTTTTTAACGATGACATCAACCGTTTCTGCCTCACTGTGATGGATCCAACGGACGCATCCTACGCCCTGTTCGAGGAGTTGGGACTGCAAGGCGGCGGGTACACCTGGGAGGGTATTGCTGAGGTGCTCATCGGCCGGGAGATGCCGAAATTGCGGGAGCGGCTTGATATCGGCGCCGAAGCCGACAATATGTACGTTTATTGTGAGGACCGCAGAGCGCTTGAAGCGCTTGGCAAGAGTCTCGATCGGGTCGCCCACGATATGCATGAGCTCCGCTCCATCTTGGAGAATGAGTCGAACGACATCGAGTGAGAACTGGTGGCCCAGGTGGCTTTTTTGGCACCGGTCATCTCATCCCTTTCTAGTGGACAGTCTGTTTCAGAGGATGCCTGCGCGAAGCGGGGTTTGGGGGTGAAAACCCCTTCTCAGACAAAGATCACCAGTCAAGCGGGATGACGGTCCACCGCGATGACGGGTGCCCGATTTGCGGCTCTATGACTGTGCGATCGGCAGCGCTCATTCCTGGTGTGTCAGAACCACCGGCACCGTGCGTTGGCCAGCCTCATCGATGCCCTGAACGATGAGCGCGAAGGGGGCATCAGCGGGAAAGCAGAACCTGCCCGTCTTCAACCAGGAAGCGGCGAGTCTGTGGCCGATCATCAGGCCCAACGAAGGTGACTTCTACAATCGGGGTGTGGCGATCTCCTTTCAGTGGGGTGTTGAGGACCACGAACGGACCCTCTGGGCAGATGAGCCCCTGCTCGACAGAATCCACCGACGGTGTGTCGCTCCAGCGTGGTGGCTCTGGCGCGCCCGACACCACCTCCCAGGTGGCCGCAACCCGCTCATCCCCAATGAGGCTCACCGTGCCTGAAGGCAACGGTTCGTCAGGACTCAATGCCCACTGCCCGTGCTCAATGCGTCGGGAGGAGAGTGGAGTCACCTGTGTGCCCACGCGAAGCTGGAGCTTCTCCACGCCTTCGAGGGAGCATCGTGGGGAAGAACGCGCCATCCCCATCCCGCTTACACTTCGTGGTCACGGTGCTCTGGCACCCCCGAGGAAGTCGCTGTCCATGCAGCGACTCTGGCTTTGAGCACATCGCTCTCACTGAGGGGGACCAGCTGATCCTCGGCAGATCGAGCGCACGGTTGACGGCATCCACCGGCCCCTGGCGCAGCGCATGGTCGCACCGCTCATCCTCTTCTCCTCGCGCTATCTCGGCCCAGTCGATGGAGACGGATCGCGTGACCAGGTGGTCCGTTTCCGTCTCCGGTGGGGTGGTTGGGCCAGCCTGATCCGGGCTGGCGTTTGATCCCGTGGTAAGGATCGCCGGTAAGAATCGACCCCCTTCCACAGCAAGAATCACCCCTTTCCGTAAGGGCTGAATCGACTACAACACCGATAAACAGGAGACTGTATGATCGTCTGGTACTACCACCGCAAGTCTTGAACGAGCTGCAAACGCGCCCAGGAGTTCCTGGGACCAAAGAACATCGCGCAGCCGGAATTCATCATCGCCAACAAGGTGAAGCTCCACCGGGATGAAGCCCTCACCGAGGCCCGTAAGGCTGAGCAGGTGTGGGTCTCCAAGGGGAAGAAGCTGCTGAAATTCGACCTGTCTGGAGACGTGAGCGACGACGAGCTCGCTGCGGTCATCCTCGGGCGGAGCGGCACCCTGCGTGCCCCGGCATTCCGAACCGAAGACACCTTCGTCGTCGGCTTCCATGCTGATGGCTACACCGAGCTGTTTGGGTAGCCTCAGTCCGTGAGCCGAAGGGTGACACTCAGCGGAAGGTGGTCCGACAGGTCGCTGCGAAGGACCTCGGCGGAGATCACCTCCAGCGGTCCGCCGTAGAAGACGTAGTCGATCTTGCGGTCTGGACCGGACGCACCAAACGGCTGGTAGGTCCGGGCCCCCTCCGCGAGCTGATCCCCGAACGCCTCTCGAAACGCTGGGAGCAGGGCCCCGATGGGGTTGGTGTCGTCGGCGTAGAGGTCGGACTCGGTGGAGAGGCGGGCCGGGGTGTCGCCGGGAGGCAGGAGGTTGAAGTCTCCGGCGAGCAGCCAGGGCTGGTCTGGAGGCTGGCTCTCCATCCACGCCTTGAGCACCGCGACCTGACGGGCGAGGGTGCCGTCTCCTCGGGAGAACGCTGAGAGGTGGGTGTTGGCGACGCGCAGGGTGCCACCGCCTTCGATGGGGACCACGGCAGTCATCAGGGCGCGCTTGAGGTTGAATGCCTGCCGGATTCGAGGCTCATCAAGCAGCGGCAGGGCGATGCGCTGCACGTCGAGCAGGCCCCGTCGGCTGAGCATGCCCAGGTGCAGGTCCACCCGGCCCATCGGCTCGTGGGTTGGGTGGGGGACGTAGGCGGCGCGGTGGTAGGGAGTGGATGCCCACTTCAGGCCGCGACCGCTGTCACGATAGCGGCGGAGCTGGTCGCGTCGTCCGGTGCGGTCGGCGTCCCGGTCGATCTCCTGGAGCAGAGCGATGTCCGGGGCTTGCTCAGACAGCAGCGCGGTGATGCCGCGAACGGTCTCCTCGACATCGGCGGGCGGGACGTGAACCGCTGGCCCGCCGTCGTAGAAGAAGTGGTGCTTGCGACTTCCGGCGAACTGGAGATTCCAGCACAGCACTGTGAATGCTTCTCCGACCGGGATCGGCGGGGCGCCCTCTGGACCAAACGGCTCGACTGGCTCGACCGGCTCGGGACGGTATCCGGCTCGGATGCTGGTCAGCAGGGCCGCTGGAAGGAGCAGGAGGGCTGCTCCGCTCTTTACGGCGGCGGTCAGCCAGCTCATCAGGAGACCCGCTGGACCTGAGTGGGGCTGAAGTGCCGGTCTGTGACGCGGTTATTGGGGCAGCCATTCACGCGACAGTTGTTGGCCATCGGGGTCCTCCAGAGAGGGCACAGCCTAGTCGATCCCGGCTTGCGCTGCCATTACTCCCTGACGCCTCGCGCTCGGCTAAGATGGGGGCGTGACCGACAACCCCTACGCCCCGCCCGCTGCTGAGCTGATCCGTGAAGACGACGGAGATGCGCAGCTCCCCACCACTCGCACCAGCATCGATCTGGGAGAGGCGCTCGCTTATCCGTTCCAGATGCCGGGCTGGTGGAAGCTCTACCTGATCCTGGGGCTCGTCATGCTCGTCCCCATCGCAGGCTTCTTTGTTCTGTTTGGCTGGCAGGCGCGGATCTTCGATCGGATTCGGGCCGGACGCAGCGGGGTCCCAGACCTCGACATCGGCACCGATGTGCGCCGCGGTGCAAAGGTGTTCGGCTCGCTGATGCTGAACACAATGCCGCTGTTTCTCCCCATCTACGGGTTGTTCTTCGCGGGCATGGGGGTGCTGGAATTCGGCGGTGAGGAGATGCTGCCAGTGGCCCTGGCGATCCTGCTGCCGAGCTACCTGCTGATGATGGTCGGTGCCCTGGCGATGAACGTGCTCATCCCGGAGCTTCAGCGCCGAGCGTACCTCGGGCAGTGGCTGACCCTGCTGCGGCCGAGAGCAAGTTACCGGGCCATTCGGGCGGCCCCCACCAGCTACCTGCTCGCCCTGGTCGGCATGTTCCTGGGCAACATGATCGGCAGCCTGGGAATCGTGGCCTGCTACTTTGGAATCTTCCTCTCGATGCCGATCGGCTATGCCATCGCCACCCACGCCATCGCGCAGTGGTCGATGATCGTCGATGACATTCAGCACCAGCAGCTCGCTCAGGGAGAGGGCGTCAGCTGATGTCCTTGAGCCCGATCTTGATGAGCCACAGGTAGAACGCCACTCTGGGAATGCGCAGCAAGGCGACGACAAAGAACAGGGTCGGGCGCAGACGAAGGGCACCGCTGGCCCAGCAGCAGATCGAGAACGGCAGCGGGGAGAGGGCACCCAGCGCGAGGGCGGCGGCACCGTACTGACGCACCCCCTCCCAGGCGTCCTGGCCCCGTCCGGCCACGAAGCGTTGGAACCGCTCGGTCTTCACCAGCACCCGGCCGATGAGAAAGCCCAGCGTGCCGCCGCCGATGCTGCCAGCACTTCCCCAGGCAACCACCGTCCAGAACGGCATCCCGCCGAGGAGGGCGAATCCGGTGCAGAACTCGTGGACCGGGGGGAAGGGCACGGCGTCGGGCACCGCGAGGCAGGCGGCGAGGCCGGGGCCGCCGAAGGTCTCTACGAAGCCCTGTCCCAGCGAGACCAGCTCAGTCTTAAACAGCTTCCCGAGCACCGCGCTGAGGAGCATGATCCCGATCACGCCGAGGAAGAAGCTTCTCAAGAGCTGGCGGACGTTGATGGGAGAGTCGCTCACGGTGAGGGGATATCACCGTGGGGTCAGCTCCGGGATGGGGGCGCCGCAGCCGGTGGCTTCGCAAGGGGTCGGGGTGAGGCCGAGCAGGCGCTCAATGGTGGGACGGACATCAGCCTGATGGAGGGTCAGGCCGCCGGAGATGGGGCCAGAGAGGCCGACCCAGGGGCCGGTGGCGGCGAGGAACATCTGCCGGGCGCCGGGGAGGTGGCCGTGGGAGGTCCAGAACGGACCCCGACCCCGACCATGATCGGTGGTGAGGATGATGGTGGTTGTCTCGGTGAGCCCGAGGGCCGCGATGGTCTGCTGGAGGGTGGTCAGGAAGCGGTCATACTGCTGGATGGCGGTGAGGTATTCGTCGTGCTGATCCCGGTGGGCATGCTCGTCGCTGTCGAGGAAGCTGATCCAGAGGAAGCGTGGCGTATAACGCTCGAAATACGTCACCGCGCGCTGAGAAGTCTCGGCATCGAAGCGGGCATGGGGCCAGGGGGGCACATCCTCGGTGTTGCCGGTGGGGACGTTGGTGTCGAGGATGAAGCTGGCCGGGGTCTGGGAGGCTGCGGCCATCGGGATCGCGCCCCAGGAGGCGAACACCGCGACCGCGCGCTGAGGCAGGTCGAGCCGTCGGATGAGGGACTCGGGCAGGGTCTCGATGGCAATGCGGTCGCAGGTGTTGTCGGTGCAGGGGGCGGTGTGGCCAGACATCAAGGCGTGGTAGCCGGGCATGCTCAGGGGCTTGAGGCTGGAGGTCGCCACCCGGCTGTTGAGGCGGTGGTTCCCGAACACGGCCCAGTCTGACAGCGACGGCATCAGCGCCGGATCGGTTGCCTCCTGCCAGCGAACCCCGTCGATGGTCACCAGGATGACCCGCCCCTCGGCTCTCAGGGTCTCGGTTGGAACCTCGGGCTGGACCGGTCGTGGGGTTGCCGGAGGGGAGCAGCCGAGGGCAAGCAAGAGCGGGAACATGGCTACTTCCGGGTGAGGTCTTGATCGAAGTGGTCGAGGAAGCGGATCAGCGCGCCCCGGTCGCCTTCGATCTGGAGCACGCCGCTGGTGACTGCTGCGAGCGGGCTGAGGGTGCCAAGCGCGAGCTGCTTCCAGGTGAGGCTGTCGGTGATCAGCACCGCGACCGGCTCGGGGGTTCCCGGCAGCGGATCGCCCTCGACGACCTCCAGGATCCCGCGCCGGATGGTCAGGCTCCAGGGGGCGGGGAGGTCCGACAGCTCGAACCGGATGGTGGTGTGGATGTCGAGGGTCTGCTCGGTGAACAGCCGGGCGCCCATGCTCTCAAAGATCGCCTCGATGGGCATCTGCTGGAGGAAGTCGTTGGAGATGGTGGGCTCTCCGGTGAGGCCTTCGGCATCTCCGCGCAGCTCGGCGGCGGACTGGAGCAGCCAGGCTCGACCGTTGGTGTTCTCGGTCTGCCTCGCGAGGGCGGTGAGGGCGGCTGCGGTGGGCTCGGGGTGGGGCTGTCCGACGGCGCGAAGCAGGGCGAAGAGGCGCAGCGACCAGCGGGGATCGTCGGCGGACGTTGCTGCGGTCAGCACAGCCTCCTCGCCGCCCATCATCGCGATCATCCGGCGGGCTTCGTCGTCGGGGGGCAGGGGGTAGAGGGCCTCGGGGTGCTCGTCGAACCAGCCCAGCTCGTTGGTGTAGATCGCCCTGGCAGACCAGTCCACCTGCCCGTAGCGTTCTGCCAGGGCAGGCACGGCGGCGAGGTGGGCGGGCAGGGCTGCGGCGCGGACCACCCCATCGAGGTCGGCTCCGGCGTTTGCGCTGCGCACCACGCTGTCGCGCACCCACTGGATGCCGTCGCGGTAGTCGCGCAGCTCGGTGCGGACAGACTCGCGGCCGTGGATGGGGGTGGTGTGAGAGGGCAGGAGGAGCTCCGGGTCCAGGCGGCGCATGGCGTCGAGGCTCCCGATCCAGTCGTCGACCGGGCGGGGGCGGGTGCCGCGCAGGGTGTAGAGGTTGGGGAAGGCGCGGTACCAGTTGTCGCCAGCCATCAGGATGCTGGTGTCGGGCATCCAGACGAAGAGCTGATCGTGGGTCTCGCCGTGGGCCTCGACGAGCTGGAGGGTGTGCTCGCCGAAGGTGAGGGTGTGGGCACCGGAGAAGGTGTGGGTGGGCAGTCGGGCGCCGTTCTCCAGGGCGGCCTCCAGATCGACCCGCCGTCCGAGTGCCGAGCAGGGCAGGTCTGCGTCGGGGACATCGATGCCGAACTGGTGCGCGCCGCGGTCGGTCTGGGAGGGCAGCAGGACGCTGTACTGGCTGAAGAAGTGCTCGGTGAATGCGTCGGTCGCCCAGACCTCGGTGTCCGCCTCGACCCAGACGCTCGCCCCGCCGACGTGGTCGATGTGGCTGTGGGTGTAGATGACCGCCAGGATCGGTCCGTGTGAGACCCCGTCGAGTGCCGCACGGACCGCGCTTGCCCGCGCCGGGCTCATGCCGGCGTCGATGACCACCCGGCCCGCTGCGGTCTGGACGAGGATGGTGTTTGCCAGATCCCAGCCGATCGCCAGGAAGACGCCGGGGGAGACCTCCTCGATGCGCGGCGACCCGATGGCTTCTGTGCAGTGATCGCTCAGCGGCGTGGGGATCGGGAGCGGCGGTGGTGGCGGGTGGGCGCAGCCGAGGAGGATGGATTGAGCGAGGAGGAGCGTCAGCATGGC
>JBLHNG010000431.1:0-7540 GCA_047621685.1 Myxococcota bacterium | reverse complement strand
AGGCGCTGAGTCTGCTTAGGAAGCTCGATATCTCTCATTCAACATATGTGTTCCAAGCGCCCTCACCGGCCAGAAACGATACTGCAAACCGGTCGAGGGGGTCCGCCAGGGCATAGCGGCGCTCTCTCCCCGAGGCCGAAGAGTGGACCCGACCGGCAGCGGCCAGACGGCGGAGGTGGCTGGAGGTGACCTGTGGGCGTTGCTGGGCTCGCCGAGCGATCTCGCCCACCATCAGCGGCTCGCCTGCAGCAAGCAGCGGCGAGAGTGCAGCCTGCTGACCAGGGGAGAGGCCACTGAGGCCTTCTTGAAGCGCCACCCACAGGCCGATCCGCCAGCGGCTCCAGGGCCAGGGCGGGAGTGGCCAGCGCGGCGGGAGTGAGGTGGGTCGCCAGCTCCACAGCCGCCAGCGGATGTCCGCCGAGGGCGGAGAGCATGCGGTGAGCCTGTTCCTTGACTTGAGGTTTCCTCAGCGCCCGGCGGAAGGTCTCGCGATGGGTTGGAGAGACCTGAGCAAGCAGCAACGCCAGCCCCTCGACCGAGAGGCGCTCACAAAGTGGCTGGAGCGCGCAACCGTGCGGCTCGAGCCCTCTCCCAGCGGACGCCGGCTGCTCGGCACCCACCCCACCGCGCTGCCGCAGGCCGTCGATCACCTCGCCAGCGCGATCCGCACCCTGCCGAGCACCTGGCTGGCACCCCACTTCCGAATTCGTCCGTGAGCGCAGAGCACACCACCGCCCACACCCACATCATGCGCTCCGGGCTGCTCATCGAGGAGTCCCGGGCGTGGTGGCAGAACCGGCGCCTCACCGAGCAGCCCAGCCCCGCAGCGACGGCGTTCACAGACTACTGGTTCGGGATCCGCAGCGAGGCGCGGGTGCTCTCCGGGAGAGCATCCCTTCTACGACTTCAACCTTCAAACGTCATCCATCGCCATATGCGATGCCCCTGGAGACCGCCCCAGAGATGGGCGCCCGGGCCGCAGAAGACGCAATGTCCGAGGCCGGATGCACGATCTCGGACATCGACCTGATCATCAGCGCCTCAGGCACCTCCCACCAGTTCATCCCCGACCAGTCGGTGTTCATCCAGAAGGCGCTCGGTGCTGGCGGGAGCGGGATCTCCTTCTTCAGCGTCCACACCAGCTGCCTCAGCTTCCTGACCGCGCTCGACATCGCCGCGAGCCACCTGGAGACCGGTCGCTACCAGCGCATCCTGATCGTGACCTCCGAGTTTGCCTCCGCCGGACTCAACCTCCAGGACCCAGAGAGCGGTCCGCTGTTCGGAGACGGCGCAGCAGCAGCCGTGGTTCGCCTCCGCCAGCCACAGGATCCCGTCAGCCCGCGCAGCGATTCACCGGATGCGCTTCGAGAGCTACGGCGACGACGCACACCTGACCGGGGTGCCGGGCTCGGGAACCAACCTGCCCGCCAACGACCCGACCACCCCACGCGAGGCCAGCCTGTTCCGCATGTCCGGGCGTGGGCTGCTCCGACGGGCCCTCAAGCACATCCCACCGTTTGTCGACGCGCTCTACCCGGAGGTCCACACCGACATCGGCGATGCGGTCTTCGTCCTCCACCAGGCCAGCCGCGCCGGACTCAACCTCATCTCCCGGATCGGCTTCCCGGAGTCTGCAGTGGTCCGAACCCTGGCGGAGTGCGGCAACTGCGTAGCGGCCTCGCTCCCGCTCACCCTGTTCAAGGCCATCGAGACCGGCGCGCTCAAGCGCGGACAGACCGCGGTCTTGATCGGCACCGCCGCCGGGGTGACCTATGGCGGAGCGGTGATCACCTACTGAGTCCGCTCTCTCAAGGTCAGTCCCCTGGACTCCTGGCAGCTCCGGCCTGGTGCCTCAATGCTGACCATCGAGACCGCCTGATCAGGCAGCTACGCCCAGCGAGCCCCCTCAGCTGATACAACCAAACTCGTGAAGGAATTCGAGTTCCCCGCAGATGCTCCCGACTGGCCGGTCTACGACACCGACGCCGGCATCGTCTTTCCCCGTGGGGGAATGCGCGGGATCTGGCACACCGGCGCGATCCACGCCTTCGTGGTCAGCGGCTACTTCCCCACCTGCATCAGTGGGACCAGCATCGGCGCAGCATCGGCTGCCGGTCTGGCAGTGCTGGGGAAGCTGACCACCCAGTCTACGCGGCTGGAGATGCTCCGGGAGTGGGCGGCGCTGTGGATGGAGAATCCGGGAAAGGGAGCGGTCGAGGCGGTCCGTGTGCTGCCCGCGCTTCAGAAGATGGGGCGGGATCTGCTCGCGACTCCAGTGTCGCTGAGAGACCTCGTCGAGGTGGGGCAGAGCAGGGCCAACCCCAACCAGCCGTTTCTCCGCCGGGTGCTGCCAGTGGCGAAGGTGGTGGTCGGGCTCTTCCGGGCGCTGCCCTGGCGCAGTCGCCGCGCCGCGCTTGGTGCGCTGGCGAGTGGTGCTCTGGCCCGTCTCCGGTATGGCCAGGGTGACCTCGCGCTCCGGCAGGCCCAGGCCCTGCTCAGCAGCTACGGATTCTCCAAGAGCCTGCTGCCAGAGAGCCTCGTTGATCAAGGGTTCTCAAGGCTACTGAAGAAGTACACCCCGGACGGTGCTGAGTTGACCCTGGGGGACTGTGGGCGGTGTCACCTCTCTCTTCAGGTCGCCGATGTGCGGCTCCGGAAGTCGGGACGCGGCGGGGTGGTGTCGCTGACCGAAGAGGCAGGCCTCATCTCGGCGGTTCGGGCCGCCAACGCGCTGCCCCCGCTGACGCCAGCGGTCTGTGCCGGAGAGGTGCTCTCCCCGGCCGGTCTGGCCCGCCTTGGCCTCGACGCCACCGATCCCCTCGTCGATGCGGTGTTCATTGATGGGGTCCCTCTCGGGGGTGCGCTGAAGCTGCTCAAGAAGCACCACTCCACAGACCAGGACCAGCGGCTGTTTGTGCTGTTCACCGATCCCGTCGGGGGTGTTGAGGACGACAGCACTGGCTTCATCGGCCCCCACCTCCACAGCTTCTACCTCAACCAGCAGCGCGGGCTGTCCTACAACGTGACCGTCGTGAGGCTGATCACCGAGCTGCTGCGGGAGGGGGGCATGCCGGAGGACGAGCCCGGGGACTGGATCCGTGTTGATCCCATTCCGATCGCGCCGGTGGAGCTGCTCCGGTTCAACCAGTTCAGTGTTCCTGAATCAGAACGTCTAACAAATGCTCTCAGCAGCGGGTGCCGTTCCTCTCTTGAGGTCCTCCACGCCAGCACCCTGCGTCGTCTGGGGGACGGGACCGTGCCCTGCCAGCTTCTGATGGATGAGCTTCAGAGGTGCATCCCGGCGGCGGCTGAGCAGGGGTTCTTCGTGCCCGAGCCGAGCATGTGTCAGGGCTGCACCCGGCAGCTCCGCGTGCTCCCTGCGCCGGAGCCGGAGCCGGAGCACGCGGAGCGGCCCCATCCGCTGGAGGAGGTCACCGCACTTCAGAACCCGAAAGCGGTCCCCCGGGTCATCGTGCCGGCCGGCGGAGTCTTCCTCGGCGTATTTCAGATCGGCGCGGCCCTCGCGCTGCGCCACCTCAACCCCCACCCCGACCCCACCCTGTACGCCGGTGCCTCCGTGGGCACACTGTTCTCGCTGCTGCTCGATGGCCTCCAGAGCGGCATACAGCCCGACGGTGTGATCGCGGCGATGATGAGCGCGGATGAGTGGGTCGACGAGGACGAGCCGCCCCGGCCCGGTCGGCTGGATCGGGCCCATGAGTTGCTGAAGGAACGCCTGTCCACCGCGCCGGTCCGGGCGCTGCTCGCGCTGGAGCCGTCAGATCTGGCGGATCTGCTCGATGGCGGGGCGCAGGAGGCGGTCATTCTCGCCGGCCTCCAGGGGCTGCTGTTTCCGGAGATGAGCCGGGCGGATCTGGTCCGGTTTGCCAAGGCCTTCAGTCGACTGGATCTCGAAGGCGCAAAGCCATTTGTCGAGGCATTAGTTCAGGGGCTCGGCGGTGCTGATCTACCGACGGCCCCCCGTCTCTGGGAGCTGGTCGGTTTTGAGGGCATTCGGAAGAAGTTCCTGGATCTGGTGCTGCAGGGGGCTCCTGAGGCGCTCAATTCCGGCAACGGATCGCGGTTCCTGTTCTCCGTCACCGATCACACCCACGGTCAGCCACGGACCTTTGGCGGACGACGGAGCGATGCGCCGCTACCGGATCACGCCCCGGATACCCTGGAGGCCGCCCTGGCCGCCTCCTCCTTCCCGGTCGCCTTCAAGCTGCGACCCATCGACGTGGTCTACCCCGCAGGCACGCCGATCCCGCCGGGTGAGGCTGATGTACGGTTTGCGGACGGCGGCATCTTCAACAACTTCCCCGCCGACACCGCCCTGCGGTTCCTTCGCCACCTCAGTCAGTTCCCGGAGTACAGGCACCTCGGCAAAGTCGAGATCCGGTTCCTGCTGATGACCCTCGACTTCCCTACCCCGCTCCCCCAGGTCCACGGTCGGGAAAGGGAGGGGGTGTTTGCCGGGGCGCTGGCCTGGATGCGCGGACAGCACGACAAGCTCGATCAGGTGCTCAAGCAACAGTCCCGGGTCCAGCGACTTGCCGGGCGGGCCAACAAGGAGATCCGCGCGCGGCAGGGGCCTGGGCAGCGGAAGCAAGCAATCCTCGCGGACTTCGACATCATCGCGCCAGCGAAGAGGGTCTACCCCCACGCCTTCACCTTCAAGTCGTGGCTGGGGTTCTCTGAGGACCGACAGCAGGAGATGATGGCGGACGGATGCCGGCGGACATTCTACGCAGACTCCTGGCGTTACCAGCGTGACGGGCTGGATCTGGAGTCCTTTGACCGCATCATCCGGCGTCAGATCCGGTGGAGCAGCCCGTGCGGATCTTCCTGTGTGCTGGGACTGTACGGTCCAAAAGACGAAGACGGCGCCCCAGTGCCCTGTGTGTTCATCACCAGCGGCGATCACCGCAGCATTCGCCGGCAGTGCCGAAAGACCGCGCTGAAGGATCTCAAGCCGGAGGCACTTCCCACGACCTCACGGGTCGATCTGTGGATGAAGACCCAGAAGTAGGCGGGGAGAAATCTCTGTGAGATGCCGCGATGAGGTCTCAGCCAGCTCCTCCGAAAGGACCGGGTAGGCCAAACAAGCAGGGTTTTCCCGCTCCAGGCCCGTCCGAAGCCGTGGTTGTGGGCAGTCACGGGCAGGAAAATGTCCCCCCGCTCAACTCGCTCTGAGCGATGCAAGGGCTCAACGAGATATAGCTCTGCTCGCGCTTTTCAAGCCGGTCTAATGGAGCCAAGTGAACTCGCGCAATGCGTTGTAGTTGACTCGCCTCGCCAGCGACGCCCATTCCAGTCTGGGACCTCGGTGAACAAGCCGATGCGGATCAGCAAGGCGGGCAAAGTCTATGTTCGTCGCGCGCTGTTCATGCCCGCTCTGGTTGCCGTCCAGCACGACCAGGCCGTCAGAGCCTTCCATTCGCGGATTGTGCAACGGGGGAAGCCGAAAATGAAGGATAATGTCGCAGTGGGGCGGAAGCTACTCCATGCCATCTACGGCATCTTCAAGACCAACACGTCCTTCGACCCCAAAAAGTGCTTTCCATACTCAAAAGCTGCAGAAAGTACTTGATCTCCAAGAGAGACTCTACCCGCCCTCAATAGGGAGAGAGGACCAGGTACGCCACCCCATTGTCGCCCGCACTTGAGGCACCGACGAGCAGGTCATCGAAGCCATCTCCGTCCATGTCCCCCGCGCCGCTCACCGAGGTACCGGCGTAATCACCGGCGTCTCCAATGAGTCTTGCGTCTGCGCTGGAGAGGTCGAGGTCGGCAGTGACGGGGCCCAGCACCAGATAAGCGGCACCGCTGGTGGTGCCTCCGCCATCGCTTGCGTAGGCGCCGATGAGCAGGTCATCGAAGCCATCTCCGTCGAAGTCCCCGGCATCGCTCACCGAGTCCCCGGCCCAGTCAAAGTAATCCTCTCCCGTGAACTTTGCATCTGCGCTGGAGAGGCTCAGATCGGCAGTGATCGGGCCCGACACCAGATACGCCGCACCAGACCAGAAGCCTCCGCCAGCGTTGTAGGGGGCACCGATGAGCACGTCATCGAAGCCATCTCCGTCGACGTCTCCCGCGCTGCTCACAGACCAGCCGGCGGAATCACCGGCGTCTTCTCCTGTGAGTGTTGCGTCTGCGCTGGAGAGGTCGAGGTCAGCAGTGACGGGGCCCAGCACCAGGTACGCCGCACCACTGTTGGAGCCTCCGTCGTCGTTGTAGGGGGCGCCAACGAGGATGTCATCGAAGCCGTCTCCGTCGACGTCCCCCGCGCTGCTCACGGACCAGCTGGCGGAATCATCGGCGTCCGCTCCTGTGAGCATTGCGTCTGCGCTGGAGAGGTTGAGGTCGGCAGTGACGGGGCCTGACAACAGATAAGCGGCACCGCTGTCGGTGGCTCCGCTATCGCTTGAGTAGGCACCGACGAGGATGTCATCGAAGCCATCTCCGTCGACGTCTCCCGCGCTGCTCACGGCGTATCCGGCGCGCTCACCGGCGTCTCCAATGAGCGTTACGTCTGCGCTGGAGAGGTCAAGGTCGGCGGTGACCGGACCAAACAACAGATAAGCAGAACCACTATAGCTGCCTCCGCCAGAGTCATTATTGAAGGCGCCGATGAGGATGTCATCGAAGCCATCTCCGTCCATGTCTCCCGCACTGCTCAACGAGGATCCGGCGGAATCATAGGTGTCTTCTCCTGTGAACGCTGCGTCTGCGCTGGAGAGGTCGAGGTCGGCAGTGACGGGACCCAGCACCAGATAAGCGGCACCGCTGGTGGTGCCTCCGCCATCGCTTGCGTAGGCACCGACAAGGATGTCATCGAAGCCATCTCCGTTCACGTCCCCCGCACTGCTCACCGAGGATCCGGCGCGATCATCGCTGTTCTCTCCTGTGAGCACTGCATCTGCGCTGGAGAGGTCAAGCGTGGTCTCTGCATCGCCATCGCAGTCGTTGTCCACCCCGTCGATGGGGATCTCCTCGGCATCGGGATTGATTTCGCTGTTGCTCTCGTCACAGTCTCCATCGTCAAAGCTGTATCCATCCCCGTCGTTGTCGGCGGTGCTGGTGCAGGAGGAGCTGTCACAGGAGAACGAAATGTTGAGTCCCCAGTCGTAGCTCTCGCTCTCGTTGTGGTGGCGGAGATCTTCCGTGTCGTTGTCGCTGAAGTCGCAGGTCGTGGCATCGACGATGCTGTTGTTGAGGAACAGTCCGCCGCCCCTCGTGGTGTCGGCGGTGTTGTCTGCGATGGTGCAGTCCGTCAGGGTGGCGGTGCTGCTGGTGAGGGACATCCCACCCCCGTAGCTGCTGGCGGTGTTGTCTGCGATGATGCAGTCCGACAGCGCGACGGTGCTTCCGTTCAGAAACAGCCCACCCCCGTTGTTGGTGGCGGTGCTGTCGGAGAGGGTGACCGCTGAGAGGATCGCCTCGCTTCCGGAATACAGGTACAGCGCCCCGCCGTTGGTGGCGCTGCCGTTGGTGAGCGTGAGCGACTGGATGTCCAGGCCAGTGACGCCGCCGGCGG
>JBLHNG010000430.1:0-7541 GCA_047621685.1 Myxococcota bacterium | reverse complement strand
ACTCAACGCTGGCCTGGTGGCGCACGCTGCGTAGAGTTTCACTGTCGGACTATGAGCCGGAGTGACTCGGACGGTCCTTTGAGGTTGCGGACGGTGCGCAAGGCGGCTCCGGATGCCTCCGCATCTCTCCCCGCTGGGCAGCTCGCCACCTTCGGCCGGCTGCTGCCCCAAATTCTGTGGCGGGGACACTGAGCCAGCCACCCGACCGGCTCCGTCCGTCACCGTGCTGCGTCCCGCTGGTCAGCGCGCCCGTCTACGACCGGCTGCTGCCGGAAACTTCAGAGCAGGGCCTCCAAGGGCCGAAGTGTCCGTCGTTCAAGCCTCCCGTGACCGGTGCCACTTTGTGGATAATGGAGCGCACCAAGGAGTCACCATGTCGACGATCAACATCTCCCAGCCCCACAACCTCTCCATTGAGGAGGCCCGCGCGAAGCTCGTCGGCTTCGAGGAGACCATGTCGAAGTACGGCGTGAGCGCGAAGTGGGACGGCGCGAAGGCCACGCTCAAGGGCATGGCGGTCAACGGCGGCATCGACGTCAGCGGCAACACGATCGACATCGTGCTCAAGCTCGGCATGATGGCCCGTGCCGCAGGCGTGGATCCGACCCGGCTCAAGGCCTCCATTGAGAAGCGCCTCCAGGCCGCGTTCAGCGAGTAGCACCGCTCAGTACTCGCGGTTCTTCGCCCGGCGTCGGAACAGGGCGGCCTTGTCTGTCGCCCCGATGACATCGTAGCGCTGCGCGATCTCAGAGAGGTCTGAGGCGAGCAGCGGGTCGTAGTCCTGCAGCCGGGCCTGGAGGATGTGCAGCGCCCGGCGGCGGTCCCGCTTGAGCCGCCGACACGGCAGGCAGCGGCAGGGCGCACCCGGCCCGACGGTCATGCGCAGCCGGTACTCCTCGTACCAGACCCGCTGCTCCTCGGCGGTGTTGTCGAAGTCATCGCCACACTCCGCGCAGGTCAGCGTGAGGTCGACGTAGACCGGGCAGTAGGCCCCGTCGAACCGGACCTGCTTGTCCGGCTGAGCCAGGATCGCCCGCCCAGCATCGATGCAGCCGCGACAGGCCCACCGGATCTCTCGGTGGCTCACCTCAGCCCATGCCAGCCTCTCCTGACTCTGCAGGAAGATCAGAAACTCCTGAGAGGCCACTTCCCCACAACATGGACACTGGAACCGGCTATTATCGCTTTGATGCTGCACATTCTCCTTCTGCTGAGCTGTTCCCCTGTCGAGGCAGTCTTCGGAGACCCCATCGGCAGCGACAGCACTCTGAATCTGCCTGACGACTCCGGACAGGATGACACCATCATCGACCTCCCGAGGGACTCCGGTGAGGCGGATGCGGACACGGACACGGACACGGACGCCGACCCCTGCTCAGTCGCGATCCCGGCGGCTGTCGAGGTGATCGACCAACACACCGATCACGATGCCGATGGGCTGTCCGCCTGGGTCTGCAAGAACAAGAAGCTCACCCTCACTGGAGACATCGGCGTCATCTACCTCGCAGAGCGCGGCAAGATCACCAGCAGCGGGACAGGCACCACGATCTATGCCCTGGACGACGCCGATGTGGACATCCTCAGCGGCATCCACACCGTCTACGCCACCCCCGACGCCGACATCACCGACAGCTCCAACGGCAGCGCGACCATCACGACCGTCCAGTGCGATGTCATCACCTACGACAAAGCAGCCGCCCCATCGGACGGCTGCTAATCAGGGTCTACTGACTCGACGAAAGACCTACGGGCAGCCGGGGCCTTCACAGGTGTCGCCGACGTAGCAGTAGCGATTGTTGGGGTTGCCGTTGGTCTTGCCATCACAGTCCGACGAGCAGCTGGTGGTGCTGTCTCGACCGTCGCAGCTCTCGCCATCATCGCAGGTGCCGTCCCCGCAGGTGCCGGTGTCAACGGTGCCGGTGTCAACGGTGCCGGTGTCGATGGGGCCGGTGTCGATGGGGCCGGTGTCTGTGCCAGCGAACGCCTCGATCCAGGACTGGTAGGCGTCGACTCGGGTGGAGACGCCGTAGACGAGGCAGTTGGCATCGCCGTAGGAGGTGACTCCGGCGAGGTAGGTGGTGCCGCTGCGATCGATG
Organism: Myxococcota bacterium; assembly: GCA_047621685.1. Lineage (GTDB taxonomy): Bacteria > Myxococcota_A > UBA796 > UBA796 > UBA796 > JAQXDW01. The sequence continues at coordinate 5,445 of JBLHNG010000430.1, read as the reverse complement.
AACATCGGGCCGCCGCTGTCACCGAAGCAGGGACCGCCATTGATGCCCTGGGCGTAGGAGATCTGGGTGGCGGTGCTGGCGCCGGAGGGGCAGCCGCTGACCGTGCAGCCCAGTCCGCCAAGCTCGCCATCGACCTGGAGCTTGACCCCGCTGGAGCCATCCTCTGCCTGACCGAAGCCGGCGAAGTTGATGGACATGCCGACATCGCTGGAGGAGAAGCCTGAAGATGCCGGGAGGTGAGCGACCGGGGTGACCGACTCGGTGATCGCGCTGCTCAGCTTGAAGATGGCGATGTCGTTGGTCAGCTGGGTTCGGCTGTAGCTGCTGTGGATCTGGAGATCGGAGACGGTGTAGAGGTGATCAGCGATGTCTACGGACGGATCATCACCGACGTAGATGGCGAGGCCGCTGGCACTCATCTCCTTGAAGTTCTTGCCGCCCTTGGCGGTGTCGAGACAATGCGCGGCGGTGACCACCACATCATCAGAGATGAGGGTACCGGTGCAGAACGGCTGCACATAGACCGAGGAGCCACCATTGGTGAGCTGGTGGAGAGCGACGGTCGCGTCGTGCTCAGGGGCATCCGGGGCGGAGCCACCGTAGATCATCGGGTTCAGGCCGTAGTCACCAGAGCCAGGAAGGATCTCGCGGGGCCCCTCCAGGGTGCCGGAGTTGTTGCAGCCAAGCAAGAGGAGTGCTGGAAGGAAACGAGACATTTAAAGTGCTCCATGACGACAGGATCGTAGACTCTTACGGTTGAGGCACACCTGAGGTAACAAGGTTCGGGATATTGGCCTCGACTCTGTATAGTCCCAGTCATCAAGCCACTCCCCCATACGCTGCCGACAGACCCCGACACCCAGAACTCGCTTCAGATACGTTTCCATGACGGCGAATCATCAGCATTCATTCTACTGGTCGGCCCCCATATCGACACCGTATACACACTTTGTCTACGAATATCTGGCAATGTGACTGAGGCAGACGACCTCACACAGGAGGCCCTCCTCCGGGCGCTGAGCAAGCACAAGAACTACGATCCCGCACGGGCCTTCCGTCCCTGGCTGCTCACGGTCACGACCAACCTGTGCCGCGATCGACTGCGCACGGTCTGGTGGCGGCGGGTGCTGCCGATGTCGCAGCCGCACTGCAGCTCGCTGCCCGATCCAGAGCAGGCCATGCAAGCGACAGAGCGCGATGCTCAAGTTCGAAAGTCCTTAGCGGCCATCCCGCTCCTCTATCGGGAGGCACTCTCGCTCTTTTATTTGGACGACATGAGCTACCAGGAAATGTCCCAAATTACAGGTTCGTCCCTCCCAGCGCTCAAGCAGCGAGTCCGACGCGGACGAATTATGTTGAGAGAAATGATGGGGGAATTGTATCCCAAAGCGGGTCTTTAGCCGTAGAGTTGACAGCAGAGGTTCTCGACATTCTCTTGTCACTAACCATATTCTTTAGCATTTCTCATGCACAGGAGATTCCTTCTTGTATCGATTCGATCCTTCGTTCGGTCGATGAGGCTGGACTCCCGGTGGACCTGCTGGAGTCCAAAGCGCGTGAGGGACTCGCTAAAGGGGTGCCACCTGCTCGCATCGCCAGTGTCCTTGAGGGGATGCAGAGCGACCTGAGCGCCGCCAGCACGCTCCTCGACCTTCCCGAAGATGCCTCGGATCGAAATGAGGTTCTCTCTGCGACGGCCTCCGCGCTGCGGGCAGAGGTCTCCACAGACACCCTCCACAGACTCGCAAGCCTCCCAGAGCAGATCCGCGGTCCCGCCATTCAGAGCATGGTCGACCTCATGCTGATCGGCTTCTCTCAGGCGCAGTCTGCACAGCTGGTCGAAGATGCCGCCGCTCGCAACAAAGAGGTCCTCAGCTCGCTCACAATCGCCTCCGGTGCGCTGCTAACTCAGGGAACATCCCATGTTGACGCCTTCCAGCTGGTCACCAACGAGCTGGCTGCCGGTCAGTCCAGCCTCATCGCCTTGAGTCAGGGCAACAACGGAAACGGCAACAGCGGCAACAGCGGGAATGGCAACAGCGGCAACAGCGGGAATGGCAACAGCGGCAACAGCGGGAATGGCAACAGCGGGAATGGCAACAGCGGGAATGGCAACAGCGACAACAACGGGAATGGCAGCGACAACAACGGAAACAGTAGGAATTGAGTTATGAATGATGATCCTGGCCGGCACCTGACCATCCACCGAGCCCCGCCGGACCTCCTGGAGCGCGCGCTCGCTCAGCAGGCCCCTCCAGTCCGTCAGCCCCGTACCTTCAGCTGGGCAGTACCCATGGCGATCGCTGCGGCGTTCTGCCTCGGCGTCCTGCTCGGTCGCAGCGATCTGCCAGCCTCAACACAGCCCGCTGAGCAGACCGCAGCACTCACTCCCACCCGGCTGGTCTACCACGCCGAGAAGGCCACCACCGTAGCGGTCGCTGGGAGCTGGAACGGCTGGGAGCCGGAGCCGATGCAGGCCACGGCAGACGGACTGTTCTTCACCGTCGTCGTCCTGCCTCCGGGTCGGCATGAATACATGTTCGTCATCGACGGCGAGCAGTGGGCCTCCGATCCGACCGCCCTGCTCACCCACGACGACGGCTTTGGTCAGAAGAACGCGGTGCTTCAAATCGGAGCCTGATACGCTGCTGCTGCCTCTCATGCTCACCGTCGGGTCAACCCGAGCAGCCCCCTCGTCGAGGCTTGTGTCCGCACAGGCCGTCGGCTTCACCGGGCTTGAGCGGTGGAGCGGCACTGGAGCGATGATTGGCGGGGTCCGCGGTGGGATCGGTCTGTACAATCGCCAGCAGGTGCTCCTTCGGGCGGCGCTGTCCAGTGAGGTCCTGTGGTGGTCGGGCAACCCCTATGACCTCCACCTCGGAGAGATGTCCCTCACCGGCCTCGGCGCGCGGGCTCCCGGCGTCAGCGTTGCAGCCAGCGGCAGCGTCACCTCCGGGTTCTCCGAGATCACACCGACCCTGACCGGTCGCCTCCGCGCTGGCAGCCACAGCCTCCACCTCCGGGCTGGCCCTGCGCTGCGCATCAGCACCCAGACCGCCACCGGGACCGCGCCCGGCGGCAGCGCCACGGCACTGTGGGCCTTCAACATCAGCCCGTCACTGTCGACCTGGGCACACCTCGACGGGGACTTCTGGCCCAACAGCATGCTGCCGGAGCGCGTCGTGGGCGGAGACCTCGGCATGCGCTGGCGCCCGACGCCCCCGCTGGCATTGTCTGGGAGCGCGGGGCTGTCGATGACCGGGGGCGAGAACCTCACCTGGGTCGCCGGGCTGCCACCGGGGGGCTCCCGGATCTTCCGCGGACGCCTGACCGTCGATTGCCGCCTCTCCCCGTACCTCGGCATCCGAGGGGAGCTGATCGGGGATCGCGGCTATGGTGCGCTGGACTACGGACACGCCCGGCTCACCGCCGGCCTCACCGCCCAGCGCAGCCGACTCCGTGGCCCCCCGAGCCACCCGGCGACGCGGTGGTTCACCGTCGAAGCCCCCGAGGCCACCGCCGTCAGCCTCCTCGGCAGCTTCAGCGACTGGAAGCCGGTTCCGATGCTCCGCGACAAGAGCGGAACCTGGCGCGCCGAGCTGGATCTGCCGGTGGGCGTCTATGAGTACATCTACCTCATCGACGGCCAGCCGCTGCTCCCACCCGAGGCCGAGCGCTATCAGGATGACGGCTTCGGCGGTCGGAACGGCGTGCTCATCGTCGGCGAGTAGACCTCGGCCTACTCGCCGGGCATGCCCTCAGGAAGGTCGCAGACGCCGATCCCGTCATCGCAGGCAATCACCTCACCATCGGGGGTGTCCGGGCAGTCGTCGTCGGACTCACAGGCGACAGCACAGGTGTCCTCGTAGCAGACACACTCCGCGGCATCCGGCGGGCAGCTCTCCCCGCAGTCATCGTCTGCTGAGCAGGACTCCGGCTCCGGCATCTCGCCACCCTCGCCGCCCATCTCACCACCCGGCGCGGTCATCCCGCTGTCGTCCCCGCCGATGTCGAACACCCCGACATCGCTGTCGCAGGCGCCCAGGATCATCGTGGTCAGTAGAAGCAGTGTTCTCATGGTGTTTTTCCCCCGTCTGGATTGACACTGTGTTTGACAGATGAGAGGGAAGAGATGGCAAGCACCGGCTCATTTTATTGATATTCAGGCCCTCACACCGCCTGACGGCTGCGGAAGACGACCGGAGCCGCCACCCCACATGCCTGCTCGTGGCGGGCCTTGTCCTCCAGGGTCAGCAGGCCCGTCGGGTTCTCCTGACCAGCCCGGCGAAGCGCGAGGTAGCTGTCCAGCGCGGTCACCATGCTCTGCTCCAGCATCGGGTCGTAGATGAAGCCCTTGCCGTCGCGAAGCAGGTACGCCGCGACAGCCTCCATCATCCCCGGCTTGCGGACGGTCGCCTGGGAGAACTGCTCGGAGACGACCGACTGGATCGCCCGGTGGAGGTTGTAGTGCAGGGTCCCATCGCCGGGATACCAGGTGTCGCCCTTTGCTTCCACCCGGTAGACTGCCCGAAAGTGGGCCACCCGTGCGCTGCGGAGGGATGCCAGGGCAGCCTCATCGAGGGGGGCAGCCGGGTCACCGAACCACGCGCCGCAGATGCAGCGGTAGACCGACGGACCCCGGGTGGTCACAAAGGACGGGGCTGCCGCATAGTGCGGGTCTGACCAGTCGACACCATCGGCATAGACCGCGAACCGCTGGTTGAGCAGGCCCACCACGTCGCCGACATCCTCCCCGCAGTAGACCGAGAGGAAGACCTCGGACTCCACCAGCAGCTTCTTGACGAGGGCCTCAGCAGAGAACTGCCGGAGGTCGTAGGACATCAGGGCGTGCAGGATCGCGGTCAGCTGCGCGGTGGACAGCAGGACCCCACCACCCAGGACCGAGATCAGTCGACCAAGGGTGGCATCAAAGTCACGGATGAAGTCCGGCTTTGCAGCCAGGATCCGACCACCGTTGAGACGCGGGATGCCGTGGAAGTTGTCATAGAGCAGGCCGCTGAGGGTCAGCGGGACGACGCCCGGGGTGCGCTTCTCCGCCGCGATGCAGTCCGCGACCACCGCACCGATCACCGCCCGACGCGCAATGCTGCGGACCACGTCCATGCGCGCACGGTCCTCACGGAGAAGGGTGCGGCCGATGACACCGATCGAGGCCAGGGAGCGGCGGACCTGGAGGAGGTCGTCGGTCGCCGGAGAGAACAGCGCGGTCATGGCGTCGATGAGCGGCACCTTCTCGCCCACTGCGGTGAAGTCCGGGGTGGAGAAGAAGTTACGAAGACACTGGTCATACAGGTACTCCCAGGCATCCCGGTGGCGGAGGCCCGTCCGGGAGAGCATGTCCTCGACGACCGCGAAGAACACCAGCCGTGCCGCACCGCCCAGCCGCTTGCCGTCCATCAGGACCGCGCAGAGGATGTCGGTGAA
>JBLHNG010000429.1:0-7548 GCA_047621685.1 Myxococcota bacterium | reverse complement strand
GCACGTACTCCATCAGCCGCTTCTCCCAGGCCTTGAACATGAAGTAGTTGGTGAAGTTCATCTTGAACCGCCACGCCCGGCCCTTGTACTTCTTGTGGTCGGCGATGGTCTCTGGGGTGCACTGGTCGAGGTAGTAGCCAGGGATGGTGTGCTTACCGACCCCCTCAAACTCAATGTCAGTGAACCCGGCACGCTCCAGAGATGCCCGGAAGTCGGCTTCGTTGAGCACGTTGGCGTCTGGGACGTTCCAGAGCTTCTGTGCCCGACGAACGCAGAACTTCTCCCAGGCACTCTTGGCGGGGGTGAGGACCATGAAGTCTGCCAGGCACATCACCGCGCCGGGCTTCATCACCGAGATGGCCTGGTGGAAGAAGGCCTCGCGGGTGTCGAAGTGCTGGGCACCCTCAATGCAGAGGACATGGGTGAACCGCTCGTCGTCGAACGGCAGGTTGGTCGCGGTGCCATGCTGGATGTGCACGTGCTCCCCGATGTCGGCGTCTGCAACTCGCTTCTGGCCCTGGACGACCTGGGCGAAGGTGACATCGACGCCCTCAATGCGAGTGCCAAACTCCCGGTGCAGCAGCACATCCTGCGGTGCGCCTCCACAGGCGACATCGAGCAGGGTGCTCTCAGCGTTCAGCCCCAGGCGGCGCCCCATCTCCAAAACCAGCCGATCCGCGGCGACGAGGTAGTCGGTCTGACCCTCATCCCACCAGCCAAAGTTCCGGTATCCGCCGTGCCAGTCGAGGTCATGACCGATTCCAGCCTCGTAGAAGCGCTCGACGTCACCTTCATGCGCCTCGCCCCAATTTTTCCGCTCGGTCTTCATCGCCTCTCCGGTGTCAGGCACGTTCTTTGGCTCTTATAGGCTACGGACCAGATGAACCATTGAAGAGATTTCCTGTTTTTCCGGACAGACCATGCCCATCACCCTCCCCCCCGCCCTCCTTCGCCTCGCCCCCCCGCCTCGCTGTGTTCGCTATGCCCGGGTCGGGGTCGCCGGTGATTTTCCCCTGCCCCGACTCACCATCGAGGAGTCCTGGAACGATCCGACGGAGCAGGACGGCCGACAGGTCTACCGCCGGGTCAGCCGGGTCGTCTCCGACACCCCTCGCATCATCGAAGACGCCCTGATCGGCTACGGCCCCGACGGTCTCACCGACCTCGGCACCTACAAAGACGACGTGCTCACCCTCTGGGATCCGCCCCAGGTCGTCCTCCCGCCAGCACCAACCGCAGGCGACACCTGGGAGGCCACCCACACCCGGGGGGAGACCACCAGCGACCGAAGCGTCGAGCTGATGGCGTGCAACATCCACCGCCGCTGCCTTGTGGTCGTCTCAACCTCCAAGCGCGAGACCGGCGCCCTGATCATGCGCAGTCACTACGCCGAGGGCGAGGGCTTCTGCGGATTCGAGGCCCTCTCACAGACCACCAGCCGCCCCGCGATCCGGATCTGGTCGGAGTCGATCACCATCACCAGCCGGCGGAGCTGACTCGGGCCATGCCCAGCCGGCCCATGATCGGCTCGGGCACCGCCTCCAGCGTCGGCGAGCCAGCTGGTCATCGGTGCCGTAAATCGTGTGCTCGGTGCCCGAATTAGAGAGCGCGGTTTGAGGGCTGGAATACGCACAGCCCAACGAGCGCGAGGCCCTCATGGAGCACATCATCGACGAGAAGAAGGACTGAGCCTCACTGCTCGGACAGCTCTGCGGCTACGGACGCGGCTCGGGTCGTGATGAAGGCGCGGGTCGTGTCGTTGTAGCCCTCCAGCCGGGCGCGATCGGTGCTGGAGATGTGCGGCAGGACAAGCGTGGTGAGTGAGTCCAGCCGATCCTGAAGGTAGTCCGCTGAGAGGATCGTCTCAGACAGCTCGGTGTAGCGATCGAGGTAGGCCGCCTGGACTGCCGGGATTGCCAGCAGTCGACGGACCAGCGGCCGGTCGGTGCCCTCGATGTGGTGGACCGGGGTGTAGTCGCTCTGGAGCAGGTTGTAGAGCACCGAGGTCGTGGCACCCATCTGGTTGTAGGTGCTGTCGGTGTAGGGGTTGAAGGCCGCGTCGAGATCCCAGGGGATGTAGACCATCGCGTCGCTGCGTGGGTCTGCGTAGAGCCAGTAGTTCTTGGGACGCTGGGGGTAGGAATCCCACTGGGCGATGAAGTTGGAGACCGCCATGGCGCTCAGCAGCCTCTCGACGTCCACCGCATCCTCTGCCCAGTCTGCGAGGTCGTCGTCTGGCAGGTGGTTGAGGTCGTCGAGGAAGCCGATGAGTTGTGCGAACTCCTGGTCTGCTTCACCGGACTTCCGGGCGTAGTGGCACTGGTAGTCCGCTTCCTGATCTCCCAGCCAGGTCAGCAGCGCGAAGCACTGCGGCTCCCCGGGGAGGTCATAGGCGGCCTTGTAGAGCTCTCCTTCGGTGCTGCCGAATTGCTCCTGGAGCCATGCCCCGTCGTCTGGGTCCTCATAGCGAAGGTAGAGCCCCTGCTGCTCCCCGTTGAGGGTGAGGATGACGTGAGCCGCACCAGGCACCGCCACCCCGGCGAAGCGGAACAGGTCGTAGGCCAGCTTCTGCCTGAAGTGCGGCTCATAATTGAGGTTCCACTCTCGTCGTTCCAGGTAGCTGTCTCCAGAGTCGAGCTTGACCTTCCAATTTCGCAGCCCGTAGGACATCACGTTGCTCAGGGCATAGGCACCGCGGTAGTTCAGATCGACCTCGTGGCGGACCCCATCCTCGTCGACGAAGATCCCTCGCTCATCGTCGGCCCCCCACGGATCCGCATCCAGGCGCGCCATCGCCGCCGGAGCGATCTCGATGTTGAGGGTGACCACATCCTCTGGCAGGGCCTCGGGGTCGTACTCCGGCCTCGTCCAGTCGCCGGACACCGTCTCCACGCTGGTGTCTCCCGCAGAGGGCTCTGTGGCGGAGTCTGTGATCGGGGCGGTGTCTGTGGTCGGAGCATTGGAATCGCTCGCCGGGACCGTCGGACCGGTGCAGGCGGACAGGAGGAGGGCAGCACTGCGCATGTTGGCATCATGGCGAAGTCTGTTCGCAGTGTCGACGGTGTGTATAGACACTGGGCAACACAGGAGAGAGTGATGTCCATCTATGGCCTGCTGAAGGGCGCCGGAGACAACGGCTTTGGCTACAACAGCACCGCAGAGCAGGTCACCGAGGGGCTGGATCTGACCGGAAAGACCTACCTGCTGACCGGGTGCAACTCAGGGCTGGGGCTGGAGACGATGCGGGTCCTGTCGCTGCGGGGCGCGCGGGTGATCGGGGCGGCCCGGTCCGTGGAGAAGGCCCGCAGTGCTGGTGCTCAGGTTGATGGGGAGACGGATGCGGTGGCCTGCGAGCTGTCCGAGCCCGATGCGGTGCGGCAGGCGGTCCGCGACGTGCTCGCCCTGGGGCATCCCCTCGACGGCATCATCTGCAACGCCGGGATCATGGCCCTGCCAGAGCTGACGGTAAAGCATGGCTATGAGCTGCAATTTCTCACCAACCACGTCGGTCACTTCATCTTGGTGACCGGCCTGCTGGAGCAGCTCTCCGCCACCGGGCGGGTGGTCATGGTCAGCAGCACCGCCCACACCCGGGCCCCGGAAGAGGGCATCCAGTTCGACAACCTCGACGGCAGCAAGGGCTACAGCCCGTGGGGCAACTACGGTCAGTCCAAGCTGGCCAACCTGCTGATGGCCCGTCACCTGGCCGGTCGCCTGGAGAGCGGTCAGACCGTCAATGCCATCCATCCCGGTGTGATCGCCACCAACCTCGTCCGGCACATGTCTGGCATCGCTCAGACCGCCTGGAAGCTCTCCGCTCCCCTGGTGCTCAAGAGCATCCCCCGGGGGGCAGCCACCCAGACCTACGTGGCCACCCACCCCGACGCTGCAGCGGTCAGCGGGGAGTACTGGGCCGACTGCAACCCGGGCCGATCTACCGATGCGGGGCGGGATGAGGCCCTGGCTGCCCGGCTGTGGGAGACCACTGAGGAGATCGTTGCCGGGCTGTAGGCCTCCTGTGCCGGCGAGCATCACCGATCGTGTCTGTTGGTTCTCTCAGGTGTGTCAGCGCACCGCGAGTACACCATCCAGGTGATCCTGACAGGCAGCGAGGCGGTCTCTGTAGAGGGTATTCCGAGCGATGGATAGCCGACGTTCACTCGTTGTTGTGACGCTACTGTGACGCCTCTGCTGTAGGTCAGTGGTGAAGCAACAGCGGAGAATGACGATGCGAAGCCTGATGAGTCTGGTGGTGTTGGTGATGGCAAGAGTTCACCGACGGAGCCGGGGCCAGAGTGCGCAGCGGACGATGGAGAGGAAGCCGCGATCCTGCTGGAGTGCAGTGCCCTGTCCGGCACCGCGCCCCTCAGCGATGACCCAGACCGCAAGGTGGACTACCGCATCGACTGTGTCGGAAAGATCGACGGCACCCTGACCCTGCTGCCCGGGGTGGTCTTCGAGGGCCTTGAGACCGGCATTGTCGGCTACGGCGGAGACATCTCCATCGAGAGTGGCGAGCTTCGCGGCGCGGACGGTGGCTCCTGGCGGGGGCTGTACTTCGACGACACCGCGACCCTGCTGTGCGATGACGACTGAGTCTATCCGCCTCCCGCTGAGCCAGGTCGGCGAGGGCCTGGAGCACGAGCAGGTGCGGAGTCTCGCGGACCCGGTGCAGCTCCAGGGGCACCTCCGGCAGGGGATCGCCGGTCTTGAGTGCCAGCCGAAGCCGAGCGGTGCAGATGAGCGCCAGGCTCCAGGAGGTGGGGGGGTGTCGTCGATGTGCTGCAGCACCCGCCGGATGTCTTCGGGCTGGCGAAGCAGCAGGGCCGCATCGAGCAGGGCCACCAGGGAGAGCTGAGCACGCCCGAGCAGCGCGGGTCTGGCCGAGCTGGCCCTGGGCGAACCGGACCTGGGTGAGGTTGAGCCCGGACATCCGAACCATGCGGGGGTCGGACAGGCTCTGCCCGAGCAGCGCAACCTCTTCAAAGAACCGGACCGACCGGTCGAAGTCGGCCCGGCGCTCTGCGGTCGCCCCGAGGTTGTTGAGCAGGCGCACGCACATCGGCAGGTCCTGGCGTCTGCGGGCGATGGCCAGGACCTGGGTGTGGATGGCCTCGGCCTCCGGGAGCTGTCCGCTCATGCCCAGCACCGCCCCCAGCGCATTGAGCACCTGGAGCTGGACGGTCTCATCCGGCAGCAGCGCCAGCACCGCCGAGGATCGCTGTCGCTTCGGCTGCGTCTTGACGGGTCAGCGCCTCCTCCGTCGTAGCCACAGCGATCCGCTCCGGGGAGCTGACGGAGGCGGTACCGCTCCTGGCAGAGGTTGCGCAGCTTCCCTGGCCCCCAGATCAGCTCGGCGACAAGCGCACGCCGGGCCGGACGCTCCTGAAACGCCAGCCAGACCAGCACCAGCGCGTGGGCATGCGCAGGGGGTGGCCTTGCCAGGAGACGCTCAGGGGGCCGAGGGTGGTGAGGGTGAGGAGGGCGGGGATCACGACAAGAGCCGACGTCTGACCGGGCGGCTCGCCAGCGGGAAGTCCGGCACTGTCGCAGGCGGTACGGTTGGCGAAGCGTCGTCGGTCAGGTAGACCTCGCCCATCTCTCCACTGCCGAGCTGCTCGACGATCGTGTAGTGCGCTAGCCGACGTCCGATCACGCGATAACCCTCTCGAGAACCGCTGTGGGCAATCCAGCACTCTACGACACCGCTCGCTGAGCGGCCAGGCAAAGGGGCGGTAGTTGGCACTGCTATATCGCTTCCCTCTCTCCATCTTCGAGAATGCGATAGTACCTGCCGCCTTCAATAAGTAAGGCTTCCGAATGCCCCTCGGGCCACAGCTTGTGATCATCGTTTGGATGCTGGACATCGATCCCGATCACCTTCCCGTTGAATAGCCTGCTCACGCGACTCTGGATTGTGTGTCCCACGACCACGGCGTCGGCTGCGAACTTCTCAAGTACACGATCGACCTGTTGCTGTGACAGAGAGTCTTTGAAATATCCTCTGTACCAACAGGGACCTGTCTCACGAGAAATCAAGATGCCGTTTTCTCGCCCGGACTGATCCGAGCTCACGCGCTCGGAATAGGTCTGTCTGATGATCCGGTTGATGTCGTCAATGTCCAGATCATGATCCGCCAGGTCTGGATGCATCCCGCCGTGTACAAAGAGAATTCCGTTGATACGTTCAACCGCATTCTTGCTGGCCATCCATCTACCAAGCAGTGAGCGGGAGCTGTACAGGTCCTGCTGCTGCTTGCCCAGGATCGACGCGACCTCGGCGTACTTCTCGTCCGTGACGCCATAGTCGCCGTGCATCATCTTCAGTTCGTGATTTCCGATGATGTAGTGCACGTGGCCACCCTGGTCCTCGGCACGTTGTTCCAACATGTAGATCAACCACAGCAGCTGCGTCGTGAAGTACCCGCGATCGACAATGTCCCCGACAAGAACCAGGTGTCCCGTACCGAACGTCCAGTTCAGGTCGTCGTCGATCACCTCGGAATTGATTAGAAAATCCCTGAGAGCCCCGTAGTTGCTCTCGATGTCGGAGATCGCCAGGATCGTGTTGCCGTCGTCGTACACGCTCGCCGGGCTGTCGAACCGGGTCCGCAACGTGAATTCGAAGCTCGTCTCGTCCAGCGGGTAGCGGCAGGATGCGACAGCCTTAGAGCCAAGGGGGTGCGTCGTCCGTTCCGTGGAGCGTCCTCCGTCCGCATCGTTCTTGATGTACTCGATGCTCAGGGCATCGTCCTCCCCGAGGAACACGTAGGGCCCTTCACCGTCCCAGTTCTGCGCCAGGGGATTGTCGGCATAATGAGCTCTCGCTCCCAACGAGTAGCCGATGAAAAGAGCTACGGGAATCAGGATCAGGGTGGCGAGCAGTGTTCGTTTCGCGAACGTGACCAGTCGTGTCTTGCTCTTCATGGTGCTCCGGCACGGTGGGTGGGACCGCACTGTACCGATTCCCAGTGTATCTTGCCGCGATGCGACGGGGTCTGCGTCTTGGTGGTGTGCGCGGTCGCAACCAGGCGACCGCGCCGATCGCGATCGAGGCCTGCGATCGCCAACTGTTCGTGGGCATCACCCGCCCTTCCGATACACCCCAGCCGGCACGATGAGGCCGTCGTGATCGTCGACTCCGTGGGAGCCAGCGGACCTCTTTGCCCTACGAAGCCTCTGCTCAACGGCGTCTACGCCTTGAATCCCTCGGACTGGAATTGCTCCACAACGGGGCTGGAAGGGGTCGCATCTGGCATCGAGCGGCACTGAATCTAAGCTACAGTCAGCGACAGCTCTATTTTCGAGCCAGGATACGGGTAAAATTAGACCGGCTTAAGAAGCGAAAAACCCTGCTTGTGCGGCTTATCCACTCTCAACATCGTGTCGGTGGCGCATCCCCGGACTCTCACGGAAGTGCATCAGCCCCCGAGCATTGTCTGCCATTTCGGGGGTCGGATTCAACACTCTCGTAATTACCCGTGCCACCGTCGGGCTTAACGAACCTGCTGTCCTCTCTCCTTGATGAGGATGGTTGTATGGTGCCTT
>JBLHNG010000428.1:0-7549 GCA_047621685.1 Myxococcota bacterium | reverse complement strand
TCCCCGGCCTCGGGTCGCTTGCTGCCTCCGGGGCCGCCAGAGAATCTGGCGTGGACTAGGGGCGTCCCCGACTGAGGGCGTCCCCCGGCCCTCCGACACGGCCCACTCCGGTGTCCCCTTGCGCGCGCCCGGGCGAACTGAGACTCCTGAACTGGCGATCTAAAACAATACAATCAACAAAATTAGGGGGGAAGGCAGCCACCTGACCGGCTTCGTAGGACTCACCCCGTCCCCGTGCCGTGTCCCGAATCGGCAGTTTATCCAGCCTAAAGGCCGGCTACTGCCGTGACTCAATGGCGGGTCAATTGAGCCTAGCCACCTGACCGACTCCGGGTGCCTCCGCCCGCCTCCTCGGCTCGGCAGCTCGCCCACCTCCGGCCGGCTGCTGCAGTCTGCTTCAGAGGATGCCTGCGCGAAGCGGGGGGCTTGGGGGTGAAACCCCCTTCTCAGACAAAGAGCACCAGTCAAGCGGGATAACTGTCCACCGCGATGACGGGTGTCCAAGATCGAATGGCACGACACCCTCTAAAGCTGAATCAAACAAACACATACACAATAAAACCACTTGCACACTCCCGACGGGTGAAGTAACGCTAATGGGTGGTTCGCATTGCAGTCGAACCATCCCCACCAACCCTGACCGGAGGACAGTCATGCACACGTTCAACACCACGACTGGCTCTGGTCCCACCGTCTCCTCTGAAAACGGGAAAAACGACTGGGTTATGGGCGCGGATTCTCAGCTTGAGAATCTGCGAATCACCCCGCCGCAGCCTATCCGCACGCGCTGAGATCAGGCTCGTCCTGCTCGCCACATGCCCTCGGATCCCACCCGGTCCGATGCTGCGACCCCACGGCTTCAGGCTGTGACACGGCCTTGATGCAGAGACCTTTGTTTCTGTAGACAGGCAAACTGCATTCGTACCGGACGTTGATTCGGTAGAGAGGTGCCCCATGGCACATTCAAGCGTGCTCCCAGCGCGGATACACACCATGACCGTGCTCGGGCTGGCCTGGCCGATCATGGTCTCCATGCTGTCGCACACCGCGATGAACGTGGTCGACACCATCTTCGTCGGCCGCCTCGGCACCGCACAGCTCGCTGCGCTCGGTCTGGCGATGACCCTCTGCTGGTTGCTGCACTCGTTCGTCAACGGCATCCTCTCAGGCCTCAAGATCGCCATCTCGCAGCGCGTCGGCGCTCAAGACGAGGCGGCAGCCGGGCGGCTGGCGTGGCAGGGGCTGTGGATCGCGGGCATCGCGGGCGCCCTCATCGCAGCGACCGGTCCCCTCGGCGAGCCCCTGTTCGACCTGATGGGGGGCTCTCAGGCGGTCAGGGACTACGCCACGGCGTTCTTCAGCATCCGCATGCTCGGTGCGCCGATGTTGTTCGCGATCTTCTCGATGAACGCCTGGTTCCATGGACACGGGGAGACCCGGCTCCCCATGGTGGCGGCCCTGGTCGGCAACGCGGTGAACATCGCGCTGGATCCGATCCTGATCGAGATCTATGGCGTGCAGGGCGCAGCGGCGGCGACCGTCATCGGCCTGACCACCAGTGCGCTCTGGCTGGCCTGGCGCCTCTGGCCGCAGCTCATCGGTGTGGCTCACCACATCGAGCGGCGGTGGCTCTCGGAGGTCTGGCGGCTCGGCAGTCCCATCGGCACCCGGTATCTCCTGGAGGTTGGCAGCTTCGCGATCTTCGCCGCGATGCTGGCCCAGGCTGGAGATGCAGAGCTGGCGGCACACGTCCTGGTCATTCGGATCGTCTCGGTCAGCTTCCTGCCCGGCTACGCCATCGGTGAGGCCGCCAGCGTGCTGGTCGGTCAGGCCGTCGGCGCACGGAAGCCCCGCCTCGCCCGGCAGGCAACCCGTCGCTCGCTGGAGCTGGCGGTCGGCATCATGGCGGCCTGTGGGCTGGCCTTCTGGCTGCTCCCCGGTCCGCTGATGGCCCCCTTCTCGGTAACGGAGGAGGTCGCCAGCGTCGCCGCGGGTCTGCTGCTGGTCGCCGCGCTGTTCCAGATATTTGACGCCGTCGCCATGATCTGCCTCAGCGCACTGAACGGCGCGGGGGATGTCCGGTTCACAATGCTCCTCAGCGTGGGGGCTGCGTGGCTGGTGAAGCTGCCGATCGGCTGGCTGCTGGCCTTGCCGCTGTCGATGGGCGCGGTGGGGGCATGGCTGGGACTGCTCGTGGAGATCATCGTGGTCGCCGGGATCGCCCTGTGGCGGACCCGGGGCGAGGCATGGCTGGCGAAGGGACCGGCCGCCGTGGAGAGCGACCGGGCCGCAGCCAAGTAGGCCAACACGAAACAGACCGCCGCCTTCCTCACTGGGAGGCGGCTTTGTCTGTTCTGATCAGCACTCGGTCATTGTTGTGTCACCGTACGGTCAACTGTATAGAACAATACGCAATTAAATAGCTTTAAAGCATGGAATGACTTCATTCGACCTCTGGATCCCTATCGGATAACGCCAATGCGGGAGCAGAACTATGGCAGGAAGACTCACCGGACGGCTGGCCATCGTCACCGGCGGAAGCCGCGGCATCGGCGAAGCCATCGCGATGGCGTATGCCCGGGAGGGTGCCCGGGTGGTGATCGCCTCTCGGAAGATGGAGGGCGTCCAGACAGCAGCGGATCGCATCAACGCCGTCCACCCCGACTCGGTGATCCCGATGGTCTGCCACGTCGGCAAGGTCGAGACCATCCCCGGCTTCGTCCAGGAGATCGAGAACAAGCACGGGATTCCGGACATCCTGGTCAACAACGCAGCGACCAATCCCTACTTCGGACCGATGCTCGACCTGGAGTGGGCGGCCTGGGACAAGACCTTCCAGGTCAACCTCAAGGGCACCTTCGCGATGTCCAGAGAGGTCGCCAGCCGGCTCATCCTCGGCAACCGCAGCGGCAGCATCATCAACATGTCCAGCGTCTACGGCACCGTCGGGGCGCCGTTCCAGAGCATCTACGCCATGACCAAGGCTGCGATGATCTCAATGACCCGAACCATGGCTGTCGAGCTTGGGCCTGCGGACATTCGGGTCAACGCCATCGCCCCGGGCCTGGTCGACACCCGGTTCGCCTCGGCCATCATCAGCAACCCCGATCTGGTGCGCATCTTCACCGAGCGCGCCCCACTGCACCGCTACGCCCGCCCCGAGGAGATCGCTGGCATGGCCGTATTCCTCGCCTCAGACGAAGCCTCCTACATCACCGGGCAGACCATCCCCATCGATGGCGGCTACACCATCGCCTGAGCGATCTTCTTCGCAGCCGCCTCTACGAAGTGCAGCCGGTCGTTGCCGAAGAACATCTCCTCACCAACAAAGATGGTCGGCGCACCGAACGCACCTCGCTCCACCGCCTGTTCAGTGGCGGACCTCAGCTGCCCCTTGATGTCCGGATCCACTGCGGCCATGGTTGGCCCCTCACCGATGAGCCGCGCGATCACCTCGGGGCGGGTGAGGTCAAGGTTGTTCGCCCAGTACGCCTGAAACAGGCTCAACGCGGCCTCCGGGCGACCGAGCGGAGGGACCGCGGTCAGCGCCCGCATGGCGAGCAGGGAGTTCATCGGAAACACCGACGGGAAGGCGAACGGCACGTCGTAGTGCTTCGCCCAGCGGTAGAGGTCCGCCATCAGGTAGGGCGCCCGGGCGGTGAGGGTCGCTGGCGGCTGGTTGCCCACCGCGCGAAACACACCGCCGAGCAGGAACGGTCGCCACAGCACCGGCAGGCCGACCCGCTGACCGATGGCGCCGATCTGGGTGGCGGCGAGATAGCTGTAGGGCGAGGCAATGTCGAAGAAGAACTCGATGCTCATGACGCTCCCCTTATCTTATTTTTTTGTTCATCTAAAAAACGCTCTCCGTAAAGAGTAGGGTTGGAGAGGAATACAGGCTCCAGGATTGACCATGTCCCCTCTCCTCTTTGCTCTCCTCATCGGCTGTGACGAGTCCTCCTCCCCCTCGCAGACCCTCTCCGTCCGCATCATCACTCCCCAGGATGCCTCGACCTCCAGCGGAGAGGTCTCCCTGATCGGGCTGGTCCAGGGCGGCGGCGATGAGCTGGCGATGTGGTGGGAGAGCGACCTCACAGGCCCGCTGGATGTGGAGGTCTCCTCCGATGACGATGGGGTGAGCTACAGCACCGCCACTCTGGAGGCTGGAGACCACGTGCTGTGGCTGTATGCCGAAGAAGGCGATCAGCTGGTCAGCGATGAGATCAGCCTCACCATCTCCGACGAATACACCCCGTCCACCGCCGCCCTCTCCGTAGAGCTGCTCTCCCCGGCCAACGGCAGCAGCTACGACGAAGAAGACCAGGTCCTGTTCCTGGCGAAGGTGACCGGCGACCTCAGCACCATGGCGGTGAGCTGGAGCTCCAACCTCGACGGCTCTCTCAACATCGACAGCGAGCCCGACGGCGACGGGCTCCTGGAGGGCTCGACGCGGGCACTGTCGCTGGGCACCCACACCATCAACGTGTCGGCCTCAGAGGGCGAGGAGACCGAGCAGGACTCCATCTCGGTCACGATCACCAGCAACAACCTCCCCCCTGAGATCTCCATCAGCCTGCCCACCGACGGGAGCAGCTTTGACGAGGGCGAGCAGCTCTACCTCAAGTCCACAGTGAGCGACATTGAGGACATCCCCGAGGATCTGGAGGTCAGCTGGTCCTCAAACATCGACGGGCACCTCGTCTCTGAGAATGCCGAGAAGGATGGCACCTCCCGCTGCAACGCCCCCCTCACCGCCGGTGATCACGTGCTCACCGCCACCGTCACCGACCCCAACGGTGCAACCGCCGAGGACACCACCTCAGTGACGATCACTGGATCCAAAGACAAAAAGAAGGAGTGAGCCGCGGCTCCTACCCCTCCCGGCGGCTCCACACCCTCAAAACCGTCGCACCAAGCAGGATCACGCTGCCGATGGCGAGGATGAATGCGAGCTGGTTGAGGGTGAAGCCGATGTCATCAGCGGCGTCGGTGAACTTGAGTCCGAGCTTGTAGAGGGAGGCGTTGATCGGCTCGGCAACAAACTCTCCGCGGTTGTTTCGGACCGCGACCTCGTCTCCGCACTTCAGGGCAGCGTCGAAGGTGTAGCGCTGGAAGGTCACCCAGGTCAGCCCCTTCGCCATCGGCCCCATGTCCCGGATGGCGACCAGGATGGAGGAGAACGTGATCTGCGGGATCAGGATGAGCGGCAGGGTGCCGACAGCGGCCTCAGACGAGGTCCACACCGCGCTGACCAGCATGCCCAGCGTCATGCCGAGCCAGGCGGTCAGCACCGACACGCCGATCAGCGCACCGGCGCTGAAGCCATAGGCGCCCATGTCGAGGATGAGGTAGTTCGCCCCAGCCATCAGGACCGCCTGGATGCCGGTGAGCGCGGCGAGGACGAGGGTCTTGGAGAGGACGTAGGGCAGCACCCCGACCCCCACCCGCCGCTCTCTCCGCCAGATCACCCGGTCCGAGATCAGCTCCCGAACCGAGGACGACATGCCGAACCACAGGCTGGAGAGCGACATCATGAACAGCAGCTCGACGGTCGGTGCTGGGAAGACAATCGCCATCACCGCGATGAGGATCGGAGGCTGGAGGCCCATGACCAGCATGCCGGTGCGATCTCTCAGCCGGGTGCGCAGGTAGCGGGTGGTCAGGGTGGCCAGCTGCCGCAGCGGGGAGACCTTCGTGCCCTTCTTGATCTCCTCGGTGGACGCTGTGGTGCCCTTGAGGCCCAGCAGGTGCTCCCGGGTGGCGACGTACTTCCGCCGGGCGTCGCCCTCTCGATACAGCCGCCCCCACTCCTCGGGGGTGTGGTCGACGAAGCGGTTGAAGATCGCATCGGGGGTGGAGACCCCGAACCACTGGCAGGCCTCGCTGGGCGGCCCGAAGTACGCCACCCGGCCACCCTTGGCGAGCACCAGGAGGTGATCGACCTGGGCCATGACCTCCGGGGTGAGGTCGTGGGTGACCAGGAAGACGATGCGCCCCCGGTCGGCGAGCTGGCGCACGAGGCGCACAATGTCCTGGCTGGCTCGGGGGTCGAGTCCGGAGGTGGGCTCGTCGAGGAACAGCACCCGGGTAGAGCGGGTCATCAGCTCCTGGCCGAGGTTGACCCGCTTGCGCTGTCCGCCAGAGATCCCCCGCCGCAGGGCGTCTCCGATGCGGCTGCCCCGGATGTGCTGGATGTCCAGCTCCGCCAGCACCCGGTCGACCTCTCCCATCACCTCGTGGTTGGTGACGTCATTGGGGAAGCGGAGTCGTCCGGAGTAGAACAGGCTCTCCTCGACAGTCAGCTCCGGGGGGACGAGGTCGTCCTGGGGGACGTTGCCGACCAGGGAGCGGTCGATGGACAGCAGGCGGTGGAAGTCCTGATCGTCCAGCAGCACCTCGCCGGAGTCCGCCGGTGCCACCCCGCTGATCGCGTTGAGGAGGGTGGTCTTTCCCGCCCCGGAGGGTCCGACCAGGGCGATGACCTCGCCGGAGAAGACGGTGAAGCTGACCTGATCGAGCAGGGTCACGCCGCCGATGGCCCGAGAGACCTCTCGCACAGAGAGCGCCGAGAAGCTTCGTTCTCCGAAGACGGACAGCTCCTCGCCCAGCAGGCGGAGGGAGTAGGGGCCCACCCGGAGGCGGGTGTCGTCGGTGAGCGGGGCGGAGGTGACCGGGGCACCGTTGACCACGGTGGGCCGACCGCTGCCCATGTCCTGGACCCGCCAGCCATCCCCGGTGCGCTGAAGCAGAGCGTGACGGAGGGCCACCTGGGGATCGGCAAGCACGACATCGCAAGACGGGGCGCGACCGATGGTGATCTGATCGGCGGAGAGCGGGATGCGGAGGTCGCCGCGGGCATGGCGGGGATCGTGCTTCTGGAGCAGCGCGGAGACCAGGACTGCATCGACGCCCAGCTCATCCGCAGCCCGCCTCAGCCGCTCCACCTCGTCTCCGTCGATCTTCCCATCCGCACTGGCGACCGAGAACAGGGTGTCGAGGAGGAGCAGGGCGGAGCTGCTGCCGTAGGTCCGCCCGAAGCTGACCAGATCGATCTCCTCCTCAGCTTCCTCCCGCAGACTCCCGGCGGCTTTCTCGCCAAACCGGGCCGAGAAGCTACGCAGCTCGAAGTCACTGACCGCAGCACGAAACTCTGGTGCCAGGGCCATGTCGAGGAGCTGGCTGGCGGAGAAGGTGTCCAGTCCGGTGCGGGCCTGGATGGCGCTGATGAGGCAGCGGCGCTCGGCGTCGACCAGCTCCACCAGCCGCAGCGCCCGGACTGCAAGGCGCGCAAAGTCCACTGCAAATGCAGAGGTCTCTGTGTCCAGCGAGATGCCCCGAGAGGAAAGGACCTCCCGGAACCGACTCAGGAGCCGAGAGGATGGCACTACTTGTAGGTGACGGCCATGGCTACGCCGGCCTTCTGCCCCGAGGTGACCTGTCCGGCGTACAGGACGACGTAGTAGGTCTCGGTGTTGGCCGGCTTGTAGGTCACCACAGGCTCGCGGTCGTCGGTCTGATCACGGACCAGCTCGACTCCCTCGGCGTCGTG
>JBLHNG010000427.1:0-7556 GCA_047621685.1 Myxococcota bacterium | reverse complement strand
CGGCATTGACTTCTACTACGCCTCCCCGATCAAGGCGGCGCTGGCATGGCCGCTCAAGGAGCTGCTCGGCCTGACCGCGACCTGGAACCTGCTGTGCGTGCTCGCTCGGATGGCCACGGTGCTGTGTGCCTACGGGGCGGCGCGGGCCTGGGGCTTCTCTACGACCGGGGCGCTGACCGCGGCGGCGGCGTATGGCTGCTCACCGTTCTTTCAGGGCTACGCCGTCGAGGGCATCACCGAGGGCGTGGACGGCTGGGCCCTGGCGCTGTGGGCCTGGGCGGCGGGTGCACGACGGCCCGCACTCGCCGCAGTCGGGCTGGCGCTGGCGGTGCTGTCGAGTTGGTATCTCGGGGCGGCGACCTGCCTGCTGGCGGTGCTCGCCGGGCTGAAGGATCGGCGGCTGTGGCTGTCGCTGCTCGGCCTGCTCCCCGTCGCCCCGGCGCTGGTGGCGTTCCTCGGCGCTCAAGGGACCGGCGCGCCGCTTCCCGATGAGATCCGCGCCGCGATGGGGGCCTCCCTCCAGATCCCGACCCCGGGCATGGCCGAGGGCCTCAATCCGTTCGCGATCAACGCCTACGTCGGCTTCTCTCTCGGACTCGCCGCCTTGCTGTCCCGGTCGCGGTACGCCCTGGCAGCGCTGGTGCCGATGGTGCTGTCGCTGGGGGTGGGTCCGCTGTACGACCTGCCGGTGCTGGAGATGATGCGGTTTCCCTACCGCTGGCATGCCGCGAGCCTCGCCCTGCTCGCCGCAGCCGCCGCGACCACCGCAGATGCCCGGGGCTGGCGATGGCTGGCACCGCTGATCGTGGCTGAGGGCCTGCTGCTGTCCCCGATCGAGCCTCTCCTGCCCGGCGCGCCGGTCGAGGTTCCAGCAATCTATGCCGTGGTAGACGCCCCGCTCCTGGAGGTTCCCGGCCCGGTCTCCCGCCCCCCCGGTGAGATCAACCGCTCCCGCCCCCGGTCCCGCTACCTCCTGTACTACCAGACCCACCACCACCAGCCCTCCCCCTGGCGACCAGACCTCAACGGGCTGGGGCAGACCGAGCAGGTCGACTGGCTCACCCCGCTTCGGAGCTGGGATCCGGTCGAGGACATGGGCGAGCCAGAGCCGATCACCCCGGCCCACCTCACAGCCATCCGACAGGCCGGTGTGGGGCTCATCCTCGTTCACCGCCGGGAGCTGGGCGGCGCGGGGGCGGACCTTGTCGCGTCCCTGGAGGCCGCTGGAGCGATCCAGGTTGCGACGGATGGGGAGCGGTGGCTGCTCTCCCCGGGTGAACCGAGATAGTCCCGTCCGGGGAGGATAATGTGACCGTCATGCTCTGGCTGACCCTGCTGGCTCCCACGCTCGGGGCCGCACTGATGACCTGGCGCCCTGATCGCCGAATCGGCATCGGCGCGCTGCTCATCGGAGCGCTCGGCGCGGGTGTCGGGCTGCTGAAGTGGACCGCCTGGTCGAGCACCGTGCTGTGGATTCCCCGCAACGGCCAGCCCCTCGTCGAGCTGGGCCTGCGCAGCGATGCCCTGTCCGCCGGAATCCTCCTGTCGCTGTTCCTCACCGCGACCGTCACCACAGTCACCCCCCGCCTCCTCCTCCAGCTCGCCCTGTGTGCGGGCGCCCTGCTCGCCCCGGACCTCACTCAGGGGATCATGCTCGGCGGCGGTGCGGTGCTGCTTGGGGCAAGAGAGTCCCGCCACGCCGGAATGCTCACGATGGCTGCTGGCGTGCTGCTGCTGGCGGGTCTGAGCAGCCACACCGGGGACATGTCCTGGTCCGCGCCCCTGCTGCCAGACACCCCGCAGGCGATGCTGATGGTCGGCATCCTGGCGTTTGTCGCCCTCGGGATCACCGGGATCGCGCCATGGTCGGCACACGGCGGCATCGTCCTGCCGATCCTCGGCCTCGGCCTCCTCGTCCACAGCCGACAGCTCCTCATCACCGCGCCGGGCATCCAGACCGCGCTGGCGTGGCTCGGTGCGCTGGGCATCCTCACCTCGGCACTTGGGAATCGCGGGCTGAGAGGCGGCCTGCTGGGCCTCATCCTGCTGACCCTCGCCTCGGGAGCCTCGAACCACGCCGGCCTGCTCCTCCTCGCCGCACCGCCGCTGCTGGTGATGCTGGACCGTGGCGGAGACGCCCGGCTCGCTGCCGCGCTGGTCATCCTCGGCGCGCCGCCGGCCATCGGGCTGGCCGGGTGGCTGGCGATCGCGGAGCGGCTGGAGGGGCGCCCGATGGTGCTGGCAGTCGCTGGCTGCGGCCTGCTCCTCCTCGCCGGCTCCGCAGGGCTCACCCGCCCGCGCTCCCTCCCGCGCCTCGCCACATTCCTCGCCCCGTTTGTCGCCCTCGGCCTGCTGGGTGATGCCCTCGCCGGGCTCTGGGGTGGGCGCTATGCCATGCCGCTGTCCCTCGCGCTGCCGGTGGTGCTCCTCCTCGCCGCCGCCGGGGCCATCCTCCGTCCCCGCCCCACCCTCTCGCTGCCCGATGCCGCCACGATCCGGACTGGGCTCTGGGAGCAGGTCATCCGACCGCTGAC
The DNA here is from genome assembly GCA_047621685.1 of Myxococcota bacterium. Classification (GTDB taxonomy): domain Bacteria; phylum Myxococcota_A; class UBA796; order UBA796; family UBA796; genus JAQXDW01. The sequence goes on along the minus strand of JBLHNG010000427.1, from coordinate 5,022 downwards.
CCAGACCGCCATCGCCATCGAGCGGGCACCGTCCTCGGCGAAGAGTCGCTGGGTCCTGGCCGGGCTGGCTGGACTCGCCGCAGTCTGGCTGCTCACCCAGGACACCGGACAGCGACCAGCGCTGACCATCGCGGCCCACAGCGGCACCCCCTGGCTGCTCCTCGCAGCGCTCCTTCCGGCGGCGGGCGGACTGCTCTGCCGCTGGCTCCGTCCGGCGATGCTCCTCGGCGCGCTCGCTCCAGGGCTGATCACCCTCCGGCTCCTGCTCGGCTACGACCTCCGGCTCGGCGGCTACCAGTTCGCCACAACTGGAGTGCCTATCGGGGTCGATGGCTGGGGGATCCTCCTCATGGGGGTCGCCAGCCTGCTCGGTCTGCTTGTCCTCTGGCGGGGTCGGACACATCCAGAGCGCATCCCGGCGCTCCTGCTCGCCCTCAGCGGACTCACCTTCGCCCTCATCAGCCTCGACCCCGCCCTCGCACTCTGCGGCTTCATCCTCGCTCTCCTCGGACTCCAGCGCGCCGGGCAGTCTGATGCCGCCGCACAGCCCCTCGCCCTGGCCCTCATCCTGCTCGCCGCCGCCGGGCTGTCCGCAGACCCGATGTGGCAGGTCCGCCTGTTCCCTGCGGCGTTCCTCGGGCTCGGCGCGCTCGCCGGACTCGCGCCCCTGCACGGCGGGACCGCAGACGCCATCCGACGCGACTGGACGCCCGCGGTCCTCCTCCGGGTCGGGCTGCTCGCACCGGTCGCCGTCCTTCACCTCACCCGCGCGGTCCTGCTGCTGCCGGAAGGGGCCGCGGTCTGGGCGCAGGCCAGCGCCACCCTCGCCGCCGTGGCCGCGGTCTACGGAGCCCTGCTCGCCCTGGAGGCCACCGACCGACGAGAGGTCGCCGCCGGGGCGCTGATGGTTCAGGCTGGCCTCATCGGGATCGGCCTGACCGCGTTCAAGCTCGACGCCTGGAGCGGCGTCCTCCTGCTCACCCTGTCCACTGGGCTGGCGCTGGTGCTGTGGCTGGAGGCTGGTGATGCCGAGAGCCGGGGCGGGCTCACCCTCGCCGGGCTGAGTCTCTCCGCCGCTCCAGGCACCCCGGGATTCGCTGCGGTCCTGTTAGTGGCGATGGGCTGCTGGCAGAGCGCATGGTGGGCCGGAGCGTGGTGGGTCGGGGCGGGACTGGTGGCGGTGTTCCTGCTCTCAGTCGCCATCACCAGACACCTCCCCGCTGGCAGCCTCCGCCTCCCCCGGCGCCTCTGGCCTGCCGCACTGCTCCTCGTTGTGTTGGGGCTCTGGCCCCGGCTCCTGCTCGACCCCATCGAGCAGGCCGGGGTCGACCAGCTCCGCGACCTCGTCCCAGCACTGCGAAAGCTGATGGAGGGCGGGCTGGATGCGCTGGTTCCAGAGTCACTGCGCGGCTGGTGGCTGTAGGTTAGCTCTCCCTCCCCTGAGGAGATCGCGCGATGACCACCCCCCCGGCGCACATCTGGCGCACCTACGACATCCGCGGGCGCACCCCCGATGAGATCAACCCCGAGCTGGCCCTGCTGCTGGGCCGGGCAATGGGACACCTGATGACGTCCCGGGGCGCGAAGGACATCGCGGTCGCCCGGGATGCCCGCATCGGCGGCCGGCAGATCCAGGAGGCCCTGATGCGCGGCCTCGCAGACGCTGGCATGAACGTCGCGGACATCGGCATGAACCCGACCCCGGTGATGTACTTCACCGTCAGCGCGCTGGGCTTCGACGCTGGGATCATCGTCACCGCCAGCCACAACCCGGCTGGCTACAACGGCTTCAAGACCCGGCTCGGCGGCGATGCCCTGTTTGGAGAGGACATCCAGGAGGTGAGGCGCATGGTCGAGGCCGGTCCCCCCATCGCCGATGTGCCTGGCGAGATCCGCGCCGTCGATGTGCGCCCGGCCTACATCAAGACCATCGCCGACGACTGCCGCCTTCCCGACCGCCCCCTCCGGGTGGTCGTCGATGCTGGAAACGGCGTCGCGGGTCCGATGGCGGTGCGGCTGCTCTCCCGGCTCGGCGTGGAGGTCGTGCCCCTGTTCTGCGACCCGGACGGCACCTTCCCCAACCACCCCGCCAACCCCACGATCAACAAGAACCTGATCGACCTGAGAGACGCCGTCCTCGACACTAAGGCGGATCTCGGAGTGGGCTTCGACGGAGACGGTGATCGGATCGGCGCGGTGTCTGCGAAGGGCGAGATGTTCTTCGGTGACCGCATGCTCGCCCTGCTCGCCGCCGAGATCCTCCGCTCCGGTCCCGCCGCAGTGGTCGCGGATGTGAAGTGCTCGATGGCGCTCGAAGAGGTCGTAGCGGCTGGGCAGGGCACCTACGCGATGACCCAGACCGGCTACCCCTGGATTCAGAAGCGCATGGTCGAGCTGTCCGCCCCCCTCGGCGGCGAGCTGTCTGGCCACATCTGCTTCGCCGACCGATACTACGGCTTCGACGACGGCCTCTACGCCGCCACCCGGCTCCTGGAGCTGGTCGATGGCCTCGACGACAAGCTCGCCGCCCTGCCGAGCTACCCCGCCATCCCCGAGCAGCGACTGCACACCGGAGAGGACGGCAAGTGGGGGGTCATCGAGACGCTCAAGGAGAAGCTGTCTGGCTACACCCTCCTGACCGTCGACGGCATCCGGTTCTCCAACGAGCACGGCTGGGGTCTCGTGAGGGTCTCCAACACCGAGCCCTGCCTCACCGTGCGCGCCGAAGCCCGGACCGCTGCCGCCCTCGATGAGATCCTTGGGGTGATGGTGGATGCACTCACAGAGATCCCCGTCGAGATCGACCTCGGGCCGCTGACGTCCGCCCGCGCCGCGGCACAGCGCTGATGCTTCCGCTGCTCCTCGCCTGTGGCAATCCCGCGCTGCGTCACATTGAGGGGCCTGCCGCCGCCATCCCCCCCGGCATCGCCCTGGCACCCGCAGTGCTGCTGTACACCCTCCCGGATGCGGTCGGGGAGCCCTTCTACGCCGGCGAATACGTCGGAGACGTCTGGCTCTCCGGTGGCTTCGTCCGGTTCGAGGAGTTCGACAACCAGCCCCGCTCGGTCAACCTGGAGCTGCGCCACGAGGATCGCTATGCCGAGCAGGCCACCGGCTGGCTCGACGGCGTGTTCGCCAACCTGCTCGATGAGCGTGCCATTCCCTGGGCCCCGATGACTGCTGAGGTCGTCCCAGCCCGCCCAATGCGCACCGATGTGCGCGGCAGCGGACCGCTGGATGGCACCGACAACCAGAACCTCCCCCGGTTCGACCTCCGTCCCCTGCCGCTGACCGCCCCCCCCACGCTCCCGCCGGGAACCGACGCGGTGCTGGTGCCGATGATCGTGCACTACTACAGCCACAATGGCGGCTGGTTCGTCGGACAGGGCATCGGAAACCCGGCCGGAGCCCGGATCCGCGTGCTGTGGTCCCTCTACGGGGACGACGGCGGGGTGCTGACCTGGGGAGATCTCGGCACCCGCTACCTGGAGCCCTACTTCTACACTCCCAACCAGGCCCAGCTGCAGGACTACCTGATTGAAGTAGAAACAGAAATCGCCCGCCAGCTGAGCCGACGAGCGCTTCTGTAGAACCAGATTGTTCTGGGGTTACCCCCAATAATCTCAGCCCTGCTCGGGGTTCGGACGCTCATCGATCTTGACGCCCCAGGCGTGGATCGTGGAGCAACGCTGGCCGAAGATCGGGTGACCACCGAGGAGGAGACCGCTGGAGTCGGACTCAACGCGGGTGTCGAGGAGGTGGGTGGCCTCGGGGATCTTGGCGAGCGCGGAGTAGAGCGCCCGGGAGGACTCCGGGGTGCCACCACTGAAGGGAAGCGGGATCGGCAGCGCGCTGGTGCCGCCCTTGACCGAGCCGCCCTCGTCTGCGAACAGGTGACCGAAGTCAATGCCGAGGATGTAGGAGCCACAGGCCTCCTCAGTGGTCTCACCGAGGACGGTGAAGCCAGCATCAGCGAACGGGATGTTGGCGCCGGGGATGTCCGCAGACTTCATGGCGCAACCGGACAGTGCCAGTGCGGCAACGGCGAGGAGTGTGCTTCGCATGGTGTGTTCTCCGTGTGGGAAAAATTGATGTGGAAAGCATACCGCAGCAGGACTCCAGAAGCAGGCCCTCGCGGCGGACAACACCTGACCGGGCACAGGGAATACTTGAAATCCCCCATCTAACCAAGCTTTGCGCGAACCTTCCGGATGTCTTCCCGGATGCGTAGGATGTCAAGATCCTGATCAGGATCCCAGGCGACCTCATCCTTCTCATGGTGCCACTTCATGAACGCCAGATCGATCTGCCGGCGCCCCAACCTGCGGTGCAGCCACCAGATCCCCGGTCCCTTCGTGAAGAAGCGCTTGAAGCTGCCCCATGCGCGACGGCGGGCAGGAATGAGGCGATCGATGTCGCCGGGCTTGACGATGTCGGCGGCGGAGTCCGAGAGGTACTGACGGATGATGCGGTCCTCGTGCCGCCAGGCCACGCCGACGACGACCAGCAGGATCAGGGTGAACGGCAGCTGGAGGATGATCACCGCGAGGGGCAGCGCGACGAGGTACTGCACCGCGACGCTGTCACCGCCAGCGATGTACACGAACGGACCGACGAAGGTGTTCCAGGCGAAGTGGGCGAACATCGCCAGGCTCAAAAACAGCGGCGGCATCGCCCAGCGGAGGACACCCCGTCGCATGACCCGCATCAGGCCGAAGCCGAGTCCGGTCAGTCCGGTGTATGCCGCGTGGCTTCCGCCGCTGGCGCTGACCACTCCCCGCGCCCAGGCGTTCTGGAGCATTCCGCCCATCCCGCCATCTGCCGCAGCATTGAGGTAGTAGGTGATGTTCTCAAACCAGGCGAAGCCCAGCCCGATGATCGCGCCATAGATGATGCCGTCGAGGACGTTGTCGAACTCCTTGTTGAACAATGCGAACAGGAGCAGGACCGCGAAGCCCTTGGTGATCTCCTCGATGAACGGCGCGGAGAAGGACGCCGTCATGAAGTCGGCGATGAACGGGT
>JBLHNG010000426.1:0-7557 GCA_047621685.1 Myxococcota bacterium | reverse complement strand
AATGCTGGCCGACAGGGAGTGCAGCGCGGACCGCGGAGGGGACCCGTAGCGATCAGCGCCCAAGGACGGAGACGGGGTTGGAATCACCGCCGCACTTCAAGGATTCGCCCATCTCTGCTTTTGATATTGCCGACCTGGACTGCTCGCCCTTCGGGCTTCTCAGCGTCGGGGCGCTCGATTCCGAAGGGTGCTCCCTCACCGTGTGAGCTGAGGTACGCCATCGTCCGCGCCATGCTTTTTCTGGCCACTCCGCCCCAACGCTGGCCTTACGGCCCGCTTATGACTCCGCTCAAGGGGGGCTGCACTCTTTACGTTGAGTGCCCGCTTCGCGGCTACGCTCCCCTCCAGTCCCCGCTCCCCCTGGACTACCCACCTTGTGGCCCCCAACCGGACACCAGTCGCCGTTCTATTGAAGTGGCTACTCCAGCCCTTCCAGGATCGCGTTCATGCGCTCCCGCTCCGCCTCACCAGAGACCGTCGTAGACCCATCAAGGGAGTTCAAATCAACATTGGACAGCCCCAGCGGCATCGCAAACGCCCGATCATGGAACTCCGCGACGACATACCGAGCGTACTCAGTGTCCGTCATCGACTCCGCATCCTCCGCAGGCACTGGCATCGGAGCCTCCGCGCAGGACAACAGGCTCCCCAGCGGACTGCGCAGGCAGACCTGGAGATCATCCTCGCTGCCCTCGATGGTGACCGCGAAGCCACCCTTGTGCAGACTCAGCCGACGAGATCGACGCAGGAACTTGCCGACCCGTCGGGCCACAGACCCGGATGCCCGCACCTCCACGGTCGCGGGGAGGCTCAGCGACATCCGTCGCATCGTGCCTGGATCGAGCTGCATGACCCGCTCATAGTGGATCATCGACTGCTCTCTATCCCCCATTCGCCACGCCGCCTCGGCCTCCACCGCCGCCAGCCGAGCCCGGTAGAGGACCTCCGCAGCCGGCACCCCCACACCTGCCTGTGCCGCCAGCAGCGCCGCCCCCCGCCAGTCCCGTCGCCTCAGGGCGATCTCCGCGGCGATGCCGTCGTAGTAGGGGGTCATGCCCGGCAGCGCCTCCGCCGTCCGTGCCCCCTCCAGCGCACTGGCCGCCACCCCAACCCCGAGCACCTCGATGAGATCGCCCATCAGCCACGAGGGCGTGTCGCTGAGCCCGTCGTCGAGGTAGATGCGAAAAGTGCCCTCCAGACGCTCGGCATCGGCCAGCGCGCTGCGAACCGCGCCCTCGTCTCCGAGCTGGCCCATGTCCGGCAGCAGGCTCAGCAGTCGGTGAGACAGCCGGGCGAGCAGCCCCCGGGTAGACATCGCCTCTGCCTTCCGCTCCGATGCAACCCGACGCATCGCCAGCCGAATCAGTGCATGACCGCCCCGGGCCTGGTCCTCATCCGTCGAGATCAGCCCTCGACGATCCGGCCAGGTCAGCGCCCGATCGATGACCGCCATCCCCCGGTCGCTCTCCCCGGCGACCAGCAGCAGCCGGGCAAACGCTGCGTCGACATCCGCGCGGTTGAGGTCGCGCAGGCTCGGCTCTTGCTGGGCCTGGGCAGCACGGAGCTGCTGGAGGGCCTCGACCGCCTCTGAGGTCCGCCCTGCGTCGACCAGCAACAGGATCAGCCGCCGCCACGCGCTCACGCTCCCACCTGCCGACGCTCCCTCACGGGCCAGCGCCTCGGACTGCTCAAAGTCCAGCGTCGCCTGTGCTGCGCTTGAGGCATTGCCCGCAGCAATCGACAGGGCGCCGCGCCATACTCCCGACGATGCGACAGGCCAGCGAGGCAGGCATCCAGGGAGGCCTGTCGGTTGCTCTCCTCAGACTCCACCGCGCACAGGGTGTTGTGACCCAGCACCTGCTGCCACTCATCCTCCGACGCAATGCCCGCCATCGCGGACTGTCGGGCGGCGTCCATGTTCCCCTCGCGCATGTGCGCCCAGCCCCGCTCCCCAACCCCAAACGGATTGACCGACAGCGCATCGTAGCGGTCCATCAGCTTCAGCTGGTAGCCGTAGTCACCGGTCTCTGAGGCCACGTTCTGCATCGCATACAGGATCTGGAGGTGCAGCTCCCACGGTCGCTCCTCGACGCCATCGAACTGGTCGAGGTAGACGCGGTCACCCCGGGACAGGTAGTGCATCGCGCGGGCGTGGTTGCCCTCTGAGAGCCACTGCACCCGGCCCATGACATACAGCCCGGTGAGGTTGTCGGGATCCCGGGCCAGCAGGTCCTCCGCCAGCCGACGGGCAGTGATGTACTGAGCCTCGTCATGGACCGCGCGCACCTCCGCCTCCAAGATGTCCAGCGCCATCGAGGAGGTGTCGATGACCTCAATCTCTTCGACGGGATCCGGCTCCTGGGCAGCAGCGATGGTGAGGAGGAGGACGATCATCAGCGCTTCAGAGAGGCGCGGGCGAGCTTCTCAAGGGGTCGCCGACAGCAGCGGGCGACCACCTCCTCGATCAGCCCTGCCCCCGGCGCGACCATCAGACGGTGGCTGAAGATCAGCGGGGAGAGGGCCTCGACGTCGTCGGCGCTGACGTAGCTGCGGCCCCGCACCAGGGCCCGGGCCTGGAGTGCCGGCATCATCAGCACCAGCGAGCGGGTCGAGACCCCCTGGAGCGTCGCCTCGCTGCGCCGGGTCTCATCGGCGATGTCCACCAGACACTCCCGAATCGCCGGGGCGATGAACACCTCGCGCTCCACCACCGCGCGAGCGTCGAGGATCTCGGTGCGGGTGACTCGGGGCAGGCTGTCCCCCGGACCGGCCTTGATCTCGGCGAGGCGGGTCAGCAGATCCAATTCCGCAGCGCGGGAGATGTGGGTCATCTTGATCTTGAACAGGAACCGGTCGAGCTGGGCGGCAGGCAGCGGGAAGGTCCCGGCGAGGTCCAGGGGGTTCTGGGTGGCGATGACAAAGAACAGCGGATCGAGCTTGCGGGTGAGGTTGTCGACCGTGGTCTGCTTCTCGGCCATGGCCTCAAGCAGCGCGGACTGCACCTTGGGCGAGGTCCGGTTGATCTCGTCGGCCAGGACAATGTGGGCAAACAGCGGACCAGGCCGGAAGGTAAACACGTTGGCGTTGGGGTCAAAGATCGTGGTGCCGGTGACATCGCCGGGCAGCAGGTCGGGGGTGAACTGGATGCGCCGGAGGGTGACGATGTCGTTGTCGGGCGTGTCGTCGATGAGGCAGTCCCCCAGCGCCTTGGCCAGGGTGGTCTTCCCCGAGCCCGGGTAGTCCTCCAGCAGCACATGGCCGTCCGCCAGCAGGGCAATCACAATCGACTCGATGACCCCGTCCCGGCCGATCACCGAGCGGGTCAGGCGGGTCTGAAGGCGCCGCACCACGTCCCCAGCACCGGTCAGATCGGTGATCCTCGGTGCGGCAGTGTGGGTGATGTGGGAACTCTGTCCAAGCTCGTGCTTCACTATCGGCTCCAGAAAAATGAGATCGGGTTGAGCAGACCGAGCAGCCTGCGCCACCATCGGGTTCCGGTGCGCAGCTCTCGACGCAGCAAACGGCTGGTGGTCCGGAAGTCCCCCGGTGGGGGCGGACGCAGCGGATCAGACATCGCCGCAGCGACGTGGTCGTCGGTCATCGTCACGAAGCTCGGGACCACCTCAGCGATCCGTCGGGCGAACCGCTCCCGGGTCTCGCCAGACTCGCGGGTCAGCCCAGCCTCCGCCAGCCGGTCCAGCGCCGCCCGGTAGCCCACCCGGGGCATCGCCCGCTTCGAGGCAAACACCGGCCGCACCGTGCGCCACAGCTTGATGGTGTAGCTGCCGATCAGGAACACCATCGCCCCACCGAGCAGCAGCCCCTTGAGGACACCCAGCAGGGTCTCCCAGATCGCGGCGTAGTCGATGGGCGCGCGGGCGTCGGGCTCGGGTTCCTCCCGGGCAAGGTCCGCGAGGGCAGAGAGCATGTCCTCGTCGACCGGCTCGGCAGGCGGATCGAGGGTGACCGCCGGAGCAACATCCAGCACCACCCAGCCGATGTCCTCCAGGTACACCTCTGGCCAGGCATGAGCCGCAGTGTTCATCACCATCAGCACCGAGCCCCGCCGGTCGGCCTCCTCGACGAGGTAGCCAGTGCCCATCCGCGCCGGCAGCCCCATGCTGCGCCACAGGTAGACCGAGGCGTGGGCGGAGTGAACGCAGTAGCCGGTGAAGTCACCGAACAGGAAGTCCGCGGTGGGATCCGGGGCGTCGTCGTGGCGGACGGCCTGGGTGTACTTCATGTTCTCGTCGATGTGCAGCTTGATCTTGAGCGCCTGGGCGAACGGGTCGTCTCGGATCTGATCGGGCAGCGTGTCGACGATCTCCTGGGCCAGGGCGGCATACCGGGGATCGTCCGGCGTCTCGGTGTAGTGGTCCCAGACCTCCGGCGACCAATCCGAGCTGCCTGCGGTGAAGCCGAGCAGCTCCGCATAGGGCGTGGACTGGGCGAGGGCGGTGAAGGCGTAGGTCCGCACGAACCGGGTGGGGTGCGGGTTGCGGGTCGGGGTGTACCGAATCGGGGCCTCGATGCCAAACGGGGTCTCATGCTCGGTCAGCAGGGAGACCGTGGCCTGGATCTGGACCCGATGCTCACCCGGAGGTGCGGGCAGGCTGGTGGATGTCGGGGGGAAGTGGTCCAGCCAGTCGGTGTCGACGTCAGCACGATCTGCGGAGACGAGCCGGGCGCCCTGGAGCTTACTCATCGGCTCCTGGCGCAGGTAGAACCCCTCGCTCGGTGGCTTGTAGTCATCGCCCAGCAGGATGACCGCGACCGGTGTGGGGCTTCCGCCGCTGCCGCCCCCGTCGAGGATGTCCTGGGGGGTGCTCGGCTTGTCTCCTTCGCCGCCTTCACCGGAGATGGGCTGACCGTCCTCCCCGACCTGCGCCTCTGCTGGATCGTCGTCGCTCTCGCCATCCTGGGGACTCACCGGCTCGCCATCTTCGCCAAGCTCCCCGCCAGCCGGCTGCTGACCACCGTCCTGCTGACCTCCAGAAGGCGGCGGCTGTGTGCCACCTGGACCGGCCGGCTGCTGACCACCGTCCTGTGCGCCCCCTTCGGGCTGCTCACCGCCCGGACCGCCAGAGGACTCACCCTCGTCGTCGTCGCCTGATCCCCCGCCGAAGCCGTCCTGGATGTCGGAGAGGTTGGTGACCTGGGGCGGGGTGACGAGGGTGGCGGGGTCGGTCCACATCATCGCCAGGATTGCCAGGATCGGCAGCGCGGCAGAAGCAACCAGCGGCAGCCGTCGGCGGCTCTCCAGCAGCAGCAGGGCGGTGAGCGCGATGCTCAACATCGCCCCGACCAGCATGATGACGGTGACCGGGTCCAGCCCCCAGTCCCACGCCCGATCCGACAGCCAGAGCGGACGGGCAATGGCGCCATCCCGGTGGGCGGAGAAGGCAAACGCCACCGCTGCAGCCAGCACCCCGGCCTCTACGATGAGCCCCGAGCCCGCCCGGGTCGCCGCCGCTCGCAGTCCCCCGGCCACCAGCAGCGCTCCGCCGCCAAACAACACCAGCGCGCTGAGGTGGAGTGCTGCGATCGGTCCGATCATTGCTGGCAGCAGCCAGACATCCACCACCAACCAATCCACCACCACCAGCAGCAGCCCGCCGAGGGCGGCGACGGTCACCAGCACCCCGGTCCGCAGCCGGCTCCGCCCCAGCGCCTCGCCCAGCACCAGCCCGCCCAGTGCGCCCAGGACTGCCGCCACCCGTCCGACGTTGTCCGTAAACAGCCAGACCAGACACAGCGCCGCAGCCGCAGAGGCCGCCATCCGGATCGGGTAGCGAAAGAGTCTCAGGACAGTCTCGATGAAGTTGCGCATCGTCACCTCATCAGCCCGGCGAGCTGCTCTGCGGGAAAGACCTTGCCCGCGGCCCGGTCCACCACCATCACGCTTCCGGCGGGTGCCAGGGCACGCAGGACCTCTCGAAGCGCCGCGCTGTCGGCACGCTGATCGGTGTCGCCGGGTCGCAGCAGGGCTCGGGAGACGAGCGAGCGCTTCTGTGCGCTGAAGCCATCGGTGCAGACCACAAACTCCATGCGCTCCCCCGCTCCCCGCCCAGCCGCAGCCGCCTTGACCCGCTCCAGCCAGGGACCGGGCCGCGCCGGCACAAACACCACTGCCCGCCGCACCCCGGTCCGACTCGCCGCATGCAGGAACTGCTGCAGCCCGGTGCCGCCCAGCTCCGCACCCATCGCACCAGAGCGCACGATGAGGTCGAGCGCTGCCGGGGCTGCGTCGGCGACCTGATCCGTTCCGTCCGCCCCCAGCTGCCAGTCCCCGCCCAGCGCGCCATGGTCCACCGCTACCCGCGCCGCACCGGCCGCAGCCTGATCGGCAGCGCCAATGACGAGGTAGGCGACAGTCTGGTGGGTCGGGGACAGCGCCAGCTCCTGGGTGCGCACCATCAGCTCCCGGGTCCGGGCGTAGACCTTCCACAGCACGTATCGGATCGGATCGCCGGCACCGTAGCGCCGCATGTCGATGCGGTCGCCGACCGGCTCGCCGTCGGGGTGGCCCAGCGCATCCCCACCAGCCATGCCCTGGACGACCTGCATGCTGCGGAGTCCGCCGGTCGAGGGCAGCAGCCGGAGGGCACAGGGCTGGCTGTGGTGGAAGGAGATGGTGGCCAGCCCGAAGGTGTCGCCGACCTCAACGCGCCGCACAATGCGCTCGACGAGTCCCCGACGGGTCGGGGTGATGCGCTCGGTGAGCTTGCCCTTCTTTCGGGTCAGCTCCAGGTCGACGCCTGGCTTCTCCCACCGCCAGTCGACCTCCACAAACGGCAGCCACCACAGGCTCGGCAGGGAAAACTCCACCGCACGCTTCACCCCACACTCCAGCTCCATCGGCGGCATCGGCGGCACGCTGCGCCCCTTCCAGGCCACCACCGCCGCCCCCAGGATCGTCGCCACCACACTCCACACCACGACCGTCAGTCCCACCAGACCCACGATCAGCAGGATGAGGTCCTGGCGCCCCATGCCCAGCCCCCGCATCGCCCATGCGCTGCCTGCTGCCACCAGAATCCCCGCTCGGGTCATCGGGGTCAGCCCGTGTGCCTGGCGGAGCCGGTGGCGGAGCCGGCGGGTCAAGGGTGGCGGCATACTGGACTGCATATCTTCACAGACAGTCTATCCGCCGAGTTGTTTCCGGAGAAAACGATGCGCCTTCCCGTGCCTCAAGACATCGCGATGGTCTATCTGCGCGGCATCCCTGGTCAGTCGGAGGACGGGGCTTAGCTTTGACCTGATGCCACGCCTCCGACGCCTCACCCCAGCCGACGCTTCTGACCTCGCGCTGATCGAGTCCGCCGCCTGGCGCGCCGCCTACGCTGACATCCTGCCTCACAAGAGCCTGGCCCGGATGACGCCAGAGGCGCTGGAGGGGCAGTGGGAGCGGCGGCTGCGGGAGAAGGGGACGCTGCGGTGGGGGATCCTGCTGGGGAGTCGGATGGTGGGGTACTGCACCGCCGGGTTCTGCCGGGACAGCGACATGGAGCGTGGGTTCGCTGGGGAGATCTTTGAGCTGTATGTGCACCCGAGGCT
>JBLHNG010000425.1:0-7568 GCA_047621685.1 Myxococcota bacterium | reverse complement strand
GGTTCGCTGATGATCACGGCGTAGTCTGGACCCGGACGTAGCAGGTGCGCCCGGGCATCTCCCACGATGAGGGTGACCCGTGGGTCATCGAGCACTGCGCCGCTGACGTGGTCGAAGAATCGGCTGGCCTCCACGACTGCGGGCTCCAGCTCGATGATGGTCAGGGAGTCTGCGCCGGAATTCAGGGCCTCTCCGGCGGTCACCCCGCTGGCGAGGCCGACGACGAGGGTGGGACGATCAACCTGTCCGGCAGCCACGGCGAGGGGGAGCTGTCCAGAGAGCTGCTGGGTGGGCATGTCTGCGCCGTCTGAAGCGTCGACCTTGCCGTTGATGGACAGCCAGCGGTTTCCGGTGCGCGTGCTCTCCCCGACCGCGACCGAGGCGGTGATCCCGTCGCGGTAGTAGCGCATCGTCCAGCCATCATGGGCGAAGGTCTCGATGGCACGGGGGGAGAGGTCGTGGAACTCTCCGAGCCGGTTGTAGAGCCCGACGGCATACAGCGCGGGATCCCAGCGGGGAGTGAGCAGGGTGAGCAGGCCGAGGGCAGCCACCGGGATGAGGCGACGACTCAGCGAGCCGGGCAGGGTCGCTGCGGTCAGGACTGCGAGGGTGCCGATGAGCAGGACGATGCCCCGGATGCCGATGAAGGGCATTCCGATGAGTCCGGCCCCCGCAGCCCCGAGCACGCCGCCGAACGTGTTTGCGCCGAGCACCTGTCCGGCGGCGCGCTGGGGGGAGCAGTCCTTCGCGGACTGGAGGCTGGCAGAGAAGACCACCCCGCTGGCGATCGGTGCTCCAGCCATGGCGACCGCGAGCAGGACCGCACCGGAGGCGAGCTGCCCGGAGGCACCGGTGAGGGACCAGGCGGCGGCGAGCCCGTGGGGGAGGGCACGCCAGGCTGCGGTCCCGCCGACCGCGAGGAGTCCCAGCGCGGCGAGGGCCGGACCGAGCGCGGCGGCCCCCCAGCGTCGGCCCAGCTCCGCACCCAGCGCCACTCCCGCGAGGAACACCGCCAGGACGATCGCCATCGCATAGACGCTCCCGCCCAGCAGCAGCGCCGCCAGCCGTGACCAGGAAGCCTCCAGCGCCATCGCACCGCCACCAGCCACTGCCGCTGCGAGCAGCACCCGCCGAGGAACCCGACCGGTCGGCGGACGGATCGGTGCGGCCTCTTGCCAGCGTCGCTGCCGGGTGAGGTGGAGTGCCGCCAGCCCGGCGACAGCTGAGCCCGACGCTGCGACCAGCTCGGTTCCCCGAACACCGAGGAGGGGCATCCAGATGAACGCCGCAGCCAGGGTGCCCAGGACCGCCCCGGCGGTGTTGACCGCATACAGCGCGGCGGTCTGACGCTGGCTGGAGAGTGCCGCGGCGACTGCCGGGAGGGTCGCGCCATGGAGCAGCGCGGGGGGCAGCAGCAGGGGTGCTGCCAGCAGGAGGTGGCCGGTGAGCCCCTCGATGGGCAGGGTGTAGGGTGCGAGCAGTGCCAGCAGCGTGGGGAACAGCACCGTCCAGCCCGCCGCAGCAAGCTCCAGCACGCCGTACTCTCCCGGCGCACTCCGCCAGGTCCGCCGACCCGCCCACACGCCGCCGATTCCCAGCCCCGCCATGTACAGCGCCAGGATCAGCGTGGTGGCGATGCCTGCGCTGCCGGTCGCGAGCGTCAGCCGACGCAGCCAGACCATCTCGCAGGTCAGGGCAGCGGCACCAGAGAGGGCGAGGAGGGGGAGGAGGGCGCGGAGCATTGGGCTCAGTGGGGAGGGTGATAGGCTGAGGGTAATGTCCTTCAGATTTATTCTCCCGCTCGTATCTCTCCTCGGCTGTAGCACCTCCAGCGGGGCTGATGAAGCAGAGCAGAGACGAGGACTGTGCTACACCGCCATCGAGCGGCAGGCAGGCAACGCCATCGACGTCCACTGCGGGGATCTCATCCCGGTGTTTATGGTCCCTGGCGGCGATCTGCCCACCCGAAGCCGAGCCTGGTTCCATCACCGCTCTGAGCTGTGCGCGGAGGCGGACGACGTGACCCTGAGGGCCGCTTTCTGTGAGGGGAAGGAGCCGGGAGACTGGGCTGGACTGTGGCGCACCTGGGGGACTGAGCGGCTGACCGCGCACTCAGGTGCTCCGCCGACGGAAGGGCAGCTCTCCATGTTCCTCGGCGAACTGGGTCTCACCGGAGATCCCGCCGCCGGGGTCGCGGACTCTGGATGCAACCAGGACTGCCGGTGGTGGACTGCGCAATCCGAGCGCTTCCATGCCGCGGATGAGCTGAGCCTGTTCTACTCTGACACTGTCAACCTGGTCACCGACATGCCCGCACGGATGGTCGCCTGGGAGCGCGCCTGCAGTGGACCGGGAAACACGCCGCTGTGTCAACTCAAGGAGAGCTCCACGCCAGCGGAGATTGACACCGCCTGGGACTCCTGGGCTCGTGGCGCAATCTCAATGCAGCACCGCATCTATGGCCTCGTCCTGCCCGAGGAGCAGATCGACGTCGAGGTCTACCGGATCCGTCGGCACTTCCAGCTCTGGGGACTGCCGTGGTCTGATCGCAAGACCCCGAGCATCGGAGATGGGCACGCCTGGGTGAGATCCGGGCGATGAGCGCACCAAACGCACCTTGCCCATGCGGGAGTGGGCGGAAGTTTAAGAAGTGCTGTCGGGTGTTCCACTACGGAGAGCTGCCGGGCCATCCGGAGCAGCTGATGCGCTCCCGCTATGCCGCCTATGCCGTCGGGGAGGTCGACTACATCCTCACCACAACGCACACCAGCAGCCCGCACTTCCAGGCGGATGCTGAGGTGTGGCGGGAAGAGGTGCGGCGGTTCTGCCAGCAGGTGAGCTTTCAGGCGCTGCGGGTTGACCACGCTGAGGCGGAAGGAGACGCCGGGATGGTCCGGTTCTTCGCGACGCTGAAGCAGGGGGAGAAGGACGCCTCGTTTGGAGAGGAGAGCACGTTTGCCCGGGTGGACGGGCGGTGGCTGTATGTGGCGGGGAAGCGGTACCTGGGGTGAGTCGGCTTCGGGATGCGTCGGCTGAATTGAGCAAGCCCCCCGAGATGGGAGGCTTGCGGTAGTGAGGAGGCAGGGACCGGTGATGGGCTTACCTCTGCACTGAGAACGCTTGATCCGGCAGAGCCGGATGCTTCACCTTCTCAAAGCTCGTCGAGCTGCTTGCGGATCGCCTTGCGCTCTTCCTTCAGCTGACCGGTGCTCGCAGCCTGCATGGCGGCCTGGAGCAGACGCTTCGCGGCGTCCTTGTCACCGGCACCGGCAGCAAACGCGGCGAGCTGGCGGTTTGCACCGACCACCTTGCGCCAGTCCTTTGCCTGAGTCGCAGCGGGGAGGGCACCCCGGAACGCCTCGATGGCAGCGGAGTGCTCACCGATCTGGGTCAGGGCGCCGCCCATGTTGAACAGCAGCTCCTTGAGGAAGCCGAGGTTGGTGGCATCGGCCTTGCTGCGGGACTGCCGGAACAGGCTGACTGCCTCGGTGGGGTTGCCCTTCATGAGGTTGAAGAGCCCGAGGTTGTAGAGGTCGATGGCCTCCAGGCGGTTGTACTTCAGGGCCTGGGTGAGCTGGAGGGTGCGCTGACCAGCAGCGATCGCGGCCTCGAACTGCTTGAGCGAGGCGCGGGCCTGTGCGAGCAGGGAGGTGGCGGCGCGCTCTCGGGAGGGGTTCTTGAGCGCCTGAGCGATCTGGGTGACCCGAGCGAGGACGTCGGCGGCCTTGGAGTGCTGACCGGCGATGAGCATGACCTCACCGAGGTTCAGACCAGCCTCAAGCGCCAGCGGACCCTGGTTGGCCTGACCCGCCAGCTCGTTGGCCTTGCGGAACTGCTCGATGGCCTCCGGCATCCGACGTTCCTTCTTGGCGACGAGGCCGCGAATGAAGGCTGCGTTGGACTGGATCGGCGGGATGTTGGCGATCTGGACCGCCTCGGTGGCCTTGTCGCGGGCGGCGTTGGGGTTGCCGTCGTTGAGCTCGATCATGCCGAGGTGGACGAGGATCTCGGCCTGCTTGAGCTTGTCGTCGAGGCCCCGGTACATCTTGAGGGCATCGTTGGCGCGGTCACGGGCGCGGTAGATGTCCTGGCGACGCAGATCCAGGCGGCTTCCAGCGAGCAGCAGCCAGGCGGACATGTTGCGGTCCTCCTTCTCGCTCGCCCAGGCCATGGCCTCGTTGTAGAGGGACTCGGTCTGGTTGACGTCGCCGGAGTTGACCATGCGGTCGAGCAGGTTCATGTAGACCGTGCGGCGCATCGGGTCGGGCCAGGTGATCTCATCGAAGTAGCGCAGCAGGTCGTGGGTCATGGCCCAGACCTGGGGCTTGTCGGCAGAGAGCGCGGCGCTGCGGAGGCGGGCGGCCCGGTTGGGGGCCTCGTTCTCGGCGAACATCCGCATCGTCTTGACGAGGTAGGCGTAGTTCCGGGGCACCATGAAGCGCTCCATGAACGCGGCGACCCGCTGGGCGACCGCGGTGTCCTCTTCGGACTTGTGCCGGGCGAGGACGCTCTCACGGAGGATGGCCTTGTGGAACTGGTAGATCCAGGTCTGCATCGACTCGGAGAACTGCAGCTCCTTGTAGACGCCCTCGGTGGCATCAAACAGGTCGTCGATGCTGTCGCGGGTGTAGGCGCCCATGTCGGCGACCAGACCCGACGGGAAGGACAGCCCGAGCAGCGCGGCGAGGTAGGCGACGCGCTCGGCATCGTCTGCACCGGCGGCCTTGCGCTTGCCGATCTTGTCCTTGCCTTCGCCCTCTGCGGCGGGTGCTTCGTCGTCAGTGTCGTCGTCGTCGTCGCCGCCCTCCAGCTCGTCACCGTCGGGGGTGACGTCGGAGAGGGTGGCGAGGGTGAGATCGGTGAGGTTGTCGAGGCGACCGTTGGTGCTCAGCCAGTCGACCAGCTCAGCGACGAATCCGGGGCGACCATCGGCCAGCTCCGCGATCCGGGCGGCGTCGCTGGTCAGCTCCTTGCTCGCCAGGTACTTCCCGACCTCGTCGGTTCCCCAGGACTGGAGGGTGAGGACCTCGATCTGCTCGCTGCAGCGCTCCAGCGCCTCCTGGAGCGGCATGGAGATCCACGCCTTCGAGGTCTCATCGATTGCCACGCTGCTCATGAGGACCAGCAGGGACAGCTCTTCCTCGCTGCTCATCTCCTTGACCAGGGCCTCGACCAGCGCAGCCATCGCGATGGACTGAGTGTTGTGGAGGTTCTGGAGATCGAGGATGACCGGGAACTTGCGGGCGATGCCGGTGACCAGCTCGACGAGGCCGATCAGCGGGTTGTCCCGAGGCATGATGACCTGGAACTTCTCGTCACCGGGCTTCGGGGCGCCCTTCTTGAGGCCCTCGATGAATGCCTGGTACCAGCGCTGGACCCGAGCGGGCTGCTTGGGGAGCTGGGAGTTCAGCGCCATCTCGACCTTGCCCCGGAGAACCGGGCTGCGGTGGAGACCGGCGAACAGGCCCGCGTACAGCCGCAGGAGGGTCTGCATGCCGTCTTCTTCGTCGGTCAGCGCGGGACGCCAGACGAGGGTGTCGCCTTCTTCGGCGACTGCGGCCCGGCACAGCTCTCCGACCATGGCGCGCTTGCCACCGCCGATGGGCGCGACAAGGTGGACAGCACGGGGATTGCCGTCGAGGACAGCGCTCCAGTGCAGCTTGAGGGTGGCAAGGTCTGCCTCGTGGGCAACATAGAGAGAGGGGGTCGTCTCGGCCAAGGCAGGCTCCGCGGCAGGGTTGGGTCTGATTAGAATCCGGGGCGTGCCCCGACTGACAGCCCTCCTTAAAACCGAGAGTGCCAGTCGTCCAGCGGGCAGGGCGGTGAGCAGGTGGCTATACTGGACCTGCGATTGTGGAGAGTCGGATGAGTGGAAGAACATGTACCGGACTGATCATGGCCGTCCTGCTGGTCGGCTGTGGCCCTGAGCCCGAGGTTCCCGACGGCGAGTGGAACGTCACTGTCACCGGCACGGCCGACAGCTGCACCGGCGCTGAGGCCGTCTATCAGGAGCTGTTCACCTATCAGCTTTTCTTTGACGGCTCTGCGACCACGATCCGGATCAACAACGAGGGCTTTGCCACTGGCACCACCAGCGGCTGTCGTCTGAAGTACGAGAGCTCGGTTTGGCTGGAGGAAGATCCAGCCGGTGACTTCCAGTGGCAGATCACCGGAGAGGCCACCTATGAAGGTGCCGCCGGCGGCTGCGATCTGGAGGATGGCGTGAACTGGGAGGGCGAGGAGACACTCAAGATCGTCTCCTCGGAGAACGAGAGCGTCCCGGAAGGCTGCTCCTACGACATGCTGCTCACAGGCGTCTTTGGGGGATGACCCATTGTCTCCGGGGATGACCCATTATTTTTGGGGATGACCCATTGTCTCCGGGGATGACCCCAGCTGGCGCAGCCGATGCGCTGGGTCGCACCATGCAGGCCGTCCAGCAGATCGTCCGTGGAAAAGACGCGATCATTGAGCTGGCCCTGGTCGCGGTGCTTGCGGGCGGACACGTCCTGCTCGAAGACATCCCCGGCGTCGGAAAGACCACCCTCGCGGCGACCCTCGCGGCGGCACTCGGTGGCTCATTTTCGCGAATTCAGTTCACCTCGGACCTGCTCCCCGGCGACATCACCGGGGTCAACATCCTCTCCGACAACAGCTTCCGGTTCCGTCCCGGGCCGGTGTTCGCGAACTTCGTCCTGGCCGATGAGATCAACCGGGCGACTCCGAAGACCCAGTCCGCGCTGCTCGAAGCCATGAGCGAAGGACGGGTCACGGTCGATGGCGAGTCCCACCCGCTGCCCGACCTGTTCATCGTGCTCGCCACCCAGAACCCCCACGACTTTCACGGCACCTTTCCGCTGCCGGAGTCTCAGCTCGACCGCTTCCTCATCCGGCTGTCGATGGGCTACCCCGACCGAGAGAGCGAGCGGCTGATCCTGCGGCGAACCGGTCGGCGGCCCTCCGTCGCGCCAGTCCTGTCCCCGGCGGACCTCGTCGGCATGGCGGCACTGGTCGAGGCGGTGCGGGTGCCTGATGAGGTCGAGGACTACCTGCTCGACTTCGTGGCCCAGACCCGCCAGGACGCCCGGCTCCTTCGCGGTCTGTCCACCCGCGGCGCCGAGGCGCTGTATCGGGCGTGTCAGGCGCTGGCCCTGATCCGTCGGCGGGACTTTGTGGTGTTTGAGGACATCATCCAGCTCGCCGTTCCCGTGGTCGGCCACCGGGTGCGCGCCCGGAGCATGGGGGAGCGGCCTGGAGAGGGCGCTCGGCGGGCGATCCTGGAGATCCTCCGCGACCTGCCTGCGCCGCTGTGAGTCGTCCGGATCGGTGGCACCTGACCGGCGCTGGCAAGGTGCTGTGTGCGGTGGGCATCGGGGTCGGCATCGCCGCGACCCTCACCGGTGATCCGCTGCTGGGCTGCATCCTGTGGGGACTGCTCGCCACCCTCACGCTTGCTGCGACTCTCTCCCGTCGCAACCTCGACGGACTCAAGGCGCACCGCAGGCTGCCCGAGGAGCTGTTCGCCGACACGCCGGCCCCCGGCAGCCTCCTGCTCACCAATCCCCACC
>JBLHNG010000424.1:0-7582 GCA_047621685.1 Myxococcota bacterium | reverse complement strand
GAGTCGCCGACATTGATGTTGCCTACCCTGCACTGCTTGCCTCCGGCTGCGCAGCGTCGGGGCGATGGGATAACGGCGAGTGCTCTCTCACCGGGAGGCTGAGGTCCGCCATCGTCGACGCCATTCTTTTCCTGGCCACTCCGCTCCAACGCTGGCCTTTCGGCCCGCTTATGTCGCTGCGCTCAAGGGGGGCTGCACTTCCTCCATTCGCCGCCTTACGTCGGCTCACTCCAGTCATCGCTCCCCCTGGACTACCCACCTTGTGGCCCCCAGCCCGACACCAATTACTCACCACCGTCCGCAGCCTCAAGGGACCGTCCTGCACACCTACGAGCGCCGCATCCTTCCCACAAGCCCCCGCAGCCTCAGCGACCCGTCCGGCAGCTCGCCCGCCTCTGGCCGGCTGCTGCCGCACTCAGTTCCAGGAAACATCAGCCTTAGCGGACTGGGCGGGTGCATTTCGTGGCACCAAAGCACCCGAGCGCTCAGCGAGCATCAGCGTAAGAGCATCAGCGAGGGACTGATAAAGGACGAGGGCATGGGGGGAGAAGATCTCCCGGTCACGCATCGCTGCGAGACACAGCTCGCCGAACACCAGCCCGCCGAGACGAAGGGGGTAGCGGTGCTCGGTGAGGCCCTGGATGTGGACCTGCTCGTTCTCGCTCTTTCCACCCCGGGACCACCGAAGTCGAAGGCGGTCCTCTCCAGATCGGATAGCGAAGTTCAGCTCCAGCTCCAGCCGCTCCAGGTCGAGGTCCGCAGCCACCGCGATCAAGGCAGCCTCCAGGGCTTCGAGGTCTGGCTGGCCGCGCACGACCGCCCGGAAGGCCTCGACCTGCTCGCTGCGGAGGGTGGCCTGCTCTTTCACACTCTCCATCACCCGGCTCCGTCGGGCTGCGGCGATGATGCGGTCGTAGCCCAGGAACCGAACGGTCACCGCTCCGAGGGGGACCAGAGCGAGGATGGCGAGAGCTGAGAGGCTGTCGTCGGCGTAGATGAACACAAACGCCAGGGTCTCCAGCACCACCGCGGCACCAAACAGCAGGATCACCGACTGGGACTGGCTGAGCCCCTTGCGCAGCAGGATGTGGTGGATGTGGTGCTGGTCGGCGGCGAAGATGGGCTTGCCGGAAAGGAACCGGCGGACGACGGCCATCATCAGGTCGAAGATCGGCAGCCCGAGCACCAACAGCGCAGCCACGATGGAGAACAGCGTGTAGCTCTTCTGGCTGCTGTGGATGGACACCAGGGCCAACAGGAAGCCCAGGGAGAGGCTGCCGGTGTCGCCCATGAAGATGCTGGCGGGGCTGATGTTGTAGACCAGGAAGCCCAGGGTCGCCCCGACCAGGCAGCACAGCAGCAGGGCGGCGAGGATGTTGCCCTCGATGCCCGACATGATCATCAGGGTGCCGCCCGCCAGGACCGTCACCCCGCCAGCGAGGCCGTCCAGGCCGTCGATGAGGTTCAGGGCGTTGGTGACCAGGACGATCCAGAACACGGTCACCGGAAGGGAGAGGTACTCCAGAAGCACCGGCGAGAAGAACGGCACGCTGACCGCTTCGATGCGCACCCCGGCCTGATACACCACCAGCGCTGCGGCGATCTGGGCGGCGAGCTTGACGATCGAGCGAATGCCGCGGAGGTCATCGATGATGCCGGTCAGCAGGATGATCCCGCCACCACCCACCAGGGAGATCAGCAGCGCCCGATCGGCGAACAGGGCCTCAGAGAGCCGGTTGTCCCAGTAGAACAGTCCGATCAGTGGCACCGCAAATGCGGTGATGATCGCAAGGCCACCGAGGCGGGGGATCGGCTTCTTGTGGATCCGCCGCCCGCCAGTGGGCGCATCAACGAGCTTCCACCGAATGGCAGCGTCTCGGATGAGCCGGGTCAGCAGCACTGAGACCAGCAGGCTGAGGACAAATGCAATGATGTAGGTGCGCATAGAACCTATCCCAGCTTGCGGGTCTGCTCCTCGTACTCCTCTTCAGAGTAGTACCCATAGTCCTCGTAGTAGTAGCTATATCCGTAGCCGGTCTTCTGCACGTCGAGCTTGTTGACGACTGCACCGAGGATCCGGGAGCTGACCTGCTCTAGCCGACTGACGGCCTGGGTGACCATGGACTTCGAGGTGCGGTTGGACTCGACCACCACCAGGACACCATCCGCCAGCGGGGTGAGTATCATCGGATCAGCGACCACAGTGACCGGCGGAGTGTCGATGATGACGACGTCGTAGCCGCGGATCATCGACTTGATGTTCTGCATGCGATCGTTGCCCAGCAGCTCCGAAGGGTTGGGCGGGATCGGACCGGCGACCACCAGGTCGAGGCCAGCGACGTGGCTTGGGATGATCACGCTCTCCAGGGAGCAGTGCCCGAGCAGGACATCGGAGAGTCCCTTCTCGTCGGAGATTTCAAACAGCCGGTGGACATTGGGGCGGCGGAGGTCGGCGTCGATGAGCAGGACCCGGCTGCCAGTCATCGCGATGATGGTGGCCAGGTTTGAGGACATGAACGACTTGCCCTCACGCGGCGCGGCGGAGGTCACCAGCAGGGTGCGGAATGGCAGGTGGCCGGCCCGCTGCTGGGTGCGGAACATGATGTTGGTGCGGATCGAGCGCAGGCACTCAGCGACCGCAGAGCGGGGCCGGGCGTTGACGAAGATGGAGCGATCCCGGTTGCTGGTGAGGGCCTCCAGCTCAGCTGGGTCGATGATCGGCACGTAGCCAAGCATCGGGATGCCGACGATGCGCTCCAGGTCGTCGCGGCTCTTGACCGTGGCGTCGAGGTACTCCGCGAGGAAGGACAGTGCGGCACCACCGAACAGGCCCATGATCAGCGCCATCGCGACGTTGACCGGCATGTTCGGGCGAACCGGCTTGTCTCCAGCGATCGCGGCATCGACGACCTGCACGTTGTTGGCCTGCACCAGCTTGCTGAGATCGACCTCGGACATCCGGCGGTCGAGGCTCTTGTACAGCTCCTCATCGCGCTCGGCGTTGCCCTTGAGGAACTCCAGCTCGATGCGCTTCTCATCGAGCGCCTCGACCTCGATCTCCAGGGCATCCAGGCGGCCCTTGAGGGCCACGTCGCGCTGGGTGATGACATCCAGCGCGGAGCGGCGACCGGCCACCAGCTCGTTGATCCGACCGCGGATCTGATTGCGCACACCGGTCAGCTCGGTGGTGATGCGGACCCGCTCGGGGTGCTGGACGAGGTAGCGCACCGACAGGCGGATGTCCTCCTGCTGAAGCTCGACATAGAGCGCCTGCATGTTGTCGAGGATGTTGTCGGTGAGTGCCAGGTGAGTGATCAGCTGCTCCCAGTCCGACGAGCGCGCCTTGCGGGCCAGCTCCTGGTACTCCGCCTCCGTGGCGATGCGCATGGTGTGAGCCTCGTTCCAGGCAGACTGAACCTCGGCGAGGGACTCCAGGGTGGTGTTGTAGCGCTCGTCGAAGCCCAGCAGGCCGTTGTTGCGCTTGAAGTCATGCACGTTGCGGTCTGAGGTCTGCTTGCGCTCTTCGTAGTCGCCCTTCTGCTCCTCGAGCCACATCAGGGCGTCGCTGGCAGCGTCGTGGGCCTTCTGGAGGTTCTGTTCCCGGTAGACACCAGCGATGACGTTGGCGAACAGGGCGGCCTTGTCGGGGTCGGGGTACTCGACGATGACGTGGACGAGGTTGGTCTCGGCCTGCGGAGAGAGGCGGAGGTGCGAGCGGAGGAAGGCCTCCGGCTTCTCGACGCTCTCGAAGTCGATGATGCCGTGCTCCGTCTCCAGCTTCTGGATCGACAGCTCCATCACCTTCCGGCTCTGGAGGATCCGGTACTGGGTGCCGTAGTACGCCCGAAGCTCCGCAGGAGAGGAAGTCGTGCCCATCTCGGAGACCTGCTCGACCTCAAACACCTGCGGCGCACGCGGACTGATCTCGACTATCGTCGCTGCGGAGTAGTACCGGGTGGACATCGCTGTGGCGATGATCACGGTGATGAGCAGCAGGCCGGTGAATGAGCCGATGATCAGCTGGCGTTTCTTGAGGACGTGCCAATACTGAATCAGGAGCGTCTCAGGCTGCCTGGACTGATCCTGGACCATGTGGTTGTCTCTCCGTCATCAGAGTTTTGCGGACATAATCGACCCGCTACTCCGAAGCTGGAGCCTAACCTGCTTCATATGTCCCCCCGCGAGAACGTAGCACAACATGTCAACAGCATCACCGCCTGATTACCGTTCAAGCTGGTTGATCGTCGGGGTCTCCGCACTGTTCCCCCTCTCAACTGTCGCTTATGGAGCGGTCCATGACCTCCAGGCGACCGCCCTGTGGGGCTGTGCGGCACTGCTGGGGGGTGGGCTGGCCTGGCGAGGGAGCGAAGGCCCGGCGGCGGCGTGGTGGTGTTGGCTGATCGGACTGGCAGCGCTGTTGATCTCGCTGATCGGGCTGCTCCCGGTCGGACCAGGCGGACGGGCGCTGCTCCAGCCTGGGATCGCCGCGCTGTTGGATGGCAACCTCGCCCTGGTCGGTGCGGAGACCCACCCCCTCGCCCTGCTGCCCCGCTCCGCCGCCGCCGGGCTCGCTTCTGCTGCTGCTGCCCTCCTCCTCGGCCTCGGCGCGCTCCAGCTCGGCGTCCGTCCCCTCGCCCGCGCTGTCGCAGTCACCGCGATCGGGATGTGCGCGCTGGGGGTGGCACAGCGAATGACTGGAGCGACCTCGATCTACTGGGTCAGCGGCGTCCCGGCGTTCTCCCGCTCGCTGTTCTTTGGCTCCCTGGTCAACCCCAACCACGCCGGCATTCTGCTCGCCGCCAGCCTGCCGCTGTGTGCTTGGCTGGCCCGACAGCAGCGGGCAGACCGCATCCTCGGGGGACTGGGAATCCTCGCCGCCCTCGTCGGACTCATCCTCGCCGGGAGCCGAGGGGCGGTGCTGGCGGCGGGATGTGCGGGGCTGCTGCTGCTGGGCCTGACCGGCGGGCGTCGTGCGGCCCTCGGGCTGGTGGTGGTGGGAGTCGCAGTGGGAATCGCGGTGCTGCTGGTCGGCCCGCAGCAGACCGCGTGGTGGCTCTCGATGCAGATCATCCCCGAGGATCACCTCCAGGATCTCACCGGTCGGCGGTTGGTCATCTGGCGAGAGAGCCTTGACCTCATCGCCGCGGCCCCCCTGTTCGGCACCGGGACCGGCAGCTTCGAGGACGCCTACCAGATCGTCAAGCGGCTGCCGCACTTCTCCTCGGTCACCCACGCCCACAACGACTCCCTCCAGGCCCTCGTCGAGCAGGGGCTGGTCGGCGGGCTGCTGTGGATCGCAGCGGTGGTGCTGCCGGTCCTGCTCACCCTTCGGCGCTGCCTGACCGAGACGGGTGCGGTCCGGTGGCGATCGGCCGCCCTGCTCGCCTCTGCCGCTGCCATCCTGGTCGGCTCGCTGTTCGACTTTCCCCTGCGCATCGGTGCCATCGCAGCCCTGACCGCGATGCTGGTCGGCGCGATGCTGTCGGGCGGTGCACCGATGAAGCCGAGCCGATGGCGCCTCATCCGGCTCAGCGCAGCCGGCTGCACCCTGCTCGCCGGGCTGCTCGGGCTGCTCGCCCTGTCGAGTCCCGATCCCGAGGATCTCACTGAGGCCGCCGAGGCCCGCGAAGATGCGGAGCCCGAGGTTGCGTCTGCGGCGTACCAGCGCATCATCGCCGAGGCCCCGCTCCACCACTCCGCCCTGATCCGCTGGGGACGCCTCCGCCAGCGTGCCGGGGACACCGAGGGCGCTCAGGCGGTGTTCGTCGCAACCTCCGCGAGCTACCCCACCCTCCCCTGGCCCTGGCTGGCCCTCGCCCGACTCCGGGGAGACCTCGGCGACACCGAGGGCGCCCTGGCAGCCTGGCGGG
The DNA here is from genome assembly GCA_047621685.1 of Myxococcota bacterium. GTDB lineage: Bacteria > Myxococcota_A > UBA796 > UBA796 > UBA796 > JAQXDW01. Next base: position 1,712 of record JBLHNG010000424.1, on the reverse strand, counting down.
GCATGCTGACCTGCAACCTTCCAGACAACGACGACGCCACCGCGTGGATCACCGAGGCCCTCGCCGAGGGAGACGACCCCTCCCAGGCCGCCCTCGCTGCGATCCCCGAGCGGGCCGATCGACTCCAGCTCGCCGCGAAGCTGCTCACCCAGGCCCGCGACGATGCCACCACCCGGGCGACCGCCGAGGGGCTCTACCACCGCGCCATCGCCCTGGAGGAGCGCAGCCGGATCGCCTTCGCTGCCGCCCTCCTCCAGTGGGATCGCCCCGAGGAGGCCATCGCGCAGGTCGCCGACTTCCCGCCCAGCCAGTGCGCCCCCGTCCGCATCACCGCCAAGGCGCTGCTCGCTCAGGGGGAAACCACTGCGGCCATCCGGAAGCTGCACCAGGCCATCCGGGCCTGTCCGGGAGACGACGCCAGCCTCAAGCGCAGCCTCCTCCGAGCACAGCTGGCGCTGGGCGCTCCCGAAGCCATCGCAGAGGCCGAGGCCATCTTAAAGACCGGCCCGGATCGCCACCCGCTCCGCCGCCAGATCCTCGCCGCCCTCGCCGTCCGGCTGTCCCGCCACGAGGTCGGCACCGACGCCCTCCTCCCGCACCTGGAGTACCTGCTGCTCGCTGGCGTCGCGACGCTGAAAGAAGCCGAGGACTACAGCAGCATCGCCGCGGGTCTCCCTCCCCAACACCTCGGAGACCGCTGAGTGCTCTTCTTCCTGCTGGCCTGCGTCCGCCACGACACCACCGCCACCCTCAACGCCGCCGAGGACGCCGCCTACCCTGGCCTCCGTCCCGAGGTGCTCTCTGCCGCGCTCACCAGCTACCGGTGCGCGAAGAAGGAGGGCTTCGGCAAGCAGCGCACCCTGACCATCATCGACTTCGAGCTGCCCTCGACCGAGAAGCGCCTGTGGGTCATCGGTCTGGCAAAGGGCGAGCTGCTGTTTCACGACTACGTCTCCCACGGCAAGAACACCGGCGAAGACCTCGCCACCGACTTCTCCAACGTCGTCGACTCCAGGCAGTCCTCTCTCGGGATGTTCGTCACCGCCGAGACCTACACCGGCAAGAACGGCCTCTCCCTGCGCCTCGATGGCCTGGAATCCGGGGTCAACGATGCGGCTCGGGAGCGGTACATCGTGCTGCATGGGGCGGACTATGTCAGCAAGGCGCACATCGAGGAGTTCGGTCGGCTGGGACGCAGTTGGGGTTGTCCGGCGGTGCCGCTGGAGATCACCGAGTCGCTCATCAACCGCATTGATCGTGGCACGTTGCTGTTCACCTGGTATCCCGACAGCGACTGGCTGGAGGAATCCCGGTTCCTGAATTGCCAGTGACCGTGCTAAAGCAGACAGCATGCGATTGATGCCCATTCTCATGTCCTCTCTGCTGCTCAGCTGTGCAAAGCACCCTGCCCCGGCCTCCCTCAACGGGAGCAAGTGGGTGGGCAGCATCGACATCAACTCCGCCTGTGACAGCGGCGGCTACACCGGCAACCCGCTGCGGACCTGCATCGTGTTGAGCACCGCCGGGGGCGGGGTGATGACCGCTGCGGTGGACTGGGACTCCACCGACCTCCGAGACGAGTGCGACTACTTCTCGTTCCACGGGGCCTTCGACAGCTCGACCCTCACCCTGGTCCGCAACGACGAAGAGGGTGAGGAGGACGACATCCTCAAGCTCAAGTTCTCTGGCGATGTCCTGTCGGGGACCTTCCA
>JBLHNG010000423.1:0-7605 GCA_047621685.1 Myxococcota bacterium | reverse complement strand
AGCGCACGCTGCTGTCATTTACAAGCCCCTACGATGCCCACGTCGGCGGCGACTCGTCCGCCTTGAGCACCCAGGAGAAGCGGGGAATGGAGCTGTTCTTCAGCGAGCGCCTGGAGTGCTTCCACTGCCATGGCGGCTTCAACTTCACCGACGCCATGGACCACAGCGGCATGGCGATTGCCGAGGTCGCCTTCCACAACACTGCACTGTACGACCCCTACCCGGCCGACAACACCGGGATCGAGGAGATCACCGGCGAGATGGGGGACCGAGGGCGGTTCAAGGCGCCGACCCTGCGCAACATCGCGGTCACCGCGCCCTACATGCACGACGGCAGCATCGCGACCCTCTCGGCGGTGCTTGACCACTACGCGCTGGGCGGACGGGCCTCACAGAATGTGCTCAAGAGCGAGTTCGTGCCGGGCTTCGTGCTCTCCGACGGCGAGAAGGCTGATGTCATCGCCTTCCTCGGCACCCTCACCGACTCCGACTTCCTCACTGACCCCCGCCACTCCGACCCCTGGAAGTGACCATGCTCCTCCTCCTGGCGGCCTGCGCCCGTCCTGATGTCTCCCCGCCAGCAGATGCCCCCGGCCTGCTGCTGGAGAGTGTGACCTGGCGGCAGACCTGGGAGACCGCAGGGATCACCCGGAGCGCCGAGGAGTGGAGCACCACCACCGACCTCGGCTACACCGTCACGATCACCGCTGGCCAGCTCGTCACCTACAACCTGGGGCTGCTGCCGTGTCCCGAGGCGTCCGCCGGCTGGGGGCTGCTCGGGACCGCTCACGCCGCCCATGGCCCATCGATCAACGCCACCAGCCTCACCGCACCCCAGGCCCTCGACCTGCTCGCCCTCTCCGACGCCACCCTCGACACCTGCACCTTCCCACCCGCCCGGTACTGCTCCGCCGAGGCCCTCATCGCCCGTGCAGACCAGCACACCCGGGGCGTGGGCGGAGTGACGCCGGTAGCCGGGGTGAGCCTCGCGCTGACCGGGCACTGGCAGCGCGGTGAGGTCCGCCAGCCGTTCGACATGACCACCACCCTCTCCACCTCCAGTCGCGCGGATCTCGATGCGCTCGCTCCGGGCGCCGATGCTCTCCACGCGGAGGTCACCCTCTCCCTCAGCCCGGCCCGGATGTTCGACGGCATCCCACTGGCTGAAGAGTCCGAGGCGCGGATCCTCCGTGCTGTCCTCACCAACCTGCTCTCCAGCAGCGATCCCCGAATCACCCTGACAACCCGAGACACACCATGACGCTGAGACCCCTTGTCCTCTTCGGAGGCTGCCTGCTGACGCTGACCGTCTTCGGATGCGGAGACAAAGACGACACCGGCAGCACTACAGAGGCGGATGCCGACACCGATGCCGACACCGATGCCGACACCGATGCCGACACCGATGCCGACACCGATGCCGACACCGACTGCACCAGCTCCGACTACTCCGACAGCGTGCAGTGCACCGAGTGGCTGATCAACAACACCGAGACCGCGCCGGTCATTGGCAGCGGCGTGCTCACCGATGTGCAGTCCGCCACCCTCTCGACCGTCAGCGGGGTCGACTACCTGCGCCTCCAGGCCACCGGCATTCCCAGCTACGCCACCATTGTCGATCAGGATCTCATCGACGAGCTGAACGACCGCCCCAACGCCGGGACGGACTTCCTCAGCGGCGAGACCACCATGACCGTCGGGCAGACGGTGGAGCTTGGCGACGACGTCGGGTACAGCTCCAACACCAGCTGCGGCACCGGCGCGGGCTACGGTTACTGGCCCCCGGGACCGGAGTGTCCAGCGGATGTCAGCCACGACCACTACATCCCGCTCAACCCCGAACCGGCCAGCTCTGGCAGCGAGTGCGAGACGGGCCTGGGCTGGGCAGGCAGCTGGGTCAACGGCGTGTCGATCTTCAACTGGGGTGATGGCTTCGCCTATGACGACGACGGCAACTGGCTGAACATCGCGGGTGCGCAGGAGGTGTTCGACCTCGGCATCTGCTCCGGTCATGCCGCCGCAGAGGAGTACCACCACCACGGCTACTCCCGCTGTCTGGCCGATGAGCTGGGCGACGAAGGCACCGGACACTCTCCGGCTTACGGCATCGTCGCGGACGGCTACCCGATCTATGGCCCCTGGCACGCCAGCGGGGTGGCCGCGGAGAGCTGCTGGGTGGCGCGGGACTACGACGACGCCGACGATCCCTACGGCTGCGGCGGCACCGGCGAGCGGGACTGCGTGATGGTCGATCAGTTCGACCCCACCCAGGGCACCGAGACGGCTGGTTCCAGCGGTCCGAGCACCTCAGACACGGTCACCAGCCTCTCCGGAAACACCTTCCCGGGCACCGACGCGCTGTTCTACCCCGACTACTACTACGACGCTGACTGCCACGCGCAGGGCGGGGCGTACCTCGACGCGCACAACGGCCACGACCACGACGACTACGGCTACCACTACCACGTCACCGGCAGCTTCCCGAACACCGTGGGTCCCACGCTGTACGGCACCATCCAGAGCGAGACCACCGTCAGCTGCGACGGGGTCAGTGCGGGTGGTGGTCCGCCGCCTCAGTAGGCTTCGCGATACAGCGGGTGGGTGAGCGAGCCCCTCGTCGATGACCTGATCGCCCTGCGCACCCGACCCTCGCGGTGGGTGGACACCGACGCGCTGCCCCCGCTTCGCCTCCTGGCGGGCGGGGTGCTCCCGGAGTCTGCCCGCCGCGGCTTCATCGCCGATCTCAAGTCCGAGGGCACCGCTGGCACCGCCCGGCACGCCCGCGCCATCCGCCCCCGGCTCCACGACGACGACTGCGCGGACCTGCTGACCGCGCTGCTGGTGGACTGGGCGGGAGCCGGTCAGCCCCCGCTGGATCGCCGCTGGCTGCTGTTCGCCATCGGCATTCTCGGAGACGCGGACTACATCGATCGCCTGGGCGTGCGGGTCTTCGAGGAGAACCACGCAAAGCAGCACCGGATGGCCGGCTACTGTGTGGAGTCTCTGGCTCGAAGTCCCCACCCCGAGGCCCCTGGATGGCTGGCCCGGCTGTCTCGGACTGCCCCGACCCCCCGGCTGCGAAAGGACGCCTGGACTGCCCGGCAGACCCGACCGGGTGAAGATCCGGTGATGGTGCGAAGCCGGGGCTTTGATCACCACGGAGAGCGTACCTTCCCCCTCGGCGCCCGATCGCTGCTGCTTCGCCTCCAGCCCGATGGCTCGATGGGCATCTTCGAAGGCCGCAAGCGCCTGAAGTCCCTGCCCCGGGCGCGCAAGAAGGACGATCCAGACGCTGTCGCCACCGCGCGAGCCCGATTTTCTGCGCTCAAGTCCGCCCTGTCCGCAGACCTCACCGACACCATCGCCGGGCTGGTCGAGTCGATGATCACCGGGGCGACCATCACCGACTGGCGGGTGCTGCTGGAGGCGCCGGTGCCGCACTTCATCGTGCGCGGGGTCATCTGGGAAGGACTGCGGAACCCCGACGAGCCGCTGCGGTTCCTGGTGACCGACGAGGGCGACCCGGTGGATGCCGCCGGAGCCGATCTGGACCTCGACGGGGTGACCGAGATCCGACCGGTTCACCCGCTGGGACTCACCGAGGACGTGGCGGACGCCTGGCGGAACCTGCTGCTGGAAGCATCCGCGAGTCCGGCGTTTCCGCAGCTTGATCGCGCCACGTACCGGCCGGTCAATCCGGATCGACCGTTTGGAAGCCTCCTGAGCGGTCGATCCTCTGTCAACCCCTGGCAGCTCGCCCGCACCCTGACCGCCCGGGGCTATCTTGCCGAGCGCGGCTATCGGATCGACCACGCAGTCAAGCTCATCGGCCCGTTTCGGATCACCATCCGGCATGACCCCTACTCGCCGTTTGACCGATCCGCTTCCAGCCTCCGGATCCAGCAGGTGAGCCTCTCTCATGGCGAGACCCTGCTTCCCAGGCCCCCGGCGGTGCTATACAGCGAGATCGCTGCGGATCTCGCCGCCCTGCTGAGGTGACGCAGGCCCGGGGTACGTGGTAGTGATCGCACCGGAGGCCCCATGGAACCTGCTCCGCGGAATGCTCGCCTGGAGAATGCCATCGCCGTTGTGACCTGCATCGTGCTGATGCTGGTCCCGCTGATCTACATTCAGAGCGAGTACAACGCCTTCACCGCCGCCCACGGAGAGGCTCGGGAGGGGGCGGCCGGAGCAGGACTGGCGCTGGCGGTGGTCTTTCGGACGGTCTCACGGACAGTGCTGCGGACGATCGTCCGGACCTCTGCTCGCGCTGGAATGCGGGCCTCGATGAAGGGCGCGGTTCGAACCGCCGCTCGGACCGCGGTGCGTGGAAGCTCTCGGGGTATCGCCAAGAAGCTGAACGCCACGACCTCGTCGGGCTCGGTGCGGAAGGACAACTTCAAGAGCCTCGCGTTTGCCTCTGCGTTGCTGTACGCCTCCTGGGTCATCGTGATCGGCTTCGGTCAGCCTTACGCCACGCTGATGGACAAGGATCAGACCCTGGCCGCTCAGGCCACCGAGCAGGCCGCCTACGAGGCTGAGCACGCCGAGCTGCTGGAGCTTGGGCACACCTCCTGGTACGCCCAGCAGGAGGTCGACCGCATCCAGGAGGAGTATCGCCAGATCCGCATCGACCTCAAGATGACCCGCGAGACGTCAAAGCAGCGGGAACTTGAGACCCGCAAGGAGTCACTCACCATCGAGCTGAACGCCGCGCAGTTTGATCTCAGCGAGGCCATGGATGCTTCCAACAAGCAGAGCTACGACCCGGCGAATGCCTCGGCATCCGACCTCTCTCAGCCCCCGAAGTTCTTTGAGGAACTCGCTGACCTGCTGTTCACTTACGCGCCCTACCCCGGCAAGACCAACTGGGGCTCGATGCTCATCTGGCTCGGTGGGCTGCTGATGGTGCTGCCGCTGTGGCTGATGTACTTCGCCCAGGCCGCCACTGCTCGGCGTGAGGGGCTCACGCTACGGCACGAGACCGGCGTGGACGGCGGCTTCATCCAGCTGTACTTCGCCGGGGCGTTCTCGTTCATGCCCCTGACCTCAGACGTCATCGTTGACGACGCCACCGACGCTCAGCGGGGCCGCATCGCCCTGGTTGGCATCTCGGCCTCAACGGCAGTCTCGGTGGTCCTGTGGATGGCCTGGAAGGCGTCGGGCATCCCCACGCTCATCTTCCTCGCCGACGCCTTCCTCATCTACCCGATGGTTCAGGTCTTCCCGCTCAATCCGCTGGAGGGAATCTACGTCTGGCGGTGGAGCCGTCTGCTGTGGGTGGTGCTGTTCTTCATCATCATGTTCCTGTTCATGGTCCCTGGATCGGAGGCGTTGAGAAGTGTCATCTGACAAAGACTCTGAGAGCCCGGCGGAGATCCGCAAGAGCGCAACTGCGACCCTGATGGTCGGCCTCGGCCTGACGGTTGTCTGGCTCTTTGCCTACAACATCGTCTCTCATGGCATGGGACCCATCGAGGCGTTCTTCAAGATCCTCGATGGCGTCAACGAGCTGGTCATCGGCATGCTCGGGGTGGTCGCGATCGGGCTGGGTATCGTGGTGGTCTTCACCCTGACCAACCTGTTCACCCAGATGATCACGAACCTCTACTCAATGCGGATCATGGAAGATCTGATCCGCGATCACCTGATGAAGGGCGAGTGGCGGCTGTTCATCTACAAGATGATCCACTTCGCCGAGCAGCCCCAGCCCGAGACCCCGTTCCCCCGATACGTCTCCAGCGCGATCATGGTGTTTGGCTACCACTACATGGTGTCGTGGTTCTACCTCGTGGTGTTCAGCGAGTGCCTGTACTTCGCGGCGTGGTCGGCGGGTGTCTACCTCGACCTCTACCCCGAGACGATGAACATCATCCCGATGTTCGCCATCGCGGTTCCGTTCACCGCCCGGCTGATGGCGTACTTCAAGTACCCCTACGTCGAAGAATACGCCTCGTTCATCCCGGGGATCCTGTTCGTGGTCGTGCTGCTGCTGGCATTCGCCGGCTACATGGGCGGTGAGTTCCAGTTCCTGCTTCAGGACATCTGGCTCCGAGAGCAGGAGCCGTTCTTCGCTCAGGGCGCGCTGTTCTGGAAGTTCATGAAGGACGGGCTGATCATTGCCTTCTACCCGGTGCTCGGGGAGGTGATCTTCTTCTACCTCATGTCCCAGGACCTCCAGCGGGAGCACTCTGAAGACGAGGAGGTCGAGATGGTGGGGGTTGATGACGGGGAAGTGGAGGAGGAGGCGTAGTCAGACGGCTCGGGCTCGGGCTCGAGCTCGCAGGGAATCATGCGCCAGAAGGAACTCGACCGGCTTCCGGCATGCCTTTTTGGAGGCTTCCTTCTTCCGGTCGATGTGTTGTCCTGCTCCGCCGCGAAGGCAGGCCGCGAGGACGACGGGGTTTCGGTTCGTAGTGGTGATGATTCCAGTTTTCACAGCGGCTCTGAGCTGACGCTTTTCGCGCCGTGCCCTGGACCGCTTGCTGCGTGCCATGGTGCCCTCCAGGGAGGCTGTTCAGTTCTGTCAACGGTTGCAGGAAGGGGTTTATTCACCCGCTCCATGAGCCGGACTTCAAGACTGTAGTGCAGATCCCGCAGCTCGCCCACCTTGACCATCCAACATCAACGGTGCTCCACTGCAGCCATGCTCCTCTTCCTGCTTGCCTGCTCCGCCGAGCCGCCGTCGGCCTCCAGCATCACCCCTCGGACCGGACCTGCCGGCACCGAGGTGACGATCACCGGGACCGGCTTCACCACGGAGCTGACCCTCCAGCTCGGCATCCTGCCCCTCTCCGAGCTGTCCGTCCTCGATGCTGCCACCGCGACCGGCACCGTGCCTGAGGGCCTGCCGCCTGGACCGGTGAACCTCATCGTGTCTGGATCCGATGGCCGGGGGATGACGATGTCGAAGGCGTTCTCGGTCACTGAGCCCGAGCCCGCCGACCCCTGCGCTTCGGACATCAAGCGCATGACCCACATCCCCGCCGACGGCTCCACGGTCAAGATCGACCGCCACCTGCCCGACGGCACCGTGGATCGCATCCAGATCGACGCCCGGGAGGTCGCTGCGGTGGCGTATGAGGAGACCGCGATGGACGCAGACGGCATCTGCCGGGCGGTCTACCTGCGCACCCGGGACGACCAGCGCCACCTGTTCGACGCCTCGGGCACCGAAGACCTGCGCTGGCAGGCCCAGCGCATCGCCGGAGGGCTCGGCAAGCCCTTGGAGATCGGTGCGACCATCGCCCCAGAGGCCCCGCCGCCGCCGCCGGAGTGAGGATCGCCTGCTTCGAGCTTTCGCTGAGTGTCGGCAGCAGCCGGTCGGAGACGGGCGAGCTGCCGGGCGGAGTCTGACGGAGCCGGTCAGGTGGGTGGCTCAGTGTCCCCGCCGCTGAGTTCAGCAAGTGCCGGTCGTCAGACGGGCTGATTGCTGATTCGGGGAGCGGTGCGGGGACGGGGTGAGTCCGACGAAGCCGGTCAGGTGGCTGCCTCACGGACCGGACGCTGAGTCAGGGCAGCAGCCGGTCGCAGACGGGCGAGCTGCCCTGCGGGGAGCGGCGCGGGGACGGGGTGAGGCATCCGAAGCCGGTCAGGTGGCTGCCT
>JBLHNG010000422.1:0-7646 GCA_047621685.1 Myxococcota bacterium | reverse complement strand
GCCGTGGTGGCGGGGTTTGTCGGGCAGCCAAAGGGCATCCCGCTCAACGAACTCCAGCTCTGCAAGGGCTCTACGCTCTGCTCGCGCTTTTCAATGCGGTCTAATGCTGTCCGCATTATAGCCTCAAAACAGCCAGGGCAATCGCCAGCCTCGACTACGGTTAATCGACGTTCGGTGCCAGATGAGCGGGGTTGTTGTTGCACTCACCGGGATTGTCGCCGCGCTTAACTCTGCTCGCTGTCAGCCTACTTTATACAGATAGTGCCCTGTTCGGCGTAGTTTTTGAGCAACACAACGTTTCGCTTTGCCGCTTCGCTGAGCAGGGCGTCAGAGTAGTCGGGATTGACCTTGTACCACTCCTGACCAGCGAAGTAGTTCTTCCACTTGTCGGTCGAGAAGGGGCGACCGTAGTAGGCGTAGATGCTGTTGCGCATCGTGTCCAAATCCGAGCAAGCCATCACGTCGTTGCTCGGCCAGTCGAACTCGCAGTAGTTGCTGCTCACCGGGCCGCAGAGCGTGCAGATGTTCGTCTGGACATAGGCGTAGTCGTGCTGGACGAGCAGGGCGACGTTGCTGCAGGCCGGCAGTGCTGGCGGCTCCCAGGCCTGGGCAGGGGAGGCGCTGAATGAGAGAACGAGAAGCAAGCTGGACATGTAAGTCTCCTTCAGTTTTAGTGCGTCCAATGGAGCACGAATGGAGGCTAACACAGGCACTCTGAGCGCTTGATGCAGAGCTCTGCTGCGGTGGCGGCAGCCATCCCATCAGAACCTCTGACGTTGGTAGAAGACGACACGAAGGCGGCCGGGCGCTGCCTATACGTTGAGCGGGTAGGCCGAATAAGCAGTGTTTCTGGCCCGTGCGCCCGGTCCGAAGCCGTGGTGGCGGGGTTTGTCGGGCAGCCAAAGGGCATCCCGCTCAACGAACTCCAGTTCTGCAAGGGCTCTACGCTCTGCTCGCGCTTTTCAAGCCGGTCTAATGCTGCCCGTATTTCACCCTCAAAAGATAGATATCGTAGGTTCTCTCGTTCACGGGCCACAGTACCTCAGCTGCTGCTGGAGGGCGGCAAGTAGGGATCAGAAACCGCTCACGATTCCATCGCCCCGCGCTCCGCTCGAGATGCAATGGCACCGAACCCCATCGCGCATCCCGCGTTGCCCTTCGCTTTCGCGTTCCAGCTTGCTCCCGCTCGTCCATCGGGCGACGACGGCGTCCCCCGCAAACACGTGCGTGCCCTGACACGTGCGTGCCCTGACACCTGCCCAAGTGTGCGGTCGCCAACCACTGGAGTTCCCCCGGTTCAGTGTATTGAGCATCACATGGATGTTGACAAGCCCCAGGGCTGGCCTACTTCGCGCGTCGCTCCAGCTCCCGCTGTCCGTAGGCCTGGAGCCGCTCGCTGTCCGTCGTCGGAATGCTGCCATTGAACCGCTCGAAGCCGTAGTTCTCCTCCGGCGGGATTCCGTCGTGGGAGATGTCCTTGAGTCCCGTGACGCCCTCCAGGGCGCTGTTCGTGGCGCTGTCGGTCCAGACCGGCTCAAAGCTGGCGTCCCAGATCGAGCGGGCCTCTCCAGATGGCGCCCCCTCCCCTTCACCCGGTGGATCATGGCAGCAGATGCAGCTGCAGGCAGCCATCTGAGCGCGCACCCAGTCGTGGTCTGCATCCTTGAGGCGCTCCGGGTCGGGGTCGGTGATCTTCGCGGTCGACTCCAGCTCTGGATCCCCCACCGGGCCGATGACCGTCGCGCAGGAGTGTGTGTCGAGGAAGCGCTCCCCCTCGGGCACACAGGTCCCGTTGACCACCTCCTCTTCGACAGCGCCGGTCTCTTCAGAGGCGGTGTCCTGCACCACGGGCATGGCGCTGTCTGCAGCGACGGTGGATTCGTCAGGAGCGGGCGAATTGCAGGCGAGCAGCAGGAGGAGTCTCACAGCGGTCGGGTCTCCAGTCGGTGGCCGAGCATGACATCGTCGTCGAACACCGCGCACAGATCGACCCACTCCCCGGCTAACATCCGCGGCAGCCAGACCCGATCATCCGCCCACATCTCGTCGTAGGGGATGGCCTCAACAGGCACCCACATCGGGATGGCCTCGTCGGTCTCGCAGAGGGTGCCCTGGCAGTCCGTGGCGGTGAACACCTCGACCTGCAGCCGCAGACCGTCGACGAACTGAAACCGGAGGATGCCGCGGGCCACTGTGCCGACAGGCTGCACCCCGACCTCCTCGAAGACCTCGCGCTCTGCGGCCTCCTCTGCGGTCTCTCCGGGGTCGATCTTGCCGCCCGGGCCGTTGATCTTGCCGGCTCCCAGTCCGCGCTTCTTGCGGATGAGCAGCAGCGAGTCATCCCGCCAGATGAACAGCAGGGTGGCCCGAACGGTGGGCTGCCAGACGGACCAGTCGATGTCTTCGATTTTCACTATCCGATGATACCAGCGCTGCTCATGCGACTTCGCCAACCTCACCCACAATGTGATGCGTGTGCAGACTGATGGCGTCCGTGAGTCGCGCGTCGCGACTGTCCAGCCACTATAAGCCAGCCTGACAGGCACAACCGGAGAGCGTGCTTCAGCAGCTGCCCAGCGAGTACCTGTCGAGTGAGCCTGCCCCCTCGCGCCGGACAGATTTCTAAGCAACTCGCCGTTTGTTGTTGAGGTGAAGTGTCTCACAGTCATCCGGACTGAGACTTCCATTGTGAGAGTGTCGGCGTGTTGGATCCGAATGCCCCGATGCGACACCTGCTCCTCATCGCTGCGCTGATCCTCAGCACGAAAGCCGCCGCGGTCACTGAGGAGAAGGCGGAGGAGGTTCGCCTCACCGAGGAGATGCGTGCGCTGGCCCGTCGCAACATCTGGGTCGGGGTGGATCGCATGTACCGCGCCCTCATGGAGCGCGGAGCTGACTGGCGCGCAGCACATCGAGGGCGCCCACGCCGCCCAGGATCTCGGGGACATCCAGGACTGCTACGACCGGCTGCGTGCAGCGGTGCGGCTGGAGCCGAGCAAGGAGCTCATCGACTGGCTCTGGGCGATCGACACCCAGTCCGGTCAGGTCGAGAGCAGGTACGTCATTCAAGCAGCGTTTTTCCCCTCCGTGCCCGGTCCGAAGCCGCACTGGTGGGGGTTGTGTCCCGGTGCAACCGGAAGGTGAGCACCCGCCCGTTCACCATGCCGATGGCCACGGTCTGTCCGCGCAGCGCCAGCGCGCAGGCCTCGACCGGCGGGTGGTAGGACATCAGGCGCGTCACCTCAGGCAGGGCATAGACATCCACTCGCTCTCGGCACTTGCCGATCAGCACGGTGCCGTCACGGCTGACCACCGGATACCACAGGATCTCTCCGAGCTCGTGGAGGGTGTGCGCGGAGAGGTCCGCGGCGATGAGCCACAGCCTCGCCGGGAACGTACAGAGCACCGCAATGCGCCCATCTGGTAGCAACCAGATGCGGGAGCCGTCCTTGAGCCCCGCGATCGTCTGCTGGGCGATGACTGCGCCGCTGTCTGCATCCCAGACCACAACCCGCTCTGTTCCCGCCGCGAAGATGCGCCCGCCGACCGCTGCGGTTCCCGAGAAGCGGAGGGTGGGGTGACCGGGGACCGTGAGCGACTGAAGCACCGCTCCCGAGGTGCGATCGATGATGCTCACCGGTGCGTCCTGGCTGTCCTTGTAGTGGATGACCACGAGGCGGTCCGCGTCGAGCGGGATGATGCTGGTGATGTGTCTGTGCGGAAACGCCAGGCGGGTCACGGTGCCCGCCACCAGATCCCACCGGACCGGCGAGCCGCCAACAAGACCGGTGATCGCCGTGCCGCCGTCAAGGAACGATGTGCTCATCATTGCGGTCTGCGCCTTGAGGGTGATGCGGTGCTGGAGCACCCCCGTCTGCCAACTCCAGACGCACACCTCCCTGCCCGCGCTGGTGACGATCCGGTCGCCGTCGAACCCGATCGGCTCCACAAACTGCGCGCGGTGGCCACCCTCCCAGTGGTGCACCACCCGTCCGGTCCGGGAGTCCCAGAGGATCGCGCTGTGGTCGCCGTTGCCTCCGGAGAGCACCGCGCGCTCGTCTGGAGAGATGAGCAGCGGCAGGCGAATGCCGGAGCTGTGGGTCACCGATGAGGGCATGTTGAGGACCCTGGGCAGATCCCAGGCCCGGACATGCCCGCGCTCATCACCGGTCATCAGGGTGTTGCCGTCTGTGCTGAGGGCCATCGCGGTTATCTGGCTGCTCTCGTGGGGCACAAACGCCGCGCTGAGGTGGTCTTCCTCGCTCTGCAGATCCCAGACCCGAACCTCCTGGCCGGCGGTGAGCAGCCAGGTGCCGTCGTCCAGCGACACCGCGCACCGGGGAGTGACGCTGTGCGCCTCCAGGATGAGCCGGGGCGTCCAGGTGTCGGTGTCCCAGACCACGATCTCCTTGCCGACTGAGATGACCGTCCCAGCGGTCGGCCACAGGAGGCAGCCAGGCACATCGGTGTGCGGGAAGTCCTCCTGGAGCGAGGGGGCGATGTGCATGCCCATCACCATGCGGACCGGGCGATCAGGGTGGAGTGTGCGCGTCACCTGCCGGGCGGCGACGTCCCAGACCGCGATCCCACCACCGATCGAGCCCGTGATAGCCCAGCGCCCGTCCGGCGAGACCGCCACACAGGTCGCCCAGGTCTGGTGGTGCGTTGCCCGCTCACCGTCGAACCCGACGGTTCCATCCCGGCTGACGCTGACCACCGTCTCCCCCGCCAGTGCGACCGCGCTGACCACGTCGGTGTGCCCCTCGATCAGCCGCTGCGGGGTCAAGGTGGCGCGATCCCACACCCGGACCGTGTGATCATCGCCAGCGGACAGGATCACCCCGCCGGCGCTGTGGAGGGCGTTGATCGGTCCGCTGTGCTCCTTGAGCGTGCGCTCGCAGTGCCTCCCACTCCACACCACCATGCTCCCATCCTCCGAGCCGGTCAGGATGCGGTCGTCCGGCAGCAGCACGATCCCCTTGATGTGGCGCTGGTGGGGGCGGAATGCCCGCAGGGGACGGAGGGTGGAGAGGGAGGAGAGCGGCTCCAGCCAGTCTCCCCCCATCGCATGGGCCGCGTTCAGCAGCTCCGCCGCCAGGGGATCGCTTCGGCTGCGGAGGTGATCGACCAGCAGGGTCCGAAGCTGACCGGGACCGTCGCGCAGCTTCCTTGCGTTCTTCTTCAGCAGGGACTGGATGCCGGCATCATCGATCGCGCTGAGGGCAGCGGACTGATCATCCCGCATCAGGGCATTCAGGAGCACGGAGAGAGGGGACGGTCCGTTCATGGCAGGGTCTTCCTATAGAGTCGGGCGATCTGACAGCAGCGGAATGGAATGAAGACTGCGGGCCGCAGCACAAAGACAAGAGCAGTCTCGGGTGCTCGAAGCAGTCGTCAGCTTCGCACGGATCGTATCGAATACACGAACCCGTCAGCGGGAGGGTAAATCGTTCAAGTGGCTTTTTGTCAGGACCGCTCTCAGGCCTCCGCGGCCGGTGTGCTCCACATCGGGTGTGGAGCACCCGGTGCTCCACACCCCTGCAATCCCGTTGTCGAGCAATTCCAGTCCGATGGACTCAAGGCACGAGAGGCTTCGTTCGGCAAAGAAGTCCGCTGGTGAGCCTAACAGCGGCCCTGCCTAAGAGCGTAGAGCTCGTCGAGCGGCCCTGCCACTGGACGGTCGATGGCGACCGTGTGACGGACCACCCGCGCAACACGATCACGTTCGCCACCCGACCCATCCGCATCAGCTCCCGCTGAGCACTCACCGGCCCACATTATTTGCCAGGTTTCAGCTTCACCATGACTCACAGGTGCCGGGTGATGGCGTGGGTTTCAGTGGCCTCGGTGCCGCTCTCGGTGAGCACGCAGGGGAACATCACGGTGACGCCGCTGTCGTCCCATGCCGCGCACTCCCGGACCTCGACGGTCAGGGTGGACATCCCGCTCAGCTCGGCCTCGGCGTGTCCGCCGTAGTCATCGCTGTCTCCGATGGCATCAGCGACCGATTTTGCCTGAGCGCGGAAGGCGCCGCCGCCGACCCCTGCCCAGATCAGGGTGCCGAGGGGGTTGGTGTCGCTGGTCATGACCGTTTCCGGGCCGCGGGCATTGCAATCAACAAAAACGGTGGAGTCGATTCCTTCGTTATCTTCGCAGGTGGTGGTGATCGATTTGCTCACGCCGCCGCCACCGGTGGTCTCCCAGGATCCGACGCCCTCAGACTTATAGGTCGTCGAGAGGGACAGGCCGCCGCTGACGGTGGTGGCGGTGTTGCAGCTCTGGTTGTGCTCCGCGGTTCCGGAGACCGAGTTGTAGGTGGCGCCGGTCGCCCCACAGCGGGCGGCGATGTCGGCCTGGGCGGACCAGGCGGTCTCGGTGCAGCCGTTGTAGAAGTCATCCGAGGAGACCTTCTCAGCACTGGCGGAAGCGTTGAGGCTCTGCTGAGCATCGCCCCACCCCTTGACCTCCCACTCCAGCCCCGCCGGACAGTCCGCAGGCTCGTTGTCATCGATCGCACCGGCGCTGCAGGTGGCCTTGACCCGCAGCTCAGTGGCGACGGTGGTCTTGTTGGTGGTGTCGGTGGAGCAGGTGCAGGCGCCGGAGTCCTGAGCGTTGGGAGAGCCGCCGTCAGCGCCTGCGAAGGAGGGGTGGGCGCCACCGGTGACGTGCCACTCCCAGAGCTCGCCGTCGTACTCATCTCCACAGATGTTGTCCGGGTCGAACTCTCCGTCGCCGGTCACCGCGGTGCTGGGCTCGGCATCGACCACGATGTCGCAGGTGACCTGACAGTTGGGCATGTCGTCGTCGGTGTCACCGGCGCAGGAGCCGCCATCGCAGAGGATTGTCCCGGTGTCCGCTCCGCCCATTCCGGTGTCTGAGCCGCTCCCGGTGTCTGCTCCGCCCATTCCGGTGTCCATGACGAACTTCGTGGTGTCAGTCCGGCCCGCGGTGCTCAGCGCGGGGATCTGCTGCATGGCCGGCTCGGGGTTGCCCCGGACCCAGGAGACTGCCGCGATTCGATGTGCAGTGACCCGCTCGTCGTACAGACCCGCCGCAAACCACGCGCCGAAGTTAATGTGGACCGCCAGCTCGCCGGCATCGACCTGATCGAAGGTCGCCGAGTCGACCTCCAGGAAGCCGTTGGAGTGGCGGATGGGGGTCGGCGCGATTCCGGCCAGGGCCTTCCCGGCGTCGAGGGTGGCCTGCTGCTCGTCAGTCAGCTCCGCGCTGCGGACCCACTCGTCCCAGTGCAGGACCTGATGGGGGCTCAGTGCGTTGGTGACCTGTGCATCGGAGAGTGCGGAGATGATCCGCTCCGGAGCGCTCTCGGGGGTGGTCTGTGGTGTGCCGAAGGAGCAGCCTGCGAGCAGGAGGGTCAGGAGGCTGGAGGGGAACATCGTCTGGGTCATCAGGACCTCGCGTCAGGAGAACCGGAAGTGGTTCAGCTCTTGTTCGCGGTGGCTCTGTGAGTGGATGGTGAGGGGTGTGTGAGGGTATTGATCGCCGTGATCGCGTCTTGCCGGGTGTTCTCATCACAGAACGCGGTGACACGCGCAAGCGCCTCGCGGAGAACCACGATGGCATCGGGGTCGTTGAGGGTAGCCAGGGCCTCGCCCAGCCGGACCTGGAGGATGGCGTTCAGCCTC
>JBLHNG010000421.1:0-7666 GCA_047621685.1 Myxococcota bacterium | reverse complement strand
AACGGGCGCATCAAGACGATGTCGATGGTCGCAACGAATGCTGCTGGTGAGGTGGTGATCACCGATCGGTTGTCGTTCTCTGATCCGGTGGTGCCGCCGGAGTTCCATCCCTGCATGCAGCCAGGCACCCCCTACACCGGGACCGCCGAGGCGTGGTTTCGTCAGGCTGGAAGCGCTGGTGAGATGGTCTGGCAGAAGTCTGGACAGACCGAGCCGGTGGTGGAGATCGCGCTGACCATTGAGGAGGTCTACCCGGGGTCGAGATACGCCGACACCTGCATCTCGGAGCTGTTGATGTTCGTCCGGTAGGCTGCGGAGCGGGCGAGTCGGGTCCAGGTGGGGGCGGGCTGTGCGTCAGGATCAGGCTTCATCGCCCATGTCGGCTCGGATGCGGCGGTGCTGGTCGCCCTCCGCCGAGCGCTGCTCCCCTGGCTGCGCTGATCAGCGGGAGAGCAGCCGGTGAAGTGCCTCCTGTGTTGCCTCAAGCTCGGCCTCCAGCCCGGCTGTCGGGGTGCGCGCCAGGAAATGCAGCGCGCGTCGGGCGGTCTTCTCGGTGAGCGGATCGCACGGACGGGTCGCAAGGGCTTCCGCCAGCTCGCGAACCAGCCGGAGGTTGCCCGGTCGCCACATGCGGTTGTTGTGGTCCTGACAGGACTGGGCGGTCTGCCCCAGCATGTGACGGACATCCGCCAGGATTGAATCGGAGACCGTCTGTGAGATGCGGGCGATGGCGACAGCCAGGGTGTGTCGGGATCGGGGGAGGGAGGGGACGCTGTAGCGTGCCTCCAGGGTGGGCAGGAGCGCGGATGCGGCGGGTCCAGATGCCCCCATCGTCGCCATCGCCACCCGACGGACCTCCCCGTCGGCGTGATGCGTGGCCTGGAGGAGGGCATCGAGGACCTGCGGTGTTCTTAGTGAATTCATAGCCTCTATTGCGGCGTATGCCAGGCTTCGGTCTTTGCCCGCGGATGCGAAGGCATCGATCAGGAGTGCCCCATCCGCGGCCTCTCCGCACGCGCCCAGGGTGGCCAGCAGTCGGCGTCGGAGCGCGCCCGGGATGCTGTGTGCCAGCAGCGTGCGGGCGATCGGGGCGGCCGCGGGTGTCTTCAGCAGGCTGAGGGCAAACGCGGCAATTTCCCGCCGGGGAGGGAGGGTCTCACGCTGCAGAACATCGAGCAGCGCGTGGACTGCCGCCTCACCACCGATCAACCCCAGCGCGGTGGCTGCGGCCCGTCGGCTGTAGTCGTGTGGGTGATCGGGGTAGTCCTTCTCGTCGGTCAGCACCGCGATCAACGCCGGCACCGCAGCGGGATCCCGGATCTTGCCGAGCGCAGCACACAGCATGCTGCAGCCAGAACGGTCGCCCTCATCAAGCGCCTGCCACAGCCACTGGTTGAGCTGCTGGGAGACGGACTGGAGGCCGAGCACCCCGCAGGCCTCGATCACCGCGTTCTGCACTGCTGCTGGCCGGGTCCAGAGCAGCCCGGCCAGCACATCGCCGGCCTCAAAGAAGCCCATCCACGCCAGGTTTTTTGCCGCATAGATGCGCATGTTGTCGGGGTTGGTGTCCTGGAGGGCGGCGATTAAGGTCGCGCAGGTTCGGGGGGTGTGCGACTGGAGCCAGCGGAGGGCGACGAAGGCGTTTGTCCGGTGCTCAGGGCGCTGCTCGACGACATCGAGCACCACCTCGGCGATCTCAGGGTAGTGCCCCATGGGCACCGGCCTGTAGATCGGAAGCTCTGCTGCCGGTGTGGCTGTGGTGAGCATCCAGTCCCGGAGCCGGGGGAGGTCGGCGGCGACCTGAACCTCGATGGCGTCTGCGGCGCTCTCCTGGAGGTTCTCGTCGTCGCCACAGAGCAGGTCGTACATCGCCGGCAGGATGCCTGGCTCGCCGAGGTGGCCCAGCCCGAGGCGCGCCCGGCTGCGGCGGAGGGGATCCTCGCTGTCGCGGTTGGCGGTGTAGATCGGCCGGGCTGGCGCTCCCACGACGCGCATCGCCTGGTCCAGCTCCCATGGCTCTTCAGCCGACAGCATCTCCTCAAACAACAGCGTGCTCGCGCGCACGTCTCCCTGTCCACCGAGGATGGCGGCCACATACCACCACGGAACCTGGCCCGCCGACAGCACCTCTCTTAGCCTCGGTGCGATCGCCGGTCCGACGTCGATGAACACCCGGGCCATGTCCATCCAGTCCTCGTCGTCGGTCTCGATGAAGGCCTGGATCAGATGCCGGAGAGCGGGCTCATGCGACGGAGGAAGCGAGGCTTCAGGCGCCTCATCAAGCCACTGGAGGAGTCGGCTCAGCCGCCCGCTCACAGGGTGAAGGGCAGACTGCGGACCAGGGCACCCGGCACGGTCACTGAGTCCGTCTCTCTGGAGCCGTAGGTCGACGCACTCGGCATGTGCCGGGTCTGTGCGGTGAGCGCCTCGAGGTCGGCGCCGAGCAGGTCGAACAGCGTGGCATCAAAGCGCATCACGTTGAGGGGGGCCACGAGCCGGCCGTCCTCAACCCAGAACGTCGCGAATCTTGTCATGCCGGTGAACCGTGCCGCGTTGCGATCGGAGTGGTTGAGGTACCAGAGGTTGCTGACCCACACACCGGTGCCCAGTCGTGCGAGCGCATCGGCTTCGTCGAGGTCCCCGCCGGTCATCGTGAGCGCAGTCGGGCACTCGTGGGAGTCGGAGCCGTTGTGGGTGAGGCCAAACTCCAGCGCGCTTCGGGGTGAGACCAGCGCCGCACCGAGGCTGCCGTTCACGATCAGGTCGACCTGACCGGGCTTCACAAAGCCATCGGTGGTGAATTGTGGTCCCACGCCGCTGGCGGTGTTTTCGATCAGGTTGATCGCGGGATGCAGCGTAGTGTCTTTGGAGACCATGCGGTTGAGCATGCTGACCTTGAGCTGCTGTGACTGGCCGGAGAACGCGCCCCTGCTGAGCAGGCTCAGGATCTCAGCGACCGCGGCAGGCGCCAGATAGGCACGGTATTTCCCGGGCTCGATGGTGCGAGAGGGCCGCTCCAGTGCCGCGAGCTGCGCCCGGGCTGCATCGAGCGAGGCAATGAGTGCCGGCTCGCTCCACGGCCCGGCAAGGCTGGACTTGACGGCCCTGTCTCGACTCAGAACCAGGCTGTAGTCCAGCAGAGAGCTGCTTGCCTCGAACCAATTCCGCTGCCCCGGACTGTTCGCGAAGGCGCGCCATTGACGCCCTCCCGCATAGATGCCCACAAAGTCCGTGCCCTCTGCGGCCCTGCAGATGCTCTGGGTGACGGCGAGGGCATCGGGTGCGGGGGTGTCGTCTTTCTGGGTGGTGTTGTGGACGGTACCGGGAAGCAGCAGGTGCGGATCTTCGGGTAGAAAGGGGATGCTCTCGACCAGCTCGGTCGCAGCCCGGGCCATGCGCTCCCGGTCGATGCTGACCTCTCCCGTCAGTCCAAAAGACGCGGCGGCATGCCGTCGACCGTCGATCACGCGAAGGGTGAGCGAGCCCTGCACAACCGAGCCGGACTGACGCACCCTGGCGTGGTTGAAGCGCACAAAGTCGCTCTCTTCGCCGGTGCCATACGCGGTGAAGGCCATGCTGGCTGGAAGGGCTTCGGCGAGGGGCTCAAGCAGGGTCTCGAATGTCTCTGGGTTCATGCTGCACCTCCGAAGACGTCGATATTGGAGAAGTGGCACAGCGGGCTCGCGTGGCCGACGGTGATGACCTGATTGGGCTCTCCCTTTCCGCAGTAGGGCGTGCCGAAGATGCCCATGGTCGAGGCGTCTCCGACGGTGGAGAGGTTGCGCCAGAAGCTGGCGCTGATGCCGCGGTAGTTGGGATTCTTGAGGATGCGACCGGGCTCTCCGTTGACGATCTCCTGTGCAATCTCACAGCCGAACTGGAACTTGTTGCGGCTGTCGTCGATGGACCACGAGCGGTTGGTGCGCATGAAGACCCCGCGCTCAATCCCGGCAAACACCTCGTCTCGAGAGCTCTCACCGGGCTCCACATTGAGGTTTGCCATCCGGTCCATGGTGGGGCGGTTCCAGGAGCACGCCCGTGCATTGGCGACCCCGGCAACCCCGGCGCGCCGCTGCGAGATGGTGCCCCCCAGCGGACGCATCAGGATGCCGCTGTCGATGAGCTTGACCCGCTCGGCAGGCTCTCCATCGTCATCCCAGCCATACGATGCGAGCTGGGTGTCCACATCGGGCGCGAACGTGACGTTGAGCAGCGGCGAGCCATACGCGTAGCTGCCGAACATGTCCATGGTGACGAAGCTCGTGCCAGCGTAGTTGCGCTCATCGCCCAGGATGCGGTCCAGCTCAATGGGATGGCCGATGGACTCGTGGATCTGGAGCATCATCTGGTCTGGGGCGAGCACCAGATCCATGTTGCCGGTCGGGCAGTCCGGTGCATCGAGCAGCGCCAGCGCCTCCGCCGAGACGCGGGCCGAGCACTGGTCAAAGCCCAGCTCGTCGAGGACTTCTGCACCGCCCTGTCTCACCGCCCCGCGTCCGCCCCCGAAGCTGCGGGACTGGGTGTCGTTGCCATGGGCGACCACGGTGAGTTCTGGGCCCGTGGCGACGATGTGCTGATAGACCTCGCCGCCGTCCGCTGTGAGCAGCAGGGACTGCGTGTCGCGAATCATCAGGCTGGCCTGGCGATTGATGATGCGCTTGTCGGTGGCCGCGGCCTGGCAGACGGCCTGGAGGCGCTCGATGCGTGCGGAGATCGGGATGTCCGCCCACGGCAGGCGGTGCGGAGAGCGCCACTCGCCTGTGGGGGCGGGCATCTTCAGGGTGGAGGAGTCGAGCAGACCGAGGGGAGCGCAGGTGCGAGCCCAGGTGCGGGCACGCGCGATGGCCGCGGCGATACCGGATGTAGAGAGATCCGGGGTTGCTGCGTATCCCTGACCCCCGCCTTCAAACACCGTGATGAGGATGCCCACATCCTCAGAACTGGACGGGGGCTGGACCACGTCGTTTCGCACGGTGAGCAAGCGGTCGCGACGCTCGATGAGTCGAAGCGAGACGTAGTCGGGCCCGGTGGAGAGCGCGTTGCGGAAGCGGGTCGCCAGAGCGTGATGCATAAAGACTCCAATCAAGACTCGGCTTAACCTGTGCAGCAGCCTCTCTCACAGCGCGACTGCCCAACAACCCTCTGGGAAACGACGGCTACCGGAGCAGAGGTGGAGCCAGTCTCCGGCCCGTGGCTCACCAGCGGACTTCTTTGCCCCTTGAATCCATCGGACTGGAAGAATTGGAGGGGTAACCACCTGGCATCGAGCGGCGCTGAACCTCAGTCAGAGTCAGCGATAGCTCTGTTTTCAGGCTGGTATGAGGACAGTATTAGACCGGCTTGAAAAGCGAGAGCAGAGCCCTTGCAGAGCGGGGGGACATTTCCCTACCCGACAACCCCCACCAGTACGGCTTTGGACCGGGCGCGGAGGGGAAAAAACCGGCTTGTTTGGCCTACCCGCTCCAGCGATGCGTCTTCCCACCTCCCGGACCTGGAAGAGGTCCGCAGAGGCTCTCAAGGGAACAATTTCTTGATCGTCTTCTCGACTTCTTTCGCTTCATAGCCGGCATGGTCCAGCAGTTCCTTCACTTGTTTGGCCGTCTGGTTGTAGATCCCCTGCAGTGCCGAACCGGCCGCCCAGGCATCGTAGCCGACCGTCTTGAAAATCTCCCCGATTTCCTTCTCAGTCTTCTTGTAGGCATTCTTCAGAATTTTCCCATTATAAAGGGGAGAAGTGAAGAAGTAGAGAACCTTCATGATGGCGTCAATCGTGCTGTTGTCGAAGAACGCCTGGAGCTTCTTGTTCACGGCCTTCTGGATTGCTGTGATCACCGCATTGCGCATATTGTTCAGCGATCCGGCGTCGCTGATGGACATCTTGACCTGGATGTCCCAGGCCTCTTCAACGATGTGAACATTCGCCGATGCAGTCACGGTCGCCTGGAGTGAGTCCTCTTTGATGGAGAGCTTTACCGATGCGCCGATCTGTAGTCCAGGAATTCCCATGCTCGGAAACACCTGAAACCCACTGACCTGGATGGAAGAGAAGCTGAGGTTTGCGCTCCAGGAATCGTGAAATTCTACCTGAGCCTGCGATAGGCCTCCCTGATCCACAGAGGCCGACAGGCTGAACCCCGCTGCGTTCTTCGGCAGGCTGAGTTCCTTCATCGTGGCAGGCAGGCGGAGGTTGGTGGTGTACAGACCGGCGATCTTCACCTGACAGGTCACCCCGAATGCCGTCGCTTGCTTACTGGCGCTGATGTCCACGGTGGGGTTGCTCAGAGAGAGCACGCCGAGGTTGAGGGTCTCTGGAGCGTTGGCCTTGAGGCTCATTCCGTTGGTTTTGCTGTAGGTGGCCTCCTCAATGTCCAGCTTCCAGCCCCACAGGTCAAGCATTCCCGACAGCTCCCACCCGGCCTTGAATTCGTGTACACGGGGGGTTCCATCCACCGTGATGTCCACCCTGGGCCCAGAGATGTTGGCGTAGAACAGCCGCGGCTTCTTCACGCCCACCTTCAGGAAGCTCGAGATGTTGAAGGCACCATCGGTCAGGGCATCGCTGAGCACCCCCAGCTCTGTGGAGTCTGCGCTCACCTGCAGCCCGGTGAAGCCATCGATGGTTTTGTCGAGGTAGAAGAAGCCTTCTGCACCGGAGATGGCCGACTTTCCCTTGTGGGAGATGCTGGCGCTGCCCTGGCCATCCACCCCGATGTTCTCCAGACCGCGGGTCTTGATGGTCACCGAGTCGACGGTGAGGGAGATGTTGTCCATGCCGAGGGGGTGAATGGTCTTGTCGTTGCCTTGTGGGGCCGCAGTGAACTGCCAGTATGGCGCGGTCCCGCTGTCGATGAAGGCCGCCGCGCCCGCCATGGACAGGGTGCGGGTTTCGGGCAGGGCAAAGTCGAAGGTGATGCCGAGCACCACAGCATCCAGCACGCCGGCTTTCTGCACAGCCACGTGGTCCAGGGTCAGGGCAAGGGTCTTCAGCAGCAGACGGTTGTGCCAGATGCCGCGATTCACCTTCAGTCCGGCCTGCAGGACAAAGCTGGGTGTCTTCGAAGCGAAGTCCGGCCCGCCAGCAAAGTAGATCTCCACAGGCACGCTGTTGAGGGAGAGCATCTTGAAGAGGCCGCCCATCAGGGGCACCTGAGCCACATCCACCGTGGTGTAGAAGTTGGTTCCCTGCAGATACTTCCGACCGGTCTCGTCCACGCCAGGATCCACCGACGGGCTGAGGATCACCAGCGGAGACTCAAACCCTGTGGTGAACGGAACCAGGACCTTGTTGAGGAGCATGGCGCTGTCCGATGACGCGCTGGTCTGGATCTGGGTCGTCAGCCAGTCGGAGAACGAGTCTCCACGAAACGCAAAACGAAACCAGGTCTCTCCGTTGAGCGTCTGCCCGGCGGCCATGTCCACTGGCTTGTTGGAGAAGTCTCCAGCGGCTCTCCCATGAAACGACACCGGTGCTCCCTCACGCTGCGCCTCTTCGTTGGGAACCTTGAGCTGATCAACCAGGCCCAGCTGGAAGTGAACCATCTTATCGATCAGCTTGTAGAAATTTGTATACTGTCCGTTGCTCCGGAGGAAGTCGGACCATTCCTGCTTGGTTCGTGTGGGGTACTGCGTTGATGTCATGAGGGACTCCCGGGGGGGGGGGGGTTCG
>JBLHNG010000420.1:0-7682 GCA_047621685.1 Myxococcota bacterium | reverse complement strand
TGCTGGCTGCCGCCGGGCTGACTGCTGGAGGCCAGGGCGAGCAGGAGCTGGAGGCAGACCAGCGCGGAGAGGCGGGGGAGCACGCCGAGGGTCAGGGTGAGCGCGGAGAGGCCGACCCCCGCCAGCATCCCGCCGACCACCGCCCGGGTGTGTCCGCCCAGTGCCGCGATCAGTCGCTTCCCCTCGCCGACCACCCGCAGCCCGCCGTCAGACTGATCCACCCAGATGACGTCGATCATCGGAGCGTCCGCTGCCACCATCACCAGGATGCACAGCCCCAGCGCGATGCGGAACAGCGCGAGGCTCTCCCCCGGCTCCTCCCTCGCCCACAGGGCCACCCACCGCCGCCAGAGGCTCATCGAAGCACCGCGAGCTCAAAGACCTTCTCGCCCTCAAACGTGCCCTCATCGACCCGGCCCCGCTCAACGGCCCGGGGGGTCGGGGTCTTGCGACGCAGCCAGCGCAGCCGGATCGCCTCAGCATCGGGGAACTCCGTGGCGGCTCTGCGGGCCATGAACCGACCAAACCGCCGATACCGGGCCTTGTAGTGCGCCCAGCTCAGCGTAAACAGCATCGACCGGGCACGCTCGGTGTCCAGCAGGTCGCGCTGCCAGTCGGCGGTGTCGGAGCGGGCGATGTACAGCGGCGTCCACTCCCCGTCGGGGTGGCGGATGTCGATGTGGAGTTGCGCAGGGTAGCGCTGAGGAATGACGAACAGCGGCCAGTTCTGAGTGGTGCCGCAATTCCGGTAGTAGGGCCGGAAGGGCTTGAGCATCGCCTGATGTCGCACCACCATGCCCTCCGCGACCTCCCACAGCGTCGCCTCCAGTGCCTCCGGGGTCCGCGAGATGCCCACCGCCTCAAGCCGCTCCGCCCAGGCCGCGATCTCGTCCTGCACCATCGGCGACTTCCACGCCGAGGGGCTCATCCCGCCACGCGGACTCGGGGCTGCCATCAACACCACCGCCACAATGTGCAGGGTGATCAGGATGGCCCGGAGGTGGTCAGCCCGTGTCCCGTCAGCCAATGTCCATCCGGTTGAATCGGACCAGGGTGGCGGTCAGGCAGATGGTGACCAGCACCGCGAGCCCGACGAACGGCTCCCAGGCCCAGCCATCCGCCCAGCCCTTCCAGCAGTCCAGCGCCGCGCCAGGGAGGAGCTGGGAGTAATGGACCACAGCATCGGTGTAGTCGCCCTGTGAGGCCCGCATCATGTCGAGCAGCTTCTCGCGACCCCACAGCAGCAGCCGGGCGCCGCCGTCGAAGATGAGCAGCAGGACAACCGAGACCACCACCCCGCCCACGCTGCGGACCACGGTGCTGGCCAGCAGCCCAAACGAGATGATGCCCAGGTCCGTGCCCAGGCTCGCCGCGTAGCCCAGCAGCAGGTCCACCCACGGCCCCTCCATGCCAAACAGCGCCGCGCCGCCAATGAGGGACGGGATGAGGGTCGCCAGCAGGCAGACCGCCGAGAGGGTCATCAGGGCGAGCAGCTTGGCGAACAGGACGCTCCATCGAGAGACCGGGCGGACGAGGACCTCGCGCAGGGTGCTGTCACCCAGCTCGCCGGCCAGGGTGCCGCCGGTCGCCAGGAGCAGCAGCAGCGGCAGGATCAGGAAGTTGCGGGCAGTCAGCGCCCAGCCCGCACAGTTGGGGCCGGAGAACTGCACGAAGCCGTCGATCGAGCCGCCGTTGATCTGGGCGTCTCCGGCGTTGCTGTAGACCCAGAACATGACCGCGGTGGTCAGGACGCCGATGAGCAGGCTGACGACCACTGCGCCGAGACCCGAGCCCCGGGCAAACACAGCGCGAAGCTCGGCAACCACCATCGCAAAGAAGTGAGCAGGCATCAGGACAGCTCCTCGCTGGTCAGGGAGAGGAAGAGGTCTTCGAGGGACCGTCCGCCGGGGATGAGGGCGTTGACTGCGATCCCAGCGTCTAAGAGACGGCGGTTGAGGTCTGCGGCAGAGAGGCTCGCGAGGGAGACCCGCAGTCGCCCCTGATCGCCGTCGGAGAGCACATCGATCGACATCTTCGCCAGGGCCGCCTTGAGCGCCTCGCGATCCGTGGCCCCGACCTCCGCGACCTGTTGACGCCCGGCAAGCTCTTCGGGTGTGCCCTCCGCGATGAGCCGGCCATGCTCCAGGATGCCGACCCGGGTGCAGAGCTGCTCGACCTCCGCGAGGAGGTGGGAGCTGATGAAGATGGTGATGCCTTCGTCCCGGGCGAGGGCGGCGAGCAGGTCGCGGACCTCCTTCATGCCGCGGGGGTCGAGGCCGTTGGTGGGCTCGTCGAGGATGAGCAGCTTCGGCTTCGACAGGAGCGCCCGGGCGATGCCGAGCCGCTGGCGCATTCCGAGGGAGTAGCCGCCCACCCGATCCCGACCCCGACCCGCCAGCCCGACCCGATCCAGGGCCTCCGCGATGCTGGTCTTTCCGATTCCTGCGAACGCTGCCGCACGGGCGAGGTTGTCCTCGGCGTTCATCCACCGGTGGAATGCCGGGGTCTCCACCATCGCGCCGACGAAAGCCCGCTGACGGATCGAGTCTTTCTCCCCGAAGATGGTGACCTCGCCGCTGGTGGGCCGGATGAGGCCGAGGATGCAGCGAATCGCAGTGGTCTTCCCGGCACCGTTTGGGCCGAGAAAGCCATAGACGTCGCCTTCTTTGACCGACAGGCTCAGATCGCCCACTGCGGTTCGTTGTCCGAACCGACGTGTGAGTCCTGAGGTGACCAGCGCTTCCATACACCACTCCACACCCGGCAGGAGGCAGGCCGGACCATGCCAACCCGGTATCGGGTTTATCCCCTCCCCGACAGCCTGTTTCCTTGATACGAGGGTGACCGACTTAGCAAGGAGTGCAGCGGTGTCCAGCGACAAGAACCAGCAAGAAGAAGATTACTTCCGCCAGCAGGATCAGGAAAAGCTCCGCGTGATGCGCGAAGAAGCTGCGCTCAAGAAGGCCGCAGAGGAAGAAGCGGAGCGGCGCAAGCTCCACCACTTCAAGTGCGGCAAGTGCGGCCACGACATGGCCACCCAGATCTTTAAGGGCATCGAGATCGAGGTCTGCAGCAGCTGCAGCGCGGTCCTGCTCGATCCGGGTGAGCTGGAGCAGCTGGTCGGAGAAGACGAGGGCGGCCGGGTCAAGGCGCTCGCGGACTTCTTCAGCTTCACCCGCAAGGGCTGATCCACTCCGGCGACAAGTCGACTCGACATCGGCGAGCGGTCCGGTCAGGGTGGCCTGCGCGCCCACCGGATACCTGTGCGACCACGAAAGCGGAATTGACCGCTACAGCCCCGCATCCACCAGCGCAGCATCCACCCGGAACACCAGCGCGGCGACCGACGAGTCCAGGCGGTCCCGCCCCAGGACCCCGAACAGCTCCCGCTGTTCGGGACGGATCGCCCCGATCAATGCCATCGCGCCCTCCAGCTGCCCCTCACCGCCCAACACATGCTGATGCAGCCGCGCGAGGTTGCGCTGAAACGCCGCCCGGTCGGACTGAAGCGCCTGGCGAAGCTCCGGCCAGCGCTCGGCGATCACCAGCCAGATCAGCAGCCACCGGGCGTCCAGCGGGACCCCCAGGCGCAGCGGCGCGACTCCTGGTGTCGTCAGCAGCAGGTAGAGCCGGTCCACCACCCGCCGGACCAGCCGGGGGTTGCGGAGGTTGGGGATGCACAGCGCCCGGGGGGCCTGCTCGATGAGGTGCTCCGGCCATGCCGCGCCCAGCTTCTCGCCAAGCACCGCCGAGAGCACCCCTTCCGGTACCGCGCGGCTCAGATGGCTGCGGATCAGCGCGCCGACATCGGCATCGCCCACCGCCGGCAGGTTGACCCGCAGGTCGAACATCTTGTCGAGGTAGAGGTCCGGGTCGAAGTGGGCTTCGTTGTAGTGGACCCGCAGCGCTTGACGGGCAAGGACCGGATCGATGGCGACCGCGAACCGCACCTCAGCGGACGAGGACAGCAGGAACCGCAGCGCCTGGAGCAGGGCGACCTGACGATCCGGCAGGCAGCGGTCGAGGTCATCGACGCACACCACCAGCCGCTCCAGCTCCGGCTTCGTCTCCAGCACCGCCTCCACCAGCACCTTGAACTGCACGCTCATCGTGGCGATCGGATCGGCTTCTGGACGGCTCCTGGCGTCGTTGATGTCTTTGGCTGTAAACAGCCCGGAGAGCAGCGAGGCCGCCGGACCCGCCGCATCCGCCAGCAGCGACGCCCCCGGTACCAGCCTGCTGGTGGCCTTCATCCCGAAGCTCAGCCCAGCCAGCAGCACCGTGCGAGCCGCCTTGACCAGCGCAGGCCTTGAGGTCCGTTTTTCCTCGGGGATCATCGAGAGCAATTCGAGCACCAGCGGGGTGAGGAGGTTGGCATCGCCGTACTGCCAGGGGTTGATCCACAGCCACGCCCACTCCGGGGCCGCCTCCGCCCGCTGTGCGAGCCGAGCGATCACATCCGTCTTTCCCCGCCCCCAGCTCCCCTGGAGCGCGATGACCGAGCCAGCCGGCAGCCG
Organism: Myxococcota bacterium; assembly: GCA_047621685.1. Lineage (GTDB taxonomy): Bacteria > Myxococcota_A > UBA796 > UBA796 > UBA796 > JAQXDW01. Next base: position 3,165 of record JBLHNG010000420.1, on the reverse strand, counting down.
ACCCGCCTGTGAGAGCAGCCGACCGGCGATGGCGCTGTGAGCCAGGGCGTCTTCGGGGAGGTCGAGGCCTTGCCGGATGGCCCCGGCGGTGATGAAGTCAGGCATACATCACTGCTATCCTGTTCAGGTGTTTCCAGCGGGGTCGATCTCAGTGATCATGAACCGACTCTCGGCCTCTCCCGGGCTGATCAGCTCGATGTCGCCGCCTGGCACGATGGTGACATAGTCGCCGGGATGGAGGCTGTGGAAGTGCCCGGCCATGCTCAGGATCGGGTTCCCCTCCAGCACCGTGCACGCCGCCTCCCCGCTCGGCGTCATCGGCCCGGTGCGCTCGCCCGCATCCAGCCAGTACAGCGCGGCGGACAGCCCCCTCCCTCCGGTCGCCTGCGACAGCGCCTTCGTCTTCAACCCCGGGGCGGCCTCCTCCCACTGAACCTCCTCGACGTTGACCACAGCCGGATCCCGGCGGCGATCCGGCAGCGCGGGCCCGGTGTCCTCGGCGGCCTTTCGACGCTCCGCAATGACCGCGACCAGCACCGCCGTCACCCCCGCAGCATCCAGACCGCGCAGGGCAGCGGAGATCCACTCGTGCCGGCTCTGGAAGCCCACACAGGCCAGGGTGTCCGCAGTGACGGGGCAAGGCAGCTCTTCGCGATAGATGTGGCGGAGGAGCTTCTTCAGCTCGTCCTCAGTCAGCTCGGTGAGGCCGGCGGCAACGGTTTGCATGTAGACTTCCAGAAAAGGGCGGGACGAGGCGTGGAGCAGGGACCCAGAGAGCTTCAGTTTATCGAGCAGGTCGGGATGTTCCTGGAGCGCGAAGGCATGCCACGCATGGCTGGGCGACTCCTGGGCTACCTCCTTATCTGCGATCCCCCCGAGCAGTCATCCGCACAGCTCGCCACAGCGCTGTCCGCTTCCAAGGGCTCCATCTCCACCAACACCCGCCTGCTGATTCGCACCGAGCTGGTCGAGAAGGTCGCCATGCCCGGCAAGCGCGGCTCCTGGTTCCGGGTGAAGACGAATGCCTGGCAGCAGCTCATGGAGCACCAGCTCGTCGCGCTGACCACCTTCCGCACGCTGCTCGATGAGGGGCTCGCCATGCTGACCGGGACCTCCGCAGGGCGTCGGAAGCGGCTGGAGAACACCCGCGACTTCTATGTGTTCATGGAGACGGAATTCCCGCAGGTCCTCGAGCACTGGAAGCAGCGACAGGCTGATATCTGAGTGGGTTTTGAGGTTGCCTGCCGCGCACGGCTTGCCGTTGGCTTTGCAGCGACCTGTCCTACAGCCCCCGAGCGCCAAATACTCACAAGGATGCGGTGAAGGGAATCATTTTCTGAAAGTTCACTCTTTACTGAACGTGCTGAACAAAGTTAAGACAGCTCCAGGAGGAAATCCGATGCGTCACCTCTTCACCGCCCTTCTGCTCGCCTGGTCCACCGCCGCCTTCGCGGAAGACCCAACGGTCGAGCAGCTCCTCTCCGGCACCGACGACCTCACCCGCGGAACCTCCAGCCAGGCCATCATGGTGATGGAGGTCAAGACCGCGCGCTACGAGCGCACCGTCAAGATGCAGTCCTGGTCCCAGGGCACCGACAAGTCCCTCATCCAGATCCTGGAGCCAGCCAAGGAAGCCGGCATCTCGACGCTGAAGGTCGGCGACAACATCTGGAACTACCTGCCCAAGGTCGACCGCACCATGAAGGTGCCCGCCGGCATGATGTCGGGGGCCTGGATGGGCAGCCACATCTCCAACGACGACCTCGTCAAGGAGAGCCGGCTGTCGGAAGACTTCGACTACGAGATCACCGAGCGTCCCGAGGGCGACACTGGCCGCTGGGTCATCGAGCTGACGCCCAGGCCCGACGCCGCCATCGTCTGGGGCAAGATCGTGGCAACCATCGGGGTGGATCAGCTCCCTCAGACGATCTCCTACCACGACGAGGACGGGGCCCTGGTCCGCACGATGACCTACTCGGACATCCGAGACATCGGCGGCAGGCTCATCCCCACCCGGTTCACCGTGGTCCCCGCTGACAAGCCCGGCGAGTACACCGCGATCTCCTATGAGTCGCTGGAGTTCGACGTGGAGATCCCCGACTCCACCTTCTCGCTGCAAGCACTCCGGCGATGATCGCGATCGCATGGCGGAACCTCTGGAGGCAGAGCCGCCGCACCCTCATCACTGCCAGCGCCATGGCGGTCGGTATCGCCCTGTGCATGTCGATGATCGCGCTGTCGGACGGTCTCTACGCCCAGATGTTCGACGTGATGGTCACCCGCAAGCTCGGGCATGTGCAGGTCCACCATCCCGACTTCCCCGGCCGCCGCCTCCTCTACGACACCCTCCCCCAGGATCGCTTCGAGGCCATCTCGAGCACCGACGGGGTCACCACCGCTGCCGCCCGGCTGTTTGGCTACGGCCTCGTCAGCTCTGAGGAGACCTCCGCAGGCGGGCAGGTCATCGGCATCCTCCCGCAGCAGGAGCAGGCGATCAGCAAGCTGGAGGAGAAGCTTGAGAGCGGGCAGTTCCTCTCTGGTGAGCCCTCCCTGCAGTCGGTCATCGGCACCGGGCTGGCAGACACACTGAAGCTTGAGGTCGGCGGAGAGCTGGTCATCGTCACCCAGGCATCCGACGGCTCGATGAGCAACGAGCTGTCTGAGGTGATCGGCATCGTGCGCACCGGGGATGAAGGCATCGACCGGGGCGGCATCTACATGCACCTCACCGACGCCCAGGACCTGTTCGCCCTGCCTGATCAGGTCCATGAGATCATCGTCCTGGGCGACGACCCCACAGAGAGCGACACCCTGGCGGGCGCAATCCGCACCATCGAGCCAGACAACCTCGTGCGGACCTGGGTCGAGGCTGATCCGTCCACCGCCCAGATGATGGGCATGCAGAACGTCGGCTCTGGCATCCTGCTCGCGGTGGTGTTCTCGGTCGCCGCTCTGGGGGTGCTCAACACGATGCTGATGAGCGTCTTCGAGCGCACCCGGGAGCTGGGCCTGATGGCCGCGCTGGGGCTCAACCCGGCTCAGGTCATGCGCCTCATCCTCACCGAGAGCATCCTCCTGGCCGCCATCGCGGTGGCGCTGGGCGGGGTGCTCGGCGGGGTGCTCGATGGGCTCCTGGTCGTCTATGGCATCGACATGTCTGGCGGC
>JBLHNG010000419.1:0-7695 GCA_047621685.1 Myxococcota bacterium | reverse complement strand
AGTGAGTCAGCCACCTGACCGGCTCCGGCAGCCTCCGCCCGTCCCCGTGCCGTGTCCCGAACCGGTAGTCTCTCCCGACCTGAAAACCGACTACTGCCTCAGTACAGGTTCCGCACAAAGTCGTAGTACTCGCCAAAATACACTCGGCTCACCTGCTTGCCCATCTTCACCAGCTCTCGGGCAATCGCCTCGACCGCATGCGACATCCCCACCGGTTCCCGGCGTGAGCTGGCGATGATGCAGGCGTTGATTGCTGCGTTCACGATGCTACCGCCAGCCAGATCGAACTGGTCAGCGAGCTTGTCGATGTCGAGATCCGGTGCCCGGGGGGCGTAGCGGGGGATGGCCCGGTGCCAGAGCTTGCGGCGCTCGACGGCGGAGGGCATGGGGAACTCAATGACCGCGCCGAACCGCCGGAGGAACGCCTCGTCGATGTTCTCCTGGAGGTTGGTGGTCAGGATCGCGCAGCCCTCGAAGACCTCCAGGCGCTGGAGCAGGAAGCTCACCTCCTGGTTGGCGAACCGGTCCTGGGCCTGCTTGACGTCTCCACGAGAGCCGAACAGGGAGTCCGCTTCGTCGAACAGGATGACCGCGGTGCCACCCTCCGCGGCGTCGAAGATCTCGCCGAGGTTCTTCTCGGTCTCACCGACCCACCGGCTGATGACGCTGGAGAGGTCGACCCGGAACATGTCGAGTCCCAACGTGCCGGCGATGACCTCTGCGGCCATCGTCTTTCCGGTTCCCGGTCCGCCCGAGAACAGTGCCTTGATCCCGTAGCCCCGGGCGCGCACCTGCCGGGCTCCCCACCGGAAGAAGACGGTCTCCTGCTCGGCGAGGTAGTTCGTGAGGTGCTTCAGCTCGCTCTGGACCTTCTTGGGGAGGATGAGGTCGTCCCAGGTGTAGCGAGGGATGACGTGCTGGGCGAGCCCCTTGAACTCCGGCCGGCTGGCCTCTCGGGCGGCGGACCAGATGGCGTCCTTGCTGGGCTCCTTGTTGTTGCTCTCCGCCTTGGCCCGGTCGAGGATGTGGTCCAGCGTGGTGCCACCGACGGAGTAGAACCGCTCGGCGATCTCCTCGGCCTTGTTGGTGTCCCAGCCGCGCTTGTCGAGGATCCCCCGCCAGGCGGAGAGGCGCTCGTCGTAGCTGGTGCGCCCGACCTGAACCGTGAGGTTGGGCCGCTCGCTGCCGAGCATGCCGCTCATCGTGCGGCGATCAGAGCCGCCGACGAGGATGGGGTAGGGGAGGGTCGCCAGGGCGCTGCCGAGCTGCATGACCTGCAGGCGGACCTGGGGCTCGTCCTGGGAGCTGGAGAGGTTGATGAGGTAGGGCAGCGCACGGGACAGCAGCAGCTCTCGCAGCAATTCCCACGGCTGCTCCAGGTACTGCTGGCAGCGGGCGATGTCGATGCGGACCAGGGGGCGGTTGGCGCGCTTGGCGATTGCGATGGCGGTGCCCTCCCGCCCGCCGGTGGTGCTGCCGATGATCGCGATGGTCACCGGTCCCTGAAGTGCTCCTGCCAGCTCGTCGAGGCGCTCGGTGGTGCTGCCAGGGATGAGGGGGGAGCCATCGGTGGCCATCGGGGTGAAGCCGATGCCGCCCGGCAGCTCCTCCTGCTCCAGCAGCCATCGCAGCAGGCGACCTGAGGGGTGGACCCGCCGGGAGGTCAAGGTCTCCACGCCGTCCGCCGGGTTGAGCATGAGCAGCCGGTTCTTGATGAGCGGGGAGTTGCTCATCAGGCGGGCCTGGAGGGCGAGCCGGGACTGCCGACGGGTCCGGAGCACCCGGGTGGCGAGGTCGACGGTGAGGTAGGCCTGGTTGAGGTTGTCGTTGAGGTAGGCGAAGATCTTGGCGTAGCCAGCCGAGATCTCCGGTGCGATGGCCAGGAGGATGAGATCGGCGTCGTCTCCGTCCAGCGAGAACGATTCCCGGAGGCGGGCGAACCGACCGTGGGCCGAGTCCCGCAGGGTCGCTGAGGCAGCGATGGCCTCCTCCAGTCCGTCCGCGCCGGCGGGGTAGGTGATCTCCCCGTGCTCTCGGAGCAGCTCATCGACCTCGTCGTCGGTGATCACCGAGCCCCAGAACTGCCCCTTGGCCCGCATGGCCGGGCGGGAACGCTGTCGCCGGACCGCGCGAAGCAGCAGCAATTCAGTACGACGGAGCCGGGTCGCCAGCTCCTCAAAGACCGTCGGCATTCCTTCTCCTCAACAAAGCAGGCAGTGCCTGGAGACTACAGGAAGCCCTTCTTGTCCCGGTGGCGCTCCCGCCCAGCCTGTCCAGACTCTTCCATCGTGCCCTGGCACTTCCGAGCCAGCTCTTCGACGATGTCCTGGTGGCTGTAGCCCTGCTCGATGAGCTGCCAGTAACCCCGCTCCGGGTCTGGCTTTGCTTGCTTGGCCTCGGGCTTCTCTTCGGAGGAGGGGACACCGGAGCCGTAGTCGTGATCCGAGCCATCGCCTGGGTGCTCGCCGCCGCCACGTCCGGGGCTGTAGCCACCCTCATAGCCGCCCTGTGCGGCGCGGTGGAAGACCATTGCCTCGACCGCACGTGCCGCGACCTCCTCGGCGTCTCGAACGGAGTGGCCGGCCTCTCCACCAGAATGATCGACGTGGTGCTGCTCATGGGCGTAGAGCGCCTGGTCTTCCGGGCGGCCCATGTTGAAGTCGTTGTCGACGATGATCGACCGATCCACGGTCATCGCGCGCGCACCCACTGAGCGCAGCGCCCGGGAGGCGAGGCCGCCAGAGAACACCTCGCCGCCGTCTGGTGCGGCACGACGGGTGAGGTGGTTGTCGAGGCGACGGGAGAGGCGTGCGCTGGTCTCTCCGCCCGGGGGGCTGTGATCTCCGGCCATGGGCGACCTCCTGGTTCATCGTAGCGCCAGCGGGGGGCCCGCTCAACCGTGGGACTTCTTCCAGGCGGCCGGGGTCCACTCTGAAGCCACAGTGTCCGGACCGCTGAGTCGGGTGAGGAGATCCATAAGGTAGTCCCATGGTGAGACATCCAGCAGTGCGCAGGTCTCCAGCACGCTGTGGAAGCGCAGAGTCTGCTCGGCAGGAATGCTGCCGAGGTCGAAGGCCCACTCCGCGACCGCGCCGGTCTGACGGTGCTGGATGGGACCATCTCCGACGAGCAGCTCCCACATGGAAACACCAAACGTCACCGCATGCTCCAGGCGATTTTTGGGGACCTCGATGTCTGCATAGGTGTCATTGAGCCAGCGCTTGAGGCGGGACAGGGCCACCTTGTGGACCTCTGGATCCGGGATCGCCGGGAGCTGATCGAGCAGCCGAAGCGCCCGACGCGCGCGGTCGTTGTCGGTCACCAGCGCATAGAAGAACTTCTGACGGAGCTGTCCCCAGCGCGCTCCGCGTCCCTTTCCTTTTGCGGTGTCTCGGAGGCGAACTCCGATCCCGGTCTCACCGACGACGTCTGGGCTCCCATCACACAGCTCCGCCACGATCGCTTGCTTGCTGGCATGGACGAGCAGGTGTCCGAAGGTGTCTCGCTTCGGACCGGCCTGGAGGATGGGGATGGGGGGGCTGGTCTCAGGCTTGCGCTGGCCTGCCCTCAGCTGAGCGACGATTGGCTCCAGGGCATCCGAGGCCTCGATGAGCTGTTCCCTGAGCACGCTGCCAGCGATGGGGGCGTTGAGCTGGGACATCATCGTCTCCACCCGGTTCAGCGGCAGACCGTCGCGGAAGATGGCGACGATGAGCTTCGCGAGCATGCCGTTTCCGAGCGGGGCGTGGGTCGCGAAGAATGCCGGGTTCGCACCGGCAAACGGATCGTGATCCGCGACGCCGGGACACTCGTAGAGGACCTGGTTCACGTCGAGCAGCTCGAAGCGGTTGTAGCGAAACTCCAGCCGATGGTGAAGCCGCTCGCCGACTGCAACCGGTGCCTTGCGCCCCGGACAGCGTTGGTGTGCAGCCAGCTCGCAGCGAATTTCGACCTGCTGTGGCGAAATCGGCGTGAAGCCATCGGGCTCTGGAACCACTCCGGCGGTGGTGCGGTGGGGCAGACGAGCGCGGGGGAGGGGCTGATCACCGACAAGTCGGGAGAGGTCACTGGACTGGACCGGTCGGTTGGACGTTTCCTGGCGCCGCAGCCGCATCGGCCCACCACCGGCCGGGAAGTCGGCGCCGGCCATGGAAGAGTTCTTCGTGCTGACCTTCCCAGAGAGACCAAGATCGACGGGACCACCTCGGATGCCGAGCAGCCCGTCGAGGGAGGAGGTGCCGTGCTCGTCGACCTCGACCCGTCCCACTGCGAGGGGATGGGAGAAGGTCATCAGACCCTCCAGGCGAGCGACGTTGGCGACCTCTTCCTCTTCGGCGCGCAGCGCCATTCGGGGGGCGGTTGTGCTGGGATCACCAAGAGCGGTGGGCTGGTCTGGCGTGCTCACGGCTCCGGTGCGGGCCGCGGCCTGCGGAGTGAGGCGCAGCAGGCTCTCGAGCGCGGATGGTGGGGGTTTGGGCTCCTCCTGCCGGGTGATCTTGAGCCGGGTGCGGCCACCGATGGGTTTTGTCGAGGCGGTCAGCCCCTCCATGGTGGAGGCTCCGCTTGCCTCCTCTGGCTCCGCGGCGGGCTTCAGACGCATCATGTCGATGGTCTTCCGGGGGGCGGTCAGCTCCTCCATGGTGGAGGTATCGCGCGCGTTTTTCGCCTCTTCGGCGCGTTTGAGGCGCAGCATGTCTTGCTGGCGGGCCGACTCGGGCAGCTCGTCGAGGGTGGAAGGCGTGGCCGGCTTCTCGTCGTCGGCTTTGCCTTTCGCAGGCAGCGCCTCTTCCGGTTTGCGGTCTGCCTTGGGCTTGTTGTCGGTGTCCTGGGTGCTCATCGCCGCTATTGAACCATGCAGCGTGCTGTCACGATCCGTGCAACAGCAGACCGGGTGGTGTGGAGCGCGGAGATGGGCACGAATTCATCTGGGCGATGGGCGACGTCGATGCTGCCAGGGCCGAAGATGAGCGCGCGGGTGCCGAGCCGGGCGAGGTTGCCCCCGTCGGTTGCAAATGGCACCCCGCCAACCTCTGCCGTGGCCGCGTCAGGTCTCAGCAGGGTCTCCAGTGCCGTCCCGGACTCGGTCAGCAGCCCCGGGGTGTCCTGAGACTTCACCGCATCCACCGATCCGCCGCGTGCTCGGGCGGCTGCATGGATGGGAGCGAGGTGCGCCTGGATGCGCGCCAGCAGCGCCTCGGTCTGTACGCCAGGGAGGGGCCGGAATCCGACATTCAGCACACACTGCTCCGGCACGATGTTGATCGCGCTGCCGCCGTGAATGCAGCCGGTGTTCACCACGGTCCAGGGGGTGATCAGCCCGGGAAGCGCTGAAGGCTGCGCGGCAAGCTCCACAGCGAGCGCCCTCATTGCGCCGATGACCTCCGCCGCCAGCTCGATGGCGTTGAGGCCGAGCGCGGGTCGGGAGCTGTGAGCAGGCCGCCCTGTGCAGGTGATGTCGACGGTGAAGTGCCCGGGATGCAGTCGGCAGATCTGGAGGCTGGTGGGCTCTCCGATCCAGGTCAGCGAGGGCAGGGGACGCCCGGCGAGCTGACCGGCAAGGGCGGCGCTTCCCAGGCAGCCGACCTCTTCGTCGTGGGTCCAGACCAGCACCAGCTCCCGAGACAGTCGGGAGAGCGGCAAGGAGGGAAGGGCGTCGGTCACCGCTGCGATGAACCCCTTCATGTCGCATGCGCCCCGGCCATACAGGCGCCCGTCGGCTTCCGTGAGTCGAAAAGGATTTGTTCGCCAGCCCTGACCTTCGACCGGGACCACGTCCATGTGCCCCGACAGCACGAGCCCGTCGGTGCCCCGAGGACCGGCCGAGGCGACCACATTGACCTTCCCCGGCTCCGTCTCGAACCGCTCCACGGTCATGCCGGCATCCTCAGCACGCCTCGCAAGCAGGGCGGCCAGCTCAGTGAGCGGACGGCTGCTGACGGTGGGCTGAGCGACCAGCTGTGAGAGGAGGTCGATGGTGCCCTGGACTTCTGAACGGCTCACGCTCCACCCTCCACTTCCTCTTCTTCCTTCTCTTCTTCGATCTCCTCTTTCCACCAGCGCATGATCGGCAGCGGTGGGCTGTCTTCGAGCTGGTCGGACATGCCGAGGATGCGGTCGGCGTACTTCAGCTCGCCGGGGGCGCCGGTGGTCGGACAGACAGTCGCGCTGATGACGTGGGGCAGCTCCTGGGGGGTGCTGGAAGCGGACTTGTCCTTCTCATCCAGCTCCTGCTTGACCTGGATGGGCATGGACTTGTAGGCCGCCCGCTCGGCTTCAAGAGCCTGCTCCATCAGCTGTGCTCCGCGGCCGAGGTTGCCGTTGCACATCGAGTTGGCGGCGCGCTTGTACAACTCGGCGGACTCATGCCAGCGGGTGGTGTCTGGGAGGTGGTAGCCAGACTGGCCGCGGGCGACTTCCTTGTACCACTGCCGCTGATCGAGCATCTCGCTGCGCTCGACGAGCTGGACACCGTGCAGGGTCTTGAGGCGCTGAGCGATGAAGGCGAGCAGGGCATCGCGGGTGTCGGCGGACTTCTTGAGCTGGCCATCGAGCTGCTGATTGCCCATCTTTCCCGCGACGCGCGAGAGCTGACGGCTCCCTGCGTCCCCCACGCTCCCGCCGGTTGCGCTCTTCATCGTGCGGACTTCTCGGTCCGTGTTTTTAGGTGACTTTCGGTTGGAACGCACGGATCGATCATACACCCCGGCGACCGCGATGGTCCGGTCTGGATCTGTGCTTAAGAATGTGGTTGGATGACTCCCGTCCCCAACTGCTGGTTTGTATGAGAGTGCAGCACCGACTCCAACGCCGAATTATCGGTGAGCGTCTTCACCGATCCCGAGCGATCGAGGTGCGGGCAGAGGAGCGGCAGAGCCGTAAAGGGGCGCCGATTGTCGAGCTTCCTGAGCGCTACGGCGGCATGACCTTCACCGTGCGAAACATTCGCGGGATGGTCACCCCAGAGCCCAACGCCCCGCAGCTCATCCGGCTGGTTCGCTACCCGTTTGCGCTCGACCGGGGCTCATTCAGCCGATCGAAGACCACAGACTTCTCTCTGGTCCGGAGTCAGCGTCGTCCCTACCGGGAAGGGTTTGAGGCCGCGATGGAGCTCGCCCAGCGCCCGGCATGGAGCAAGCCCTCTCAGGCCCGACAGCGCCTCCAGCCCCGTCCGCGTCCTTCACTCGATGCGTGGCTGGCTGGAGAAGAGGGAGGGCGCAATGGCTGAGGTTTCGGATCTCACTATCGACGGTCTGACCACTGGTCGGGTGATCGGCCACAACATCCTCGGAGAGACCACCGAGGCCATGCACCGGTTCATCCTCGATGGCTGGGATCTCACCGATCGCCCCCCGCGCATCGAAGAGGATCTCAGCTTCGCGCCGAAGGACCGCGAGCAGATCATCTACATCTATATGTATCGGGTGACCCGCAACCCCCACCTCAAGAACCAGAAGCGGTGGCGACAGGCTCCGGTCTTCATGGGCACCGAGCCCGAAGACGGCGGCGAGGTCTACTTTCACCGGCCGCCGCTGCTGGTGGACATGTTCTACCTGCTGATGGTCCACAGCAAGTTCCGCTCGGATGCAGAGCGGCTGATGGGCTGGCTGCTGCTGCGCCTCTACAACGCCACCCACCTTGTTTACCGGCCCCGCCGATTCGCGCTCCCCGACGGGCGTGAGGTCGACAGCATGGGCC
>JBLHNG010000418.1:0-7715 GCA_047621685.1 Myxococcota bacterium | reverse complement strand
TGAGTCGTATTGCAGCGTGCATGCTGAGGACGATAGCAGGGAGTTCTGGAGTTGTCCGATGCGGCTAACGGGTGGTCTACTTCGTGGGCGGGTGCTCACCGGTGCAGTTTCTGCCGGTGTCCGTCCCACTTCTGCGAGGGTCCGAGAGGCCTTGTTCTCGATGGTCGGACAAGACCTCGACGGGTGGCGCGCCCTGGATGCGTTTGGCGGCAGTGGGTTGCTGGGCTTCGAGGCGTTCAGCCGTGGGGCGGAGGTGATGATCATCGATCGCGATCCCAAGGTGGTCCGCCGGATCAAGCAGTCTGCCGGAGAGCTTGGGGCAACGGTCAAAGTTCGACGCGCCGATGCTGCGGCAATCCTCGCGAAGGGGGTGTGGGATCTGGTCCTGCTGGACCCTCCTTATGCGGAGGACCCTGCGGTGTGGCTGGAGCGCGCGGCATCGGCGGCTTCTGAGGTCCTGGTCATTGAGCATGACAGCCAGCGCGAGGTGCCTGCGGAGGTCGGCGGGCTGGTGATGGACCGCCAGCGGCGCTATGGCAGCACAACCCTCAGCCTCTATCGACCGCGATAGAGGCACACGACAAAACCTGCGGATCAGGAGAGGCAGATGGCGGAGAAGCGGTTGGTCATCGGCTCAGGACCGGATGCGCTCCGAGCGGCGTCAGTCCTTGCGAGCGGCGGTTTTGCCGTCACCCTTCTTCAGGAGGGCAGCACTCCTTCTGGACTGACCCGGCCGAAGTACCCCAACGACGCCGGCTGGATGCGGGTCACCGAGGAGGCCTGGTCGCGGGTCGAGGCGGTGCTGGGGCCGCTGGTCGAGTCCCCGGACCCGATGCGCTCGGTCTGCGGCCGGGGAAACCTGTTTCGTCTCCCGATGAAGCCCCACCAGATCCCCCGTCTCCTGAACGGTCGGGTGCGGCTGCCGGCAGCGAAGGGGTGGCTCCAGGCCCGGGCAAAAGCAGCCTCCAGCGAGCTGCTCGGCGGCGGTCAGGAAGAGCGCTCCTATCGGGACTGGGTGGCGCGGCGAATGGGTGGACCGGCCTACCACCACCTCTACCGGGACTATGCGTTTCGGCGCTGGGGCTGGGATCCTGAGGAGCTGTCTTCCGCACTCGCACAGGTCCACCATGGGATGCCCGACCCGGGACCATTCCAGGTCGCTGGCGGCGGCTACGACGAGGTCCTCCTCACTGCCGAGAAGGGCATCCTGGCGGCTGGCGGGGAGATCATCACCGACGTGAAGGCCACTGGAATTCGGGTGTCCGAAGGAAAGGTCGTCGCGGTGACCTCCACAGCGGGGGAGCATGACGTCGAGGGAAGCCTGTGGCTTGCCCTGGATGCGACGACGATCTGCACGCTCCTCGGAGATGCCTGCAGCGATGGGATGCGGGTCGACGCCGAGCACCTCCCGGTCGCCATGTCCGCGGTCACAGCCATGCGCGGTGAGGTCGATGGGCTGCCCGATGAGCTGCATGTCCTCGACGAGGGCGCGCCGTTCTGGCAGGTGGTGGTGCCCTACGGCATCGAGAAGACCGCCTTCTTTCACACCACCTTCCTCAACGCCGACACCTGTCCGCCCGACAGTGAGCTGGTCCGCCGGTGCATCGCCTCAGCAGCGGCGCTCGGAATCGGAGACTTCGCCGAGGAGACCGCGCATGTGGAGTGGCTGCCGCGCTGGATGCCGATCTGGCGGCAGAACAGCCACGCCCGCTTCCGGCGGCTGATGCGCACCTTCCAGGGACTCGGCATCATCGGGGTCGGCCGGAGCGGTGCGTTCTCCCCGATGGATCCAGGCACTGAGATCGCCCTGGTCGACCGTCTGATGGCCGACCCGGATCAGGCAGAGGCCCACCGACTCATCCTCGACCCGCCTGTCCGCATCGACGACCTCAACGCTCACATCACCCGGATGATCGAGCGCTGAGGGCTACTCCATGAGGATCTGCTGCGCGGCGTTGGCCTTGAGGATCTCCAGCGCGTTGGCCCGCCCACCGGACTCCCACTGCAGCCCGCCGCTGTAGAGCGCTCGGCTGTCGACCTGATCGCGCTGCGCAGACAGGATCAGCTCCCCAGACAGCGCGCAGGTGTTTGCGCCGCTGAAGTGAAGCAGCCATCGGGCCGCCTGGTCCTCGCCAGGTGGAGCGAGCGCGGAGAGCAGCCGGAATCCTCCGGGATCACCGGCCGGCGGGCTGGCGAGGGGGCCACCCTCCAGGCACAGGCTCAGCTCCGTTCCCAGCCGCTTCCACTGCGCGGACCATTTCTGTGTCCCCCACTCCAGGTGTTGCCCACGGAGCAGCACGGTGGCCTCCTCGCCGGTCTCTGTGCGCCACAGCTCTGCCGCACAGGGCAGCGCATCCCCGCACCGGGCCAGCATCGCCACACCCCCCTCAAACGGCGGGGCATCAGCGCTTCCGGACGCCTCAACGACCCGACCACCCAGGCGCCACACCATCGGAGAGGCCACCATCGCTGCGGGTGTGGGCTCCGGTGGAGCCGGCTGACAGGCCAGCAGGTAGACCCCGAAGATCAGGTCCGGGACTTCAGGTTCGTGCACCAGGGAACCGCGAAGTCCCCGGTGAGGGTGCCGTAGTCGTCGAAGGTGAAGGCGAAGTCACCCACGGCGTCTCCCTCACCACTCACCTCGTCGATGATCAGGGTGCCCGCGCTGGCCTTGAACACCGTCATTGCAGCCCCGGTGACGTTGACCAGCTCCGCCTTCACCGGGGCCTGCCCGGAGAGATCGTAGGTGCCGGTGACCACATCGGACTCACTGAAGGAGATCTGGAGCATCGTGAAGTCGAAGTCGGTGGGGGGCTCCTCGCCCTCGTCGTACACCTTGTTCACCCACGCCAGCTCCTCGCAGTCCAGATCACGACTGATGAAGTTAACGAACGGACCCCCCCAGTACAGCGTGGTCGGGGTGACAGACAGCCCATCCACGCTGCCAGTGATCTCTGCGGTGCCCTCTCCGGCACAACCTGCCAGCAGTCCAGCCAGTACAAACATGCTCATCCTCTCCTCCTGCTCAGCGGGAACATATATTACCTATGTCCATGGAGGCGCGATGAGGCGGTGGGATCCGAGGGACTTTCCCCGGGGTGATGGGCGAATCTTCTGCACGATCGAGGCCCCCTCTGCGGAGATTGTGATCAGCAGTCCTCGGCGGCGCAATGCGGTCTCTCCGGGCATGATGGCGGATCTCGCGGAGGTTGTCGGGCGCCTGGAGGCCCAAAAGGACCTCAGCGTGGTGGTGATCCGGGGGGAGGGCGCGGCGTTCTGTGCGGGGGGCGACCTGCGCGCAGTTCGGGAGCACCTGCTCACCCCAGAGGCTGGCGCGGGCATGTGTGACTTCATGACTGCCGCCCTCGATGCCCTCGCGGCTCTGCCGGTGGTTTGCATCGGCGCGGTCACCGGTCCGGCGCTGGGGGGAGGGGCGGAGCTGCTCACGGTCTGTGATGTGGTCTACGCCACCCCAGATGCCCCCGTGGGCTTCGTGCACGCCTCCCTCGGTGTCAGCCCCGGGTGGGGTGGAGGGAAGCGGCTGGTGGCTCGGGTGGGCGGGCGGACTGCGCTGCGCCTGCTGACTGGAGCCGAGCGCCTCTCGGGAGCACGTGCGGTGGATGCGGGGCTGGTCGATGTGATCTGTGCCGATCCGCTTGCGGAGGTTGCGGCACATCGGGATCGACTCACTTCGATGCCGGTGGCTGCGGTTCGGGCTGCCGTCCAGATCGCGAAGGGTGCACCGGAGGGACCGCTGTTCGCCTCGCTGTGGGGTGGAGAGGACCACCGGGCGATCCTCAAGCGGGTCCGGGCGGGGCAATGATCCTCCTGCTCCTGGCCTGTCCGCCAAAGACACCCGATGTGGTCATCGCCGAGCCGACTCAGGACGTCACTGAGCCTGGCGCGGGGCGCATTGAGGATGGCCGGTTCGTTGACGCACAGTACGACCTCAGCATCGCGGTCCCGACAGGCTGGAGCGCAGACATCTGGCCGGGCTCTGGACCGCTGCGGGTCAGCATCACCCACACAGAGACCGGCGCCCGGGTGGAGGCCTGGGCTTTCGAGCAGCGCCTCGTCCAGCCGGCCCCGCGGGGAAGCTGTGCGTGGAGCTTCATCGACACCGGCGCATATCGTGAGGTCCTCCGCCCCCGGATGGTCGCCTCCTGCACACCGGCAGACCCGAGCGAGGCTCGAATCTCAGCGTACATCCTCGATCGGGGTGCGATCAGCTGGCAGCTGGAGCTGCACGTCCCGGCAGAGCATCTCTCTGCGGGACGGCGGGCCTGTGAGGCGCTCCTGCTGACGATTCAGCTCTGAGCAGGCTGCTGCCCAGAAGGCTGCTGCCTAAAAGGTTCAGTCTTCCCGGCGCCGCATGAACACTGCGGCAAACAGGGCGAAGGAGAACGCCATCCAGCGACCCGGGCTGGGACCACCGGTCGCACAGCCGCCACCCTCACAGCCGCTTCCCGTCGAGCAGCCACCGCTCTCATCGGTGCAGCCGCCGTTGTCGTAGGCGACGACACCGACCGAGGCGTACACCCCAAGCCAGTCCTCGTCCGCACCGGCACCGGCGATGTCGAGGCCGGTGAGGCCGAAGCCCTCCAGTGCGGGCAGCGGGAAGGTGAGGTCTTCGATGAGGCCGCTGACGATTCCCATCACCAGGGTCTCATAGACATCGGAGAAGTTGCCCTCGATGGCGGCATTGGCCGAGGGATTGAACTCGTTGATCCCAACCGCTGCGGTCACCGCGTCTGCGCCGAGATCGACCTCAATGGCCAGCTCTCCGGTCGAGCCGTCGAGGGCGAGGTCGATGCCGACGTCGGCCTCAAGGTCGAGTCCGAGGATGAGGGCCTGCCGGTGGTCCAGCTCTCCGTAGAACTCCAGGCCCAGCTCCTCGACCACCACTGCGGCATCGTGCTCTGCAGCGAAGTCCAGCTCCGGCGCGCGGCGGGGGCGGGTCTGGATGACCAGGGGCTTGGACTCCGGGAAGAGGTCGTCGAAGGCGTCTCCGGCGAGCAGACCGAGGATGGAGGTGTCCAGGGTGATCGGGAGGGAGTCGTCCTCAGCGGTGATGGAGTAGCAGAGCAGCCCGCCACGCCACAGCGCGTAGAGCGCCTGGTTGCCGAAGTCGTCCGCCAGCATCAGGCCCATGTGGTAGCCCGCGGGGACGCCGGCCGGTGCGGTGCCCAGTGCAGGGGGATCGCTGAGGGTGGAGAGGGAGCCGCCCGGGTCGTACTCCGCGATGCAGTCCGCAGCCTGATCCGACGACATGCCGCCGTTCATGCCCAGCCGCAAGCCCGCAGGCTCGATCTCGATGGCTGCGGGGTACAGCTCCAGGTCGACCACCACACCGCCGAGATCGAACGATTCGCTGATCTGGGCCTGGGAGAAGGCATCCTCGATGGTGGCTTCCAGGTCGGGCAGGAAGCCCTCGACGGCGGACTGGAGCAGCGGATCCGCGAGGCCCAGGGCGATGTCCCAGATGGACAGCCCGAAGAAGTTCAGGGCTTCCTCGACGTAGCCGATGCTGCAGCTGTCGATGTTGATGTCGTTGGCACCGTCGATGTCGTAGTCGAAGGTGAGGCCGAGGATCTCGGCGTCGAGGTCGTCGATGCCGTCGCCATCCATGTCGTAGATGCTCAGGCCGACCTGCGTCTGGATGCTGGCTTCGAACGGTGCGATGTAGCCGTAGCAGGTCTCGCCGATGACCCAGAGGATCTCATAGAAGATGCTGAACTTGTCTGTGCTGTCGTTGACCTGGATCGACAGATCGATGCCGACATCGAGGTAGCCGCTCTCCGGCGTGATTGTGGCGTTGTCGACGGTGATGCCGATCCACATGTTCTCCAGGCCATACTCATAGATCCCGCCGTCATCGCCGATGTCGTCGATGGGGATGTCTGAGGGGAGAAGCCCGGGCAGGAGGCCGGTGATAGCAGCGAATCCTTCTTCCGTAATGTCGACCACCAGCGCATCTTCGACAACAGTGCCGGGCGGGTAGGAGGCAACTGCCAGCGTGGGCAGGAGAAGAAGGATTGCAGTGGCTCGGCTGTTCATTGCGGCCTCAGCGGTTGAATGTGGTCGTTTTATACCGTGTCCGGTCTCAATCCGCTGGGGACTTTGCGGTCGGCTGACAGCAGCAATCCCTCCATTGGGTTGTCCGGGTCGATGTTGTCGATGTGGCGAAAGTGGCAGCCGGCTGCTGCAGCGGCGCGTCCGTCTGTGTCCCAGCGATCTCCGACATGCAGGAGCTGGCTGGTGGGCACTCCGAGCTGGCTGGCGGCAGCGTGCAGGGCATCGGGCAGCGGCTTGAGCGCACCGAGCGCCCGACAGGAGATGACGATCGGCATGGCAATGCCCAGACCCTCCAGCTTGGTCAGCCCTGGATAGTCGCTGACCAGTGCGACCGGAACCTGTCGGTCGGACAGGGCCTTGAGCAGCGCAGCCGCAGCAGGCAAGAGCGGTGCATTCTGGAACAGCGCCGGCCAGCGTCCGTCCATTTCCGCGCTCAGCGCACCCTCCAGCCGCTTCCGTGAGATGCCACGCTGGCGGTGGAGGTCGTCAAGAACCGCAGCATCGAGGTCCAGACACCTTCGCCCACGCCACGCATCAAAGCCGCCCTTGAGCGCAGTCAGCGCCCGCGGATAGCGAAGCAGACCCGGCCACATCCCCAGCTGTCGCCGGTGGACCTCGGCCAGTGTCCCATCCATGTCGAAGCTCACCGCACTGATCGGCATCATCGACCATTCTATGAGGGACGGGATGGTCCGGTTCACTTTTTTTGCCGTGAACCTTTGACAGCCCCCCAGAGACCTGAGTAGATGTCCCCCGCCCCGACGGAGTGCCGTCGTGCAAAACACAAATCATGGCCAGGTAGCTCAGTTGGTAGAGCAGGGGACTGAAAATCCCCGTGTCGGCGGTTCGATCCCGTCCCTGGCCACACTTAAGACCTCAGCAATTGCTGGGGTCTTTCTGTTTCTGCTCGCTGGCTGCCAGTCCGACAGCTGCGATCAGCTCTGTGTGCGCACGGCGACGAGCTTGAGCCGGTGCATCCAGACCTGGGAGCCTGCGGACTGGGAGATGCTGGACGCGGAGAGTCAGTCTTCGTTCCAGGATGCCTGCGAGAGCCGCTGGTCTGAGGTGCGCTCCCTCTTGGAGTCCCGGGAGCTGGAGGACGCGTTGGAGCAGTGCGATGAGGCGCTGACGGCCCTCAATGAGATGGGGGAGGACGGCACGACGTGTGATCAGCTGCGGGCGATCTATATTGAGTGAGGTTTGGCTGGAGGGCGGCGGTGAGTTTGGCAAGGACTGGCCGCAGGCAGGCGGACGATTGGTGGAGACGGGCGGAGACGGGCGGAGGCAGCCGGAGCCGGTCAGGTGGCTGACTTCCTCTCTTCCCACTGAGTGACGGCAGTAGCCGGCCTTTAGGCGGGGTAAACTGCCGATTCGTGGAGAGGCACGGGGACGGGGTGAGTCCTACGAAGCCGGTCAGGTGGCTGCCTTTTCCCCCAATTTTGTTGATTGTATTGTTTGGATCGCCTGATCTGGAGTCTCAGTTCGCCCGGGCGCGCAAGGGAACACCGCAGTGGGCCGTGTCGGAGGGCCGGGGGGCGCCCTCAGTCGGGGACGCCCCTAGTCCACGCCAGATTCTCTGGCGGCCCCGGAGGCAGCAAGCGACCCGAGGTTTGAGACGTGGGCAGTCGCACAACAGGGGA
>JBLHNG010000417.1:0-7738 GCA_047621685.1 Myxococcota bacterium | reverse complement strand
GGCCAACGGCCTGCGTTGGTGCGGAGTGGCCAGAAAAAGCATGGCGCGGACGATGGCGGTTCTCAGCCCATGGGTGAGGGAGGACCCTTCGGAATCGAGAGCCACGAGGCTGAGAAGGCCGAAGGGCGAGCAGGACAGGTCGGCAACATCGAAAGCAGAGATGGGCGAATCCTTGAAGTGCGGCGGTGATTCCAACCCCGTCTCCGCCCCTCGGCTGATGGCTATGGGTCCCCTCCGCGGTTGGCGTCCCACCATGCTCCAGCGATGCGTGAATCGTGGGTATTGATGTTGCCTACATGCACTGCTTGCCGTTGGCTGCGCAGCGACTGGGCGATGGGATGTGGAGGGTGCTCTCTCACCGGAGAGTTGAGGTTCGCCATTGTCGGCGCCATGCTTTTTCTGGCCACTCCGCTCCAACGCTGGCCTCTGGCCCGCTTGTGGCGCTGCGCTCAAGGGGGGCTGCACTTCTTCCATTCACCGCCTCACGTCGGCTCTCTCCAGTCATCGCTCCCCCTGCGACCCCCCAGCCGGACACCAATTAATCACCACCGTCCGCACTGTCACAGGACCTTCCTGCACCTCATCGAGGCTCCCAAAGTATCGACTCCCGACCCCTACACCCCGCGCTCCACCGCCCGCATGATCGCCTTGAGCTGCCTCGGGGCGCGCTCGGGGTGGAGGTTGGAGACGTAGATGTTCGTGATGCCCCGATCCATCAGCGCGCGGATCGTCTTCGCGCAGACCTCAGCGGGCTTGAGTCCACTGGCAAAGTCCGCCTTCAGCCCATCGATCGGCACCTCGATGAACTCTGAGAGGCGAGCGAGGGTCCGGGGGTTGGCGGAGCGGTAGAAGAACACACCCCACACACCGGGAATCGTGACCCCCTTGCGATCCAGCTCACCGAGGAAGGCATCCACCGCACCGATGTGGTGGTGGCTGACGAGCTGGGTGAGGTAGAAGTCAGCGTAGAAAGACGGGTCTGCGAGGTACTGAACCTGCCGCTCCGGGCTGCGGTGCGGGTTGGCCCAGCCGCCGAGTGCCAGATCCGGGAAGCTCTCGCGGATCTTCTGCCTCAGGACATAGCCATGAGGCACACACCGGGGAGCGCCGACGTTGCGATCGCCGCCGAGCACGGTCAGCGCACTGCAGCCGGCCTCCACTGCACGCGCAGCGAACCACTGGCAGTACTCCAGAGAGTGCTTGGTGGTCAAGAACGGGCAGAGGAGCTGACGGGAGAGGGCCTCGTCGAGGTTGTTGACGAGGTGGTGGAGGTTCTCCTCCTCCTCGGTGCCCACCGCGCCGTCGGTGATGAACAGGGGGACCTTGCGACTCGAGAGCCGCCGGACGGTGCCGTGCATCGCCATCCAGGTGTCGATGCAGTCCACGCTGGCGAGGTCAGCGCGCGGCGGACGCAGCTCGACGGAGATCATCGGCTCAGGGCTCTGGAGCTGCTCAAGCAGGGTGGTCATTGAGGCATCACTAACCCGGACCGGACCAGGGCTCCGTGAGCGACCAGGCTCGGGGGGCTGCATCTAATCTCCTCCCTCGACCCGAAAGCACAGGTCTCCGACCCGATAGATATCCCGAGGAGAGGGGTGCGTCGGGCTGTCTTCCACCGGCTTCCACTGGTTGCGGCGACGGTCGTACACCTCCAGCCCACCCCGAGCCTCCAGCAGCACGCCGCCCTGGACCGCCCGGAGCACCGCGGCAGCGTGGCGAACCCGACCGTTGACGCTGCCATCTCCGTGGACCCCCAGCGCGGCATTCCGGTAGAAGCCAGCACGGGATCCGGGGCAGTCCCGGAGGCGGGTCGGGGTGGCCCGGCGGATGGCCTTGGGATCCCCGGCGGTGGTGATGGTGGCGTCGGTGTCGAACCGACGGGGGCGCACGAAGCCGACCAGGACAAGCAGACTGAGCCCGGCGAGGACGGTGGGGATCAGCCAGATGGCGTGACAGGCCAGCCAGCTTCGCCCCTCGACATTCCAGGACATCGGAATGGAGCGGACATCGCCAGAGAACGCAGGGTCCAGTGGGGTGATGACCAGCATCGCGTCTCCCGGTGCGACCTCACCGCTGCATGCAGGCACCTTGAGGCAGACTTCGAGAGCCGGGGCCGCTGGATCGAATGGGCCGGCCTCCTGAGGCAGCGACTTCGCCCGACGCCCTCGAATGGACAGCGCTGGCTCGCTCAGGCATGTCCCGCCGGTCATGGACAGGGCGAACCGGTGGCCCTCGACGGACTGAGAGCCGGCGAGGTCGAGGGTCTGGCAGCTCGACAGGGCAGCGGTTCCCGCAGGGATGGTGCCGAAGTCGAGAAGCTCGGGCACGGCGAGGGTGAGCGGCTGTTGGAAGCGGACCACATGCGGCGCGCTGGTGATCACCCGGTCTGGCCCCTGCACGGAGATCTGCCAGGTGCGCTCTCCCGCCTCAGCGATGTCGCGGCGCACACTGTAGCGGTCGTCTGCCGTCGCACGAAGCGCTGCGACCTCTCGGCCATCCTCCAGCAGCACGATGCGGCCCGAGGCGAGCATGGTGTCGGCGAGCTGGCGGGCGGCGGGGTCGGCGGGGCGAACGATGGAGAACGACGCCACACAGGGGCGGTCGGTGTAGCAGGCGTCAGGGAGGTCATCGGTGGAGATGGACAGACCAACCGGACTCACGGTTACACGTGCACTGTCGCCACGACACACCCCTTCCCCGGTTGCCCAGACCTCCACAGCCAGCGGACCAGAGACCTCTGGAGGGGTCCAGGTGGTGCTCAGCCCGGTCGCCGGCAGGGTGTCTGGCGCGCGGCCCGGGAGGCGCACTGAGAACGCCACGCTGTGCCCGGCGGGGGCGGCGATGGACTGGCGGGTGGTCGGGTCGAGCAGGGTGGCGGTCAGGGTGGTCGCAGCCCCACCCGCCAGGATGCTGCCCCCAGCCGGTGTGGTGACCATCGCGAGGTACTCACAGCCCCGGGCGACGTCGAGGTTCATGGAGTCCGAGATCTCCGAGATCAGCCGCTCGCCGTCTGCCAGCGCCATCGGATCGGGGGTAAACCGGATGGAGATGCCCTCCCCCGCCGGCAGCGGAAGCGCCCCACGGATCCGCCCATCCGGCCCGGCTTCACCGCGAACATCAGTGATGTTGCCGTTGGAGTCGGTGATGTGGAAGGTGCCACCAGACATGGAGCGCGGGGTGCCCCCGTCGTCACGCAGCCCGGCGGTGGCGGTGATGGTCTCGCCCGCGGTGTAGGGACCGGGCGTGACATCCTCGATGCCCACCGTCAGCTCCCCGGCGCGGTCGTTTAGCGGAGCATAGGCGGAGTCATCAGTGGGGAACTCGGTCGGCGCACAGGTCGACACCCCGGCCCCGACCACCGCAAACGACTGCCGGCTGACTTTCTCAGTGGTCCCCTCGTCTGGATTGTAGCGGTAGACATCGGTGGACGAGCCGGGCCCGGCAAACAGCCAGAAGCTGCCGCCCCAGAACGCGAACGCGAAGTTCGAAGAGTTGGGCGGATAGCTGACCGCATCCTGTGGTGCCTGTGAGAGAATCCGGGCGTTACGCGGGTCGATCTCGGCGACCACATAGGGCTCTCCCTCAAAGGCCCCGAACAGCCGACCGTCCCCGGTTCCGGTCAGCTCCGAGCGAGCGGAGAGCTGATCGTAGACCCCCACCGGCACCGCCTTGAGCTGACCGGGGGCGATGGTGCCGAGCTGATAGCCGCTGCCGCCGAGGTAGCTGCTCGCCGAGATGAACAGCTTCTCGGTGCTCCCGTCCTGCATGTAGCCCATACCAAACGACGTAAAGCCAGCCTGGTTGGTCCGGTATCCGGTGGCATCACACTGCCCGGTCTCGGTGTCGACCCGGAACAGGTTCCCGTCGTTAAACACCACATACGCGGTGCCATCCCGAGAGACCGCCATCGAGTAGGGGCTGGCGTAGGAGCGGGCTGGACACGACAGGCGACTGACGAGCTGGAAGGACATCGACGGCGGGTGGAAGCGGTACAGCTCGTCGCGGGCGGTGACCACGTAGACAAACCGGCCGGCCTCACAGTCGGCATTCGCGGTCAGGGTCAGGGTCAGGCCGAGCAGGGCGAGCATGGGGTCAGTCTAAGTCATCCACCCAACCAGCCGAGGCATTGGGGTGGGCATCGGCGTAGGGGATGTAGGGCTTGATGTCGAGGACCGGGGTCATGTCGAGCAGATCGAGCCCCTCGACCTCCAGCACCGATCCACGCACCGCGATGAGCCGGGTGGCGGACAGGCCGAGCTGGTTGGGGCGGTGGGGCGCGCGGGTGGAGAGCACCCCTCGGCGGACCCGGGGCCCTCGGGGCGGCATCACGGTGGGGTTCCAGTTCTTGTTGAGGTGCAGCCAGGCGATGACCCAGATGTACTCGATGCCCTCCATGCCCGAGAGCGCCTGGGCGGGCACCCGGTCAGTGAACAGCTCGATGAACGACCGACGGGGCTCGCCGACCGTGGACTGCCGAGGGGTGCCGTAGCGCTCTCGATACTCCGAGCGAACCACCCCGATCGGGTTCAGCTCGACGGTAGAGGGGAAGTCGACCGAGTCGATGTAGTCCTTGGAAGGAACTGACTTTTTCACTGCGAAACTCCTGCAGGGGTGGGTGGGTTGGCAGAAGATGCTGCAAACTCGATGACGGTGGAGAGCAGCATGCGCACCCCGCGCTCCAGGTTCTCCTCGCTGACCCGCTCCCGGTTGCCGTGGAAGGTGCCCATCTCTTCTTCGGTCAGCTCGAACGGCACGAACCCGTAAGCCTGCACCCCAAGCGGTCGGAGGAAGATGGAGTCGGTGAAGCCCACTGAGACGACCGGACCGGCGACGTGGCCCTCGGCCTGGACCTGTCGGACAATGGCCTGGTACAGCGGGTCGTCCCAGGTGGAGAGGTTGCCCTCCCGAGCGTTGATGACCTCAAGCTCGATGTCGGGGCCGACGATCTCCTGGATGGCGGCGATGGCTTCGTCGGCGGTGACCCCGGGCTGGATGCGGCAGTCCAGGATCGCGGAGACCTCGGAGGGCACGACGTTGGGGCTGTGCGTGCCGGAGGAGAAGCCGGTGAGGTGCACGGTGTTGATCATCGCCGCCCGGGTCAGCGGGTTGTCGAGGAGCTGGGGCTTGACCAGCATGTTGACCAGCGGCGGGCGCTGCATGACGAACCCAGAGAAGCCGCCCTCGTCCTTGCCGACGCTGGCGAGGAACTCCAGCAGGGCGCCGCTGATCTCCGGATCCAGCTTCCGGTCGTTGAGAGCGTTGACCGCATCGATGATCTGTGCGGGGGCCTCACCGGGGCGGGGGGTGGAGCCGTGCCCCGGGCTGCCCCGGGCGACCATGCGCAGCCAGACATTGCCCTTCTCGCCGACCGAGATCGGGTAGACGGTCTGGCCCTCGAACAGCATGTCGATGAGCCCGAGCCCGCCCTCGTTGATGACATGAGAGCAGCCGATGTCGTCCCAGGTCTCCACTGCCCGCTGGATGCCGAGCCCGTCGACCTCCTCGTCGGCGACCACCAGGAGGATGATGTCGCGGTTGAGGGGTACGTCCAGGCGCTTGAGCCAGGCCATCGTCAGCAGCTCTACAATGCCCATGCCCTTCATGTCCAGCGCACCGCGGCCCCAGACGTAGCCATCCATGCGCACGCCCGACAGCGGCTGGCGATCCGCGTCCCACTTGTCTGCTTCTGCGGTGACCACGTCGGAGTGGGACAGCAGGCAGAGAGGGGGATCGTCGCCCTGCCCTTCGAGGCGAGCGATGAGGTTGGCGCGGCCAGGGAGGAACTCGTCGATCTCGTAGGGGATGCCCTCGGCGGTGAGGACGCCGGAGAGGTACTCCGCGCCGTTTAGCTCGTTACCCGGGGGGTTGATGGTGTCGATCATGATGTAGTTGGAGAGGAGGACGGCAGCTTCTTCGCGGGCCTCGGTCCAGTCGATGCGGTCGGTGATGGCGCCAGCGCTGGTGGGCGCGGCCGGGGGCGGTGCGACGCGGAGCGCGCAGCCGGTGAGGAGGATGGTGAGCATGGGGAGCACTGTAATACGGTGTGGCTGGGGCATCCTTTCGAGCACTCGGCGCTCTGGGTGGTTCAGGACGGGTCGCTGAGTGGGCCGACGTGCGGTGGCCTGCGGGTGTCAGGCTGGGGGGTCGCAGGGGGAGCGGCGACTGGAAAGAACCGACGTAAGGCGGTGAATGGAGAGAGTGCAGCCCCCCTTGAGCGCAGCGACATGAGCGGGCCGTAAGGCCAGCGTTGGAGCGGAGTGGCCAGAAAAAGAATGGCGCTGACGATGGCGAACCTCAACCATCCGGGGAGGGAGCACCCTTCGGAATCGAAAGCCACGAGGCTGAGAAGACCGAAGGGCGAGCAGTGCAGGTCGGCACTATCAAAAGCAGAGATGGGCGAATCCTTGAAGTAAGGCGGTGATTCCAACCCCGTCTCCGTCCTTGGGCGCTGATCGCTACGGGTCCCCTCCGTGGTCCGCGCTGCACTCCCTGTCGGCGTCCACTGTTGTGCGACTGCCTTCCTCACCAGCCTCGGGTCGCTTGCTGCTTCCGGGGCCGCCAGAGAATCTGGCGTGCGGCCCCTCCAGCACGGCCCACTCCGGTGTCCCCTTGCGCGCGCCCGGGCGAACTGAGACTCCAGATCAGGCGATCCAAAACAATACAATCAACAAAATTAGGGGAAAAGGCAGCCACCTGACCGGCTTCGTAGGACTCACCCCGTCCCCGCGTCTCTCCCCAAACCGGCAGTTTACCCCGCCTAAAGGCCGGCTACTGCCGTCACTCAGTGGGAAGGGGAAAAGGCAGCCACCTGACCGGCTTCGGATGCCTCACCCCGTCCTCGCCCCTCTCCACGAATCGACAATCAGCCCGTCTCCGACCGGCACTTGTCGAACTTTATGGTCAGTGAAAGAGAAGGCAGCCACCTGACCGGCTTCGTAGGACTCACCCCGTCCCCACGCCTCTCCCCGAATCGGCAGTTTACCCCGCCTAAGGGCCGGCTACTGCCGTCACTCAACGGTCAGTACGAGAGAAGGTAGCCACCTGACCGACTCCGGCAGCCTCCGCCAGTCTCCACACCCCTCCCCGGCACGGCAATCAGCCCGTCTCCGACCGGCACTTTCCGAAACTCAGTCGGCATAGGGGTGCGCAGACTCCATGTCCTCACACAGATAAGCTTCAAAACCACCTCGTAAACATCGCTCACCCATCCATCCGAGACCACCTCCCGTGTCGCCAGCACCGCCTTGAGCGCCTTGTACATCTCCCTCCAGCGCGGATCGTTCTTGAAGCGAATCACCGTCGGATCCACCACATCCCCGGGCTGCAGATCTGAAAACTCAGGCGATTCCTCACACTTCAGCATTCGCTTCCGCTGCGCCATCAGCGCCCACGTCTTCATCCCCTCCAGCTCCTCCCGACTCACCGGGTGTACAAGCGATGGCACTCGACTCATGGCGAGGCCGAAGAGGAGCGGAGGGAGTGTGAGGGCAACGGCGATGAGGTCGTAGTGGGCGGCAATAAGCCTGTCGTAACTTATAGACACCGCGACACAGAGTGGGGCTGAGATGAGGTAACTCCAGCGTGGTCTGGTGGTCACTTCGCAGTCCTCGTCCTGGGGTGGTGATGGATACCGGGAGACTGCGTGGAGCATTTCAAGTGGCAGGGTTGCGTGTTGCTGTCAGTGCTCAGTCGGTTGGCAGCGCAGAGGTCACCTCAACCCCATCCGCGAAGCACCACC
>JBLHNG010000416.1:0-7756 GCA_047621685.1 Myxococcota bacterium | reverse complement strand
GGCGATGGAGAGTGCGTTGAGGAAAGAAGTCAGCATGTCAGCCTCTCACGATGCGTGGGCTGGGGACACCGGTGTCGATTCGTCCATCGATGAACCGGATGATTCTGGAGGTATATTCAGCCATCTCTGGCTCATGGGTGACCATTAGGATGGTGATGTTCTGCTCGGTGTTGAGTCGACTGAGCAAGCGCATGATGCCGTTGCTCATTGCGCTGTCCAGGTTTCCGGTGGGCTCGTCAGCGAGGAGCACCTGGGGCTCAGTGACGATTGCACGGGCAATGGCGACGCGCTGCTGCTGACCACCAGACATCTCATTTGGGCGGTGGCTGTGGCGATCCGCCAGCCCGACAAGTTCGAGTGCCTTCATGGCCCGGACCTGCCGCTCTCGGACACTGATGCCACGGTAGACCAGCGGGAGGGCCACATTCTCCAGCGCGGTGCTTCGATCCAGCAGGTTGAAGCCCTGGAAGACAAACCCCAGGAAGTTGCGCCGCAGCAGGGCTCGCTGCTTCTTGCTCAGCGTGGTGACTTCGACACCCCTGAACCGGTAGGAGCCTGACGTGGGCACATCGAGACACCCCAGCGTGTTCAGCGCGGTGGACTTTCCCGATCCTGACGGTCCCATCAAGGACACAAACTCGCCTGGGTAGATGTCGATGTCCACGCCTGCGAGTGCATAGACCTGGGCATCACCCATCCCGTAGACCCGGGTGATGTCGCGAAGCTGAAGGATTGGGTCGGTCACTGCACAGCCCCGGTGACCACCTGAGCACCCGCAGTGAGCTGGTCGGATGCGATAGCGGTCTGCATGCCCGTTGAGCCGAGCACATCCACCGGGACCGCCGCTGGCTCGCCGTCGATCAACACATAGATTCGATCATCGAGCACATCTTCGTCTCCATCGGGTCGGAAGCGAAGCGCCTCAGCGGGGACATGCATCAGGCCTTCTCTCCGCCCGATCTCAATGGCCGCGGTCGCAGTCATGCCCGGTCGAAGCGCCCCGTCGGCGTTGTCGATGCTCAGCTCGGTGGTGTAGGTGACGATGGTTGAGGTGGCATCAGAGGCCAGATCAATCGAGCTGACCTCTGCCTGGAAGACCCGGTCTGGCCATGCAGGCACCGTGAAGGTGGCCACCTGTCCAGCCTTGACCTGCCCCACATCGGCTTCTTCCACCCCCACCTCGGCCTTGAGCGCGGTGGGGTCGGAGGCGATCTCAAACAGCGGGGTGACGCTCATCGAAGAGATGACGGTCTGCCCGGGCTCGACCAGACGGCGGGTGACCACCCCATCAATGGGAGCGGTGATGGTGGTGTTGACCAGGTCCTGTCGGGCTTGATCCAGCGCGACGCTCGCCAGAGTGAGCTGGGCCCTGGCTGCGTTGACCTGGGCTGTCGTGGTGTCCAGGTTCAGCTCTGCGTTCTCCAGCTCCACCCCGGTCGCCGCCCCACGCTCCTTCAGGGTCCGGGTTCGCTTCAGCGTCAGCTCTGCCGATGTGCGACCGACCACAGCCTGGTCCAGCGATGCCCTGGCAGAGACGCGCTGGGCCTCTTTGCTCTTTACGTTGTTGTCAAAGTCCATCGGCTCCAGCCGGGCCAGTGCTTGACCGGCGATGACCATGTCGTTGGTGTCGACCAGAACCTCCAGGATCTCTCCGGACAGATCCGAGCCGATCTCGACGGAGTGCAGCGGCTCCAGCTGCCCGACAGCGGTGACCTCTTCCACCAGCGTGGCCTCAGTGACCGTCGCAGTCTCCCAGCTGGTCTTGTCACCGCTGGAGAGCGCCAGCACTCCGATCAGCGTGAGCCCGCCAGCCAGTGCAGCAAGCAGCCCCCAGCGCTTCCGGTTTCCGGGAGGATTCAGTACTGCGAGCACGTCTGGATCTGGGGTGCTCGATGGGGATGGGGAGGTGCTCTGGGCCTGCTCAATCACGGTGGGCTCCGATGTGATGGTGCGGTCTGACCGCCTTCACCATCAACCTAAAGACCAGATGTTGAGCATCTGTTGAGCCCTGGACACAGCCGCTCAAGGTTTTGTGAGGGGCACCAGTCATCGCGGTGGACCGTTATCCCGCTTGACGGGTGCTCTTTGTCTGAGACGGGGCTTTCACCCCCAAACCCCCCGCTACGCGCTGACATCCTCTCACACAGACTGTCCGCCAGAAGGGGGCGACATGACGGGTGCCTTGTGAGGCTGCTCAAGATTCGCTCAACAACTGGCGGTGATGTTGAGGGGGCACGGAGGATTACATGCGCTCCTGGATCATCTTGCTTCTCGGCCTCGGCATCGGAGGGGTCGCCCATGCCGGGCAGCCGCTCTCGCTGTCGCAGGCGCTGTCATCGGCCAACACCAACAACCCCGATGTGCGCTCTGTGGCCCTCACCATCCAGCAGGCCGACGCCAGTCTGCTCGCCGCCCGAGCCACCGCAGATCCCACGCTGTCGATGGGCGGGGATCGAACGGTCAGCGAGACCCAGAGCTTCCTGGGCGGGTTTCCCTTTGAGTCCAGCACGGAGAGCACCAGCGGTGACCTGTCCCTGGGCGGCACGCTGTCTACGGGCACGTCCTGGTCAGTCTCCAGCGCGCTCTCTCACGACGTGAGCACCTCCACCACCAGCCTCGGGGGCGTGCAGGGAGAAGCGCAGACCCAGGACTTCTTCTCCGGGAGCGCCTCCCTGAGCGCCTCCCAGGATCTGCTGGTCTTCTTTCGGGACACCACCGCCCAGCGCGCCATCCGAGATGCAACCCGACAGCAGGACACCGCCCGGCTCAGCGCCATCCAGAGCAGCCAGCAGGTGCTGGTGAATGTCGCCTCGGCATGGTGGACCTGGCAGGGCGCGTTCGAGCAGGCCGAGCTTGCTCAGGACAGCCTGGAGAGTGCCATCA
The DNA here is from genome assembly GCA_047621685.1 of Myxococcota bacterium. Lineage (GTDB taxonomy): Bacteria > Myxococcota_A > UBA796 > UBA796 > UBA796 > JAQXDW01. Next base: position 4,873 of record JBLHNG010000416.1, on the reverse strand, counting down.
CGCTGACAGAGCGCACGCAGATCTGGCTGGAGGTCGGGCAGGTCGACGAGACGGAGCTGGCACGGGTGACCTCGGACAGGCTCCAGGCAGAGCGAAACCTGCGGGCCTCCAGGCATGAGGTTCGTCGAAGCGCGAATGCGCTGCTGCTGATGATGGGAGAAGACCCGGGACAGGACGTCTTCCCGGTCGGGGACGGCTCGTTTGCGCTCCCAGAGACCTACACAGACGCCGAGCATCTGGCTCTGGCTCAGGCCAACAGCATCGATCTTGCGCTGCTGGCCATTGAGCGGGATGGCGCGGAGGCCGATCTGAGAGATGCGCGCTCGGATGTCCTGCCTTCCCTGGCCCTCGGCGGGCAGTATGGGCGCAGCTCGCTGGAGTCTTCCGCCGCCGATGCCATCGCCAGCGTGGGAAATGACAGCGGCTTTCCGGTCTACGGAGTCTCCCTGGACCTCTCCATTCCCATCGGTGGTCGCTCCGTGAAGGCCGCGAACCAGCAGGCCCGTGCCGCGCTGGATTCGATAGAGATCCGGTCTGACAGCGCAGAGCAGCAGCTGGTCTCGTCGGTTCAGCTTGCGTTGAGCAGCGCCCGACTCGCCGAGCAGGATGTCGCGCTTGCCAGCTCCCGCCTCGCGGTATCCATTGAGGTGGAAGATGGAGAGTCTGCCCGGGTGGATGCGGGCACCCGGCGTCTTGATCAGCTCCTGGATTCACGGCAGAATCGACAGGCCGCTCAGGTCGACCTGCTACAAGCAGAGCGCACGCTGGCGCAGGCCTGGCTTGAGCTGGCCCGGCTGGAAGGTCGGGTGGATCAGGTGCTCTCGTTTTGATGGAGTCCGCAGTGATCGACAAGCCCCATGTTCTGGTGGTCGAAGATGATCTGAAGATTGTCCAGAGTCTGGTCGGTGGTCTGCACCGCGCCGGGTTTCAGGTCACGGTTGCGATGGCTGGGAACGAGGCGGTTCAGCTGATTCTGACGGGTGGGTTTGATGTCATCCTGCTGGACTTGATGCTTCCAGAGCGCTCTGGGTTTGAGATCATGGAGGCCATGAGCGGACGGGTGAGCACACCGGTGATTGTGCTCTCGGCCCGCACAGAGCTGGAGGCCCGGTTGCACAGCTTTGAGCTTGGGGCGGTGGACTACGTGCCCAAGCCGTTCTGGATTGAAGAGATCGTCATGCGCATTCGCTCCCGGCTCTCGATTCGGAAAGAGACCCCACACCGCATGCTGAGTGTGGGGGGGGTGGTGCTGGACCTGGATCGGCGAAGCGCGATGCGCGATGGACAGGACCTGGGACTGACCGCTCATGAATTCAACATGCTGTCGTGGATTGTTGAGCGCCCCGACCGGGCGATCTCCCGGCAGCAGCTCGCCGACAATGCGCTCCCTGAAGATGGCGAGAGGAGCCGTCGAACCATCGACAGCCACATGTCTCGAATCCGCAAGAAGCTCGGCGAAGATGGCCGGCTGATCTCGACGGTGTGGGGAATCGGCTACCGCTACCAGCCGGCGGGCACATGAAGCTCAGCACACGGCTGATGGCCGGCTCGATCCTCACGGCGCTGCTGAGCCTGGGGGTTGTCCTGGGAACGATCAACCTGACTGTCGAGCAGGTGCTCGGGGCAAGCCACGACTGGGAGATGCCGGCAGAAGACATGGCCGCGTGCCTGGCCAGCCCATCCTCATGGTCCAGCGGTATTCTGAATGTCGGCCGTGTGTATGCCTACAGCCCGGACGGGGTGTCAGACAACCCTGCCGCGCCGCCGATCCACCGCGACCTGGAGGATGCGCTGGCGAGCCACACCAACGCCCGGTTCTGGGAGGGCGACACCGGCTTTGGGTTGCTCCACGTCTCCGCAGCGGGGCCATGTGCGGTGGTCCAGACTCAGTTCCACCGCCCACCCATCCTCGATGCTGCCAGCATCGGGCTGCTGATCGGGGTCGTGCTGGCGATGCTCGGGGTGACCGGAATCACCCAGCGCTTCACCGTCTCTCCGCTCCTCCGCCGAATCCAGCGGGTTCGTGAGGCTGCAGAAGGAGTCGGCAGCGCGGACTATCACAGCGACATTGACGACAGCGGTGATGCGCTGGCGGCCATCGCGGCGGTGCTGGACACCAGCAATGAGCGGATCCACAGCGACCGGGATGAGCTGCTTCGGCGCCAGCAGGCCCTGGAGAAGCACCTCGCAGAGGTCGCGCACGATCTGCGAACCCCGCTGGCCTCGCTCCTGCTGGCGCTTCAGGAAGTCATCGCGGTCTCCGAGGAAGAGCAGACGGGTCTCCCCCTCCGGCGGGCGCTGGGAGACACGGCGTATGTCGCGGCTCTGGTGGACAACCTGCACGAAGCCACCCGGCTGAGGCAAGGGGTCGATGTCACCGCCGGACAGAGCGATCTGACCTCGATTGTGGAGCGACTCGGGGCGCGGTTTGTCGCCCTGGGCGGACACCAGGGCATCTCGGTAGCGGTGGCGACTCCAGAGGTCCCGCTGCGGGTCCAGTGCTCTCCAGCATTTGCAGAGCGTGCCATCGCAAACCTGGTCCACAACGCCATCTGCCACGGTCAGGCGGGCGGCAACGTCGCGGTGCTGCTGGAGCACACCAGGACCCACTTCACGCTTCAGGTCATGGATGATGGCCCGGGCGTTCCCAAGAACCAACTGGCCAGCCTCGCCCAGGCGACCTTTCGCGACGATGCTGCCCGACAGCGCAGCACCGGTCTTGGCCTGGCCATTGCCAATGAGGTGGTGAGTCGCGCGGGCTGGTCCGTCACGTACAACGCCATGGAGCCCTCTGGGCTTAGGGTGACCATCCACGGAGCGCTGTGTCCGGGGTGATGTCCGCATCGGCTCGGCTCATTCCACCCCACTCACCTTCTACCAGCGCACCCTGCCCGACGGGCTGACCGCATTCACAGCACCGGAGGGGCGGCGGCTCTTGACGGAGGCGCTGACGCAGGGCACCGCCGAGGCGTTCTTCCCCCTCATCGCCAACCTGCACACTCAGGCAGAGCCATCGTGGTGTGGCCTGGGCACCCTCGTCACGATGCTCAACGCCCTCCAGATTGATCCCGGGCGGGTGTGGAAGGGGCCGTGGCGGTGGTTCGGTGAGGAGCTGCTGACCTGCTGCAAGTCCCTCGACGAGACCACTGCCGATGGGGTCACCCTGGCCGAGGTGGCCTGTCTGGCCCGCTGCAACGGCGCGACGGTCGCCCACCATCACGCCGAGGGGGACGGCCTCGCGACCTTTCGGGCAGACCTCAACCGGTCGGTGCGTGCTCCCGCCGGGCCGTTTGTGATCGCCAGCTACCACCGGGGAAGCCTGGGGCAGACCGGCAGCGGGCACTTCTCACCGCTGGGGGCCTGGCACGAAGGCAGCGATCAGGTCCTGGTGCTCGACGTGGCCCGGTTCAAGTACCCGCCGCACTGGGTCCCGGTTGACCTGCTGTGGCAAGCGATGCAGCCGGTCGATTCCACCAGCGGCCGCCCCCGCGGATGGATGACGATGGACTGCTCTCCTCAGCCGCTCCGGCCTGATCCCGAAGACACCCGCGCCCTGACCGATCGACTCTCCGCGCTGGGGGTCTCCTGCCCGCCGTCGCCGCACTGAGGACTGTCGTATAGTCTGGGACTGCTCTCTGGTATGCTTGGATGGATGACTGGTATGCTTGGATGGATGAACTGCGTTCTCGTCATCAGCGATGTGCACTTCTCTCCGTTCTATCGTCTCCAGGGGCGCCACCCGATCCCCGCGCTGAGTGCAATGCTCAGGGAATGATGCGCTTTCCGGGAGCGGCTCGAAGCTTGTTGCCCTCCGGACCGAACACGACGAGGTCTTCGTCTCCTGCCGACCACATCAGCCACTCTCCCTGGTGCGGCTGCAGGGCCAGGGTAGAGCCGGCGTTCAGCCCCACGCACAGCCGGTGTCGAAACCGAGCAGACAGGTACGCCAGGTTGAACGGGTCCTCTGTGTGAAGCCGGTCGTGCACATGCGGGAAGATCTGCACGCCGCGAGACAGCCCGATGCCGTTGTCCAGCAGCAGGAACTCTTGACGGGGCCGGCGACGGTCGTGGAAGATGATGACACGCTGCCCCATCACCATTGCGCCTGCCGAGGATCCGTACACGTGCACGCCGCGGCGGACGGCCTCAACGAAGACCCCGTCGAGGTCGAAGAAGCGCAGTGCGGTCAGCAGGACCGATGGGTTGCCGCCGGCGATCGCGACCAGGGAGGCTTGGAGGATGCGCTCGCGGAGGACGATCCGTTGCTCCTGCCACAGGGAGTCGAACTCCAACCCGGCGGCCAGTCGAAAGTGCTCCCACAGCTCCCGGAGGGTCTGAGCACGCAGATCATCGGCGCGAACGAGGCCCTCAATGTTGCGCTGGACCTGCAGGGCGAGGGCGTGCTCGAGCAGGTGGTGCACGGGCCGGGTCGGCGGACCGGGGGCCTGTCGATCCCCCTGCTTGAGCAGGCGCGGGAACCGATCGATGCCCAGTGACCTTCGCGCCCGTGCCCAGGCATCCCGCATGGTGCTGGTCAGGGCGTCGTTCTCGGTGGCGTAGGCCTCGCGGAGCTGCTCCCAGGCGTCGGTGTGCTCGGCAAGCAGCCCGCGGACCACCGGACGCTGCTGGAGGAAGTGGGTCATCGCGGTCCACAGCCGCAGGTTGTCTGCCTCGCCCCGCTTCTGGGCCGCAAATCCGCCGCGCAGTGGCTGGTCGTTCAGCTCCCCAGGTCCCCAGGACGCCGTCACGATCAGCACCCGATCCGCCGACCGAAGACGCGGATCCCGGTGACGGGATGGCCCGGCGGCCTGTGAGCCCAGCGCACAGAAGCGAGACGGAGTCTCGGCGTTGCCGTTCATCAGCACCCGGCCGG
>JBLHNG010000415.1:0-7765 GCA_047621685.1 Myxococcota bacterium | reverse complement strand
CCCCACTCCCTCGTCCCTTTGGGACGACCCCATCTTTTCCGGGCGCGAGTCCTCTGGACGGATCTCAAGAGGGTCGTGTCCGGAAGCATGACCGAAGCCAGCTCGAAGGCTGCCATCACGTCGAGACCTTCGCCCCGCTGGCCGCAAACCCGGCGCTGCACACCCTGCTGCTCGGCGAGGTCGGTGACCTCTCGACACTCGCCGGCTCAGAGACGATCACCCGGCTGGCGGTCCTAAACAGCACCCTGAGCGACCTCTCCGTGCTCTCCACGCTCCCCGCGCTCCAGGAGGTCGCCATCGGCCACTGCAGCCGCCTGTCCCGCGAGGCGCTCTCCGTCCTGACGAAGCTCCCAAATCTCCGGCGGGTCTACATGGACTACCAGCGCGTCAAGTCCCTCACCCCGACGCTCCAGGCGAGCTTCCCCGGCGAGCTGCTCTCCCTCGACTACCGACCACCGTGGGCGCTGGATACCCCAAAAAGGCCGTCGCAATAGTCTATTGTCCGCCAAGGAGATTTCCCATGCGCACAATCATCTTCCCAGCACTCATCCTGCTGACCGCCTGCCGCAGCAAAGACGTGGAGGTCATCGACACCGGCGGCGTCACCGAGACCGGTGACGCCAGCGTCGACGCCGACGCGGACGGCTACGACGAGTCTGAGGACTGTGACGACGCCAACTCGGTGGTCAATCCCGGCGCGGAGGAGATCTGCGATGGAGTCGACAACAACTGCGACGGCACGGTCGATGAAGGTGTGACGTCCACGTTCTACGCCGACGATGACGGTGACGGCTTTGGCGACGCGGGCAGCACCACCGAGGCCTGCGAGGTGCCCTCCGGCTACGTCGCGACCGGCACCGACTGCGACGACACCAGCAGCGAGAGCTACCCCGGCGCTTCTGAGCAGTGCGACGACGAGGACAACGACTGCGACGGCACCATCGACGAGGACGTGCGCTATGCGTGGTTCGCCGACGCCGATGGTGACGGGTTTGGCGATGCTGACTCGGCCTACGAGACCTGCGATCCGCCGCCCGGCTACGTCACCGATGACACCGACTGTGACGACACCGAGGACAGCGCGTTTCCCGGCGGGACGGAGGTGTGCGACACCGTCGACAACGACTGCGACGGCTCCACCGACGAGGACGTCACCACGACGTACTACCAGGACACCGACAGCGACGGCTTCGGCATCGCCGATGTGACCACGTCCGCCTGCGACCTGCCCACCGGCTATGCCGCCGATCCCGGCGACTGCGACGACGCCGACGGCGCGATCTCTCCCAACGCCACCGAGGTCTGTGACGACCTCGACAACGACTGCGACGGCGATGCAGACTCCGACGCCATCGATCAGACCACCTTCTACGCCGACGACGACGGCGACGGCTTCGGAGACGTCTCCGACACCACCATCGACTGCTCAGCTCCCTCAGCCACCGTCACGGATGCCACCGACTGCGACGATGCAGACTCGGCGGTCAACCCCGACGCCGAGGAGGTCTGCGACGGTGTGGACAACGACTGCGACGGCGACATCGACACCGACGCCACCGATCTCACGACGTACTACGCCGACTCTGACGGCGACGGATACGGCACCGCCGTCAGCACCACCGCCTGCGACCAGCCCACTGGCTACGCCGACAACTCTGATGACTGCGACGACGGCGAGGCCGCATCCAACCCCGGCGAGTCTGAGGTCTGCGATGAGATCGACAACGACTGCGACGGCGACACCGACGAGGGGCTGACCGCGACGTACTACCTCGACTACGACGGCGACGGCTTCGGCGGCAGCTTCTCCACCATCGAGTGCTCCGCGCCCTCCGGCTACGTCTCTGACTCAACGGACTGCGACGACTCCGAGTCCACCAGCAACCCCGACGCCACCGAGATCTGCGACGGCGACGACAACGACTGCGATGGCACCGTCGATGAGGGAGTCACCACCACCTTCTACGCCGACGCCGATGGTGACGGCTACGGCGACACCGACGACGCCACCGACGACTGCGAGGCCCCCACGGGCACCGTGACGGATGCCACCGACTGCGACGACGACGACGCGGCGACCAACCCCGGCGCAGAGGAGGTCTGCGACGATGTCGACAACGACTGCGACGGCGACCTCAGCCTGGAGCAGTGCGAGGACTGCGCGGCGGTCCTGTCGGCGGACTCCACCAGCACCGACGGGATCTACACCATCGACCTCGACGGAGAGGGCGGCGCCGATGCGTTTGACGTCTACTGCGACATGACGCTGGATGGTGGCGGCTGGACGATGTGGTGGTGGTACGAAGCCGGCGCCGGGATGACTGGCCTCACCGACATGCTCGGCGAGGACCTCTCCACCTGCGATCCATCGACGGACACCGCCTGCTTCGGCAGCATCCCCATCTCCAGTCCCGACGAGCTGATGGTCACCAACCAGTCTGGAAGCTGGGCGGTCTGGGAGTTCGACGGCACCGACACCGCCGACAACGCCCTCGCCGCGTTCACCACCCAGACCACCACCAGCAGCTCCTCCTCAGTGGCCTGTGGAGACGACTGGACTCCGGTCGCCCAGGACGGCGACATGACCGACGATCCCTACGTCTGCGACGAGAACAACAACTCCGACCCGGGCTGCGACTGCTTCTGGTACGACAGCTACAGCGGGGTCTACAGCTTCTACCTCGACGATGACACTGGCTGGGCGGAGACGGCGTTTGGAGCTGGCTATGACAACTCGAGCTCGCTGGGCGTCGACTCGCTGGAGACCACCTACCGCTACCACTCCACGACCGCCTACGACCTCTGGATGTTCTTTCGGTGAGTGGGGCAGATCACGGTCTCACCGCCCGTCTGGCGACATCACCCGACGGTCCGACGGGACCGGGTTTCCCTCCGCATCGCAGACCTCAGCGAGCGCCCTGACCACTACCGCATCCAGCTCGATGGCGGGCTCGACCACCAGCTCCGGGACTCCGGTGGCGGAGGCGGCGGCGGAGGTGGGCTCGGGGATGCGGCACAGCTCGGCCATCGCCCGGGTGATGTGGCGAATCTCCTGAATTCGGCGACCATACAGTGAGGCCCCCGCAGTCCGGCAGCGCGCCTCGTCGGCCTGCGGCAGCGCGGTGCACTTCGACAGCTCGATCTTTCCAGAGCGCTCGAAGCCGCCCTCGTAGAACCGCCGCCACAGCCGGGCCTCGAAGTCGAAGTCCGCCGCGAGGTGGGGCGCCCAGGCGTCGAAGATGCGTTTCGCGTCGGGCAGCTCGGAGGCGAAGGCGTCGCTGCCGCGCTTCCAGGTCAGCCGCCGAATGGACTGCTGCCAGAGGTGCTGAGAGCAGTGATCGGCGAACGGACCGGAGCGGGTGCAGAGCACCGCGGCGAGGGCCGGGTCAGACTCACTGTGGGCCTCAGCAGCCACAAACCAGCACTCAGACTGCCAGGTGGCGTCGTCGATCTGGCTGCAGTGCTGCTCGGGGGGCGCTCCAGACGCCTCGGCGGCACGCTGAGCGATGACCAGCTGGCACTCTCCCCGCAGGGTCTCGCTGCGAAGCTGCCGGCACTGCGCGAGGTGGATCGACGCCGAGGGCGTCTCCAGAGACACCAGTCTGAGGAGGAGATCCGCGTCACGCTCGACGCCACAGGCCAGGATCATCCACATCACGCTCCAGAGAGTACAGCGGTTGGTGGTCATCACACAGGCTCCCTCAGTGAAGAGGGGCACCGGCTGGTGCTGGGATTACAGGCGCGGTTGGACGGGCGGGTTACGGGCGACTCTCACAGATGCGGAGTTCACTGCATGCTCTCAGACAGCCTGCTTTGCCTGATCCCTGCCGAGCGAGCGCACCTCTCAGAGGCCATCCTCGCCGCCGGCGCCACCCCCATCATCGACATCACCAGCTCTGCGCGTGTAGCGATCCCAGCCGGTGCCTGGGTGCGTACCCGGACGAGACGATCGGTCCCGGGGACCGGTCCGGTGATCCTGGCTGGTGAGCACACCAGCCCGGTGAAGGGTCGCCCGACGTGGCTGGAGGTCACCACCACCAGCGCACTTCCAGAGGGCTTCGAGGGCCTGCTGCTGCGTGGTGCGGAGGCTGGTGGTCCCTGTGCCGCCCGTCCCGGCATGGCGCTGCTTGCGGCACTGCCCGAGGGCACCCCGGTGATCCTTGAGGGCGGCTGCTCCCCCGAGGGTGCCGCCGCTGCATTGGCCGCAGGTGCGGTCGGTGTCGTGCTCTCCGATGTCCTGCTCGCCCAGCCAGCGATGGACCTGCCCCCCCGGCTCGCCACCCGCATCGAGCGCGCCGGACCAGGCACCGACCACCGCATCGCCGGCTTCCGCGTCCAGGCCGCTGCCCTCTCCCCCGTCCTCCGCACCCTGCTGTCTGGAGACGACTTCTGGGAGACCGCCCAGGGCTGGCTGAGCGCCGACGACCCGGACGCCGTGGCCTTCCCGGCAGGCGCCGCCGTGGCCCTGGGCCGACGACTGGCCGCGCTGTGCCCCTCCATCGAGGAGCTGATTGCCCGCTACCAGGAGGCGATCTCCCCGGCAGAGGCTCAGCCGTCGGCTCAGCCGTCGGCTCAGCCATCGACTGCCGCGCCCGCCGCGTCCCCTGCTGCGTCCGCCCCGATCGAAGACGCTGTGGCGATCATCGGCATGGGCTGCCGGATGCCCGACGCCGACAACATCGACACTTTCTGGGCCAACATCCTCGCCGGTCGCTCCGCGATCACCGAGGTTCCCCACGATCGCTGGGAGCCAGAGCTGTTCTGGTCGGAAGACCGCAGCATCCCCGACCGGACCTACTGCAAGATCGGCGGCTTCCTCCGCGGCTTCACGTTCAACTCCCGCCGGTTCCGCATCCCGCCCATGGTGGCGAAGATGGTCGACCCCGTCCAGCAGATCGCTCTGGAGAGCGTCGCTGATGCCCTCGACGACGCTGGCTATGGCGACGATCGCGACTATGACCGCGGTCGGGTGGCGGTCATCCTCGGCAATTCCATGGGCGGCGAGTTCACCGACGACTACGCGGTCCGTGCCCGGCTTCCGGCGATCGTTGCGGCGCTGAAGGCCTCCCCGGAGTTCGCCGCGCTGCCCGCCATCCAGCAGGCCGCCATCCTCGCCAGCTTCCAGAAGGGCGCGGTCGAAGGCCTGCCGCCGATCAATGAGGACTCCATGCCCGGCGAGCTGGCAAACGTCATCGCCGGTCGCATCGCCAACGCCTTTGACCTCACCGGCCCCAATTTCACCGTCGACGCTGCCTGTGCAAGCTCCATGGCCGCCATCCAGACCGCTGTGCGCGGCCTGCTGGCCGGGGAATTCGATCTGGCGCTGACCGGCGGCGTGGACCGCTCGATGGGTGTGCCGACCTACGCCAAGTTCTCCAAGATCGGCGCCCTGTCCGCCCACCACTCCGCCCCGTTCGATGCCGCTGCGGATGGCTTCGTCATGGGCGAGGGCTGCGGCGTGCTGGTGCTCAAGCGGCTGAGCCAGGCAGCAGCAGACGGCGATCGCATCTACGCGGTCATCCGTGGCATCGGCGGCTCCTCAGATGGTCGGGGCAAGGGCATCATGGCCCCCAACCCTCGCGGTCAGAAGCTCGCACTGGAGCGCGCCTACGCCCGCTCCGGGATTGATCCCAGAGACGTCGACCTCATCGAGTGCCACGGCACCTCCACCGTCGTCGGTGACAAGGTCGAGATCGACTGCCTCGCCGCATTCATCGGCGCTGGCGCCCGGACCGAGGCCGATCCGATCCGCATCGGCTCGGTGAAGTCGAACATCGGACACCTCAAGTCCGCCGCAGGTGCCGCCAGCATCATCAAGGCCGCCCTCGCGCTCCACCACCGCACCCTCCCGCCCTCGATCAACTTCAAGAACGCCCGGGTAGACGTGCCCCTCGACTCCGTGCCCCTCAAGGTGCAGGACGTCGCCGAGCCCTGGCAGACCGGGCGTCGCCGTCGGGCGGGCGTCTCCGCGTTCGGCTTCGGTGGGGTCAACTTCCACATCGTCCTCGAAGAGCACGACAGCGGCGATCCCGTGCCGGAGGTCGTGGTCACCTCCGAGCTTCCCGAGGGCGTCTGGGGGACCAGCGCCCAGGACGCGGCCGGGATCCTCGCCGCCGTCCAGGCCGATCCGATGCCAGCGATCTCTGTGAGCGCACCGATGCGCCTGGTCGGTGCGGACGCCGAGCCCCTGGAGACACAGACAAAGCGGGTGGTCGACACCCTCTCCAAGAACCGCAACCCCGGCGTGCTGCGCGCCCGGGGCATCCACCTGGAGTCTGGCCGCTACCCGGGCAAGATCGCCTTCTTGTTCACCGGACAGGGCAGCCAGTACATCGGCATGGGCCTCGACCTCGCGGAGGAATACCCCATCGTCGCAGAGACCTTCGCCGAGGCCGATGCCGTCCTCGCCGATGAGCTTGCCCACCCGCTGTCGAGCTACATCCGCCGCAACGACTCGATGCTTGAGTCTGAGCAGTTCGCCGCACTGCGCGCCACCGAGATCGCCCAGCCCGCCACCCTCACTGTCGACGTGGCGATCCTGCGGCTGCTGACCAGCTTCGGGATCCGACCAGACATGGTCGCCGGTCACTCACTGGGCGAGTACTCCGCCGCGGTCGCCGCTGGCATGATGTCGTTCCCCGACGCCCTCATCGCAGTGTCCGCCCGTGGCCGGGAGATGGCCGCCGTCAAGATCGACGATCCGGGCAAGATGGCCGGGATCGCGACCCGCGAAGAGAAGATCAACGAGGTCCTCAAGGACATCGACGGCTACGTCGTCGCCGCCAACAAGAACTGCCCCACCCAGACCGTCATCGCCGGAGAGACCGCCTCGGTCGAGGCTGCCATGGCAGTCTTTAAGGCACGCGGCGTCTCGGTCCACCCCATCCCGGTGAGCCACGCCTTCCACACCGCCATCGTCGCACCGGCCAGCGCACCGTTTGGGCGCGTCCTCGCCCGGCTCGATGTGCGTCCGCCCCGCCGACCGATCACCACCAACGTCGACGCCAGCTACTACAACGGCCGGACCTCCGAGGACATCGTCGACAACCTCGCGAAGCAGATCGCCAGCCCGGTGGAGTGGATCAAGCAGGTCGAGCGCATGTACGCTGATGGCGCCCGGATCTTCGTGGAGTGCGGTCCCAAGCGCGCCCTCACCGGCTTCGTGACCACCATCCTCCGCCGCGAGGAGCACCGGGCGATCTACACCAACCACCCCAAGCGCGGTGGAGTCTCGTCGTTTCGAGAAGCGCTCGCGGCGTTCATCTCGCTGGGTGTCCCGGTTCGTGCGCAGCCGGGCAACGCGGACCTGTTCGCAGACCTGGAGGTCGGCTCCCCCACGCTCCCGGCCCCGACTGCCGCCCCCTCCCCGGAGACCGCACCGGCCCTCGCCATGCTCTCCGCACTGACCGAGGGCGCGGTCCGTGGTGGACTGGCTCAGGGAGACGCCGCCGGCTTCGTCCGCGAGATCACCCCCGCACTCCAGGGACTGGTCGAGTCCATCGGCAAGGCGTTCGCCGATCGGGCCCCGAAGGCGAGCCCCCCGAAGGCCCTCCCGGCCCCCGCACCGGTCGCATCCGGCGAGACCATGCTGCCGATGCGCGAGGTGGTCTGCTCCGGCGCTGCGCTGGGCCTGCCCGGCGGCGAGGAGGTCTTCGCACCAGACAACTTCGACCGCATCCTCCGTGGCGAGAACCGCATCTCGCTGCTGTCTGAAGAGATGCAGGACAAGCTGCTCGCCAAGAACATCGTGCGCCTCCAGAAGGAC
>JBLHNG010000414.1:0-7767 GCA_047621685.1 Myxococcota bacterium | reverse complement strand
CCCAGGTGTATCGACCAGCCAGGCTACCAGAGCGAGCATGGTGAAGGTCGCCAGGAGGTCGACGGCACGCTCGAGGACGACCATCGCGAACCCAGCAGACAGCGGGGTGCCGTCTCGCTCCAGGAGCAGCAGCGGTCGGCTCAGCTCCCCGATTCGGGCCGGCAGGGTGTTGATGAGGAAGAAGCTCACACAGAGGACGGAGAGGCTGGTCCGGAAGGTGTGCGCCGGGTTCACACAGCGCAAGATGATCGCCTGACGCCATGCCCGCAGGGTCTGCTGGACCAGGAAGATCGCCCCGACCACCAGGAGCCAGGAGAGATCCGCCGAGGCGATGGCCGCTGCGGCATCTGAGAGGGGCACGCCCCACAGGGCGAGGGCGAGGGCGAAGGCGCCGAGGGTGAGTCCGAGGGCGACCTGTCCGGCACGGTCAGCCAGCAGGCGGAGGAGCGGGTGCCTCAACGACGCCGACGCAGGCCAAGCAGCGGCAGCAGGAGGAAGGCGGCAGCGCTGCCCCGATCACACCCGCCGCAGCCGTCGTCACCGTCTGCCGGGTTGGTGCCCGCCCGGTACTCGTAGAGGTTGTTGTACCCGTCGCCGTCGAGGTCTTCGAGGCTGTCATCGAGCCCGACGTCGAGCCCCCAGGTCCGCTCCCAGACGTCGCCCATGCTGTCGTGGTCGTTGTCGCAGGGCAGGACGAGGTCCAGCTCGGGTATGTCGTCCCCGGCTGTGGTCGGAATTGCCTCGACCGCACCGCCGTTGGGGGTGCCGGGGTAGTAGCTGGTCGCCCAGCCCGGGTCCGCGGCGCAGTATCCGGCATAGCTGGCCTGGATCTCCCAGTCCCCGGCGGGCAGGCCGTCGAGGATGTAGCGCCCCTCGGCGTCTGTCGAGGTGGACTCGGCCTCGTCTCCAGACAGGGCGAGCACGTATGCCCCATACACTGGTCTCCCGTCGTCTCCGGTGATCGTGCCGGAGAGGATGACTGCGGGGGGGAGGGAGACGGTCACCGTGGCATCGTCGGAGTCTGGGATGGACACGGTGGCCTCTGCGCCGTCGGCGTCTCGGTAGAAGTCGTCGGTGAAGCCTTCATCCGCTGCGTAGACGTAGAGGTTGTAGTCCCCGCCGTGCAGTCCGAGGATCTCTCCCACGCCGCCCTCGCCTGTGGTCGCGCCCTTTCCGACCGAGCTGGTGGAGTTGTAGAGCATCATCGACGGCCCCTCTACAGTCTCACCGGTCTCGGCGTCGAGCAGGGTGACGGTGAGGGTGGACTCGACAGGCGTGAACAGGTCGACATCCGCGAGCACCATGCCCTCATCGGGGGCTTCGAGGAACGCGGTGGGGCGGTCTTCGTCGGGGTAGTAGGTCAGCGCAAAGCCAGCGGGCTCGCTCCAGGACAGCACCGGGCCGGTCGGCAGCCCATCGGCGGTGTAGCGGCCGTCTGCGTTGGTCTTGACGGTGGTGATCTGGCTGTTGGCGTAGACGATGACGTTGGTGCCCTCGACCGCAGGCTCGTCGGGACCGTAGACCTCGCCCTCCACAGTGATGCCCGGCAGCAGGGTGTGCTCCCCGGCGTCTGTGGTGGTCTGGTCGGGTACAGCGAACGTCAGGGCGTCCTCGCTGTCGTAGACCCCGCCGAGGAGCTGATCCGGCAGACCGTCGAGGTCGACATCACACTGCCAGTCGTCGGCATCGAGGCCCACGATCTCGAAGCGGCCGTCGGCATCGGTCAGGGCAGCCCGGGCGAAGTGGTCGGGGTGACGGGCGGTGACGGTTGCGGACGATGCGGGGAAGCCGTCTGGATCGAGGATGCGGCCGGTGAGGGTGGCAGCAGGGGGCAGGGAGAAGTTCACCGGCGGATCGTCGGGGAGGAGCAGCGCCCCGGCGCAGTAGTCGATGCCCTCGGGGTAGATCCGGGTGGCGTGGTTGTCGGTGGTGGCTGGGTAGGCCAGCAGCCGGTAGGGCCCGCTGTTGAGATCGGGGATGCTGAAGGCGCCGTCAGAGTCGGTGACCGTGTTGGTCGCTGAGAGCCGGAGATCGTAGGCGTACACCGTCACTCCGCTCAGCACCATGCCCGTCTCCTCGTCCTCGACCACCCCAGACAGCGTGCCGGCTGTCGCGAGGGCGGACCAGAAGAGGACTACCACTGCTCTCCTCCAGCAGCCTGGTCGAGGCGGTCGATGATCTTGAGGATCGCGGCGGTGTTGGAGAGGTCGCCGCGCAGGGAGGCCCCTCGCCAGCCCAGCCGAAGCGCGCGTGCTGTGCTGCTGACGCCGGTGCAGCGGGGCAGACCCTCGGAGGCCCGCAGGATGAGGTCGTCTGCGGACCTCCGCTGGATCACGCCCTCGATGTGCTGGATGCTGAGCGGGACGTCGTCTGGGACGAGGGTGAGCACCCGGGTGAGTGCTTGGGGCAGGACGGGCGCGAAGTTCGCCAGGAGGATCTCCATCCCGTCGGCGTGCCCGTCGGCTCCCTCGACAAACGCCACTGCCAGGGAGAGGTTCGCCGGTGGGCTGACGCGGAGGGCATCGAGGAGGTTGACCGTGGCGGAGATGGCCGGGGAGGGGAGGAGCTGTGGGGGGGACTGGATGTGCCGGATGATCAGCACCGCGCTGAGCAGCGCGAGGCTCCCGGCTCCGATGGTCGCCAGGGTCGGCCAGAGCCCCACACCGATGGTGGAGAGCAGGGTCGCGACGATCACGGCGAGCTGAGCCGGCCGCAGACCTGTTTTGGCAGGGGTGCCGTCTGCGGGCACACAGATCAGCAGCGCCGGGCGATGGGCGATCGCACCCTGGGCGAGCCGGGTGGGCTCATTCTCGGCGGGCGGGTTGCTCCGGGTCGGCAGCCGCGGCGCGCGCCAGAGGAGGACGTTGTGCCCGATGTCCTTGAGCACCACAAGGCGTCGCAGCCAGCCGGATCCGCCGTCGAGATCCGCAACGAGGGACAGCAGGATGGCCAGCAGCAGCACCGCAGCGGGCAGGGGTGTGAGCTGGCCGAGCATGGTGACCACCGCGGCGACTGCGGCACAGGCCGCCAGGGTCAGCGCGCGATCCCGGTGGATGACCGTTCCCTGAAGCTCAACCTCGTCGCCCCGCTCAGCCAGCGCGCGCGCCAGAGAGAGCGCCGTCGGAAGTGTGCTCTCCACAGCCTGGCTGGGTTGTGCATCTTGAGTTGTTGTCGGCTGCATGTACTGATTGGCCCCGGACTCGACGCTACGATAACCTCCTGCAGGCGTTCGATGTCACCCGCAAGGCGCAATCCTGGTGCTATTGAGGACGGGGCATTCGTCACTTATAGATGGTGGACTATGCGGTATCGAGGCAAGGAATACACCGGCAAGGGCGTCGCCGTTGCTGTCATCGACAGCGGCATTGACCGCTCCGACCCCCGCTTGCAGGGCGTCGAGATCGAGGGCTGGAACATCACCCTCAACGCGACCGGGCACGCGATCCTCAGTCCCGATTACCATGACCACAACGGTCACGGTACGGACATCGCGGCGGCGATCGTCACCTTGGCGCCCGACGTCAAGCTCGTCGCCGTCAAGATCATGGACGAGCGTCTGAGGACCAGCGCGGACCTCATGGCAGCGGGCATTGAGACCGCCTACCGCCACGGCTCGCACATCATCAACCTGTCGCTGGGCACCCCCAACATGGGCAAGGCCCTGCTGCTTCGGGACTGCTGCGGGATGGCAGTGGAGGCCGGAACGGTCGTCCTTGCCGCGGCACACCCCAAGGGCGAGCGGGCCTACCCGGCGGATCTCCCAGAGACGGTCGGAGTCGCTTCCCACCCGGACTGCCCCCTGGAGAAGTTCTACTACTTCTCTCCGCACCGCTTCCCGAGCAAGGAGTGGGGCAACTTCACCGACAAGTTCCTCACCCACGGCCGCCAGGCGATCCCAGGCCGTGCCCTCGGACCGTTCAAGGGCACCGGCATGGCGACCGCCTACCTCTCCGGCCGGTTCGCCTGCATGGCGGAGGCCCTGCCCGGTCGACCCGCAGAGGAGCTGAGTAAGATCGTCGGTCAGCTCGCCCTGACCCCGGTTCCCGAGATCGGCTACGCATGAGCCTCCACTGGCTGCTCTGGGCACTGCCCTGCGAAGCCGGACCGGTGGATGTCTATGGATTTGGAGCCGCGGCCATGGGGCGCGGACTCGGCGGCGTGGCGCTCTCAGATGGTGTCGGCGGGATGTTCAACAACCCCGCCAGTCTCCAGCAGCTCGAGTCGAGTGAGGCCATCGCTGGCTATGCGCTGCTGCGGCACGACCTCACTGAGCTGCCCGGTGTTCGCTGGGACACCAACCAGGACGGCTTCATCAATGACGCCGATGAGCCGCTCTACCCGCCGTCGCAGTATGGCCGCGCCGATGGGCTGATGATTGGCCTCGGCCGGAACATCGGCGATCGGCTCGGGCTCGGCATCGCGGCGTTCATGCCAGTCGATCGTCTGATGGACATCAGCACCTTCGACGCCCAGATCCCGACGTGGTTCATGTACCGCAGTCGGATGCATCGCTTTGAGGCCGCTGTCGGCGGGGGATGGGAGATGTTCCCGGGCCTGTCCGTGGGTGGTGCGGTTGAGATCATCGCCCAGGCCCGGTTCTCGATGCGAGGGACTCTCTCCGCGTCGGTCACCGGTGCGCAAGAGGGCGACGAGGAGCTGGGTGAGCTGGTCGGGGACATGACGCTGGACATCCACGAGATGAGCCTCAACGTCGAGCCGAACCTCGCACCCATCATCGCGTTCATCTGGGACGTCGGGCAGCTGATCGAGCCCCTGGATGGGCTGTCGCTGGGCGGGACCTGGCGGGGCACCACTGGCCTCCCGGTGGATGTCGACATCGACCTGCAGATCAACGCCTCGATCGAGGATGTCGGAGACTTCGAGGCCACCACGATCACCCTGCTCGCCCCGTTCGAGCTGCTGATGTTCGACCACTATGTGCCCTCCCGCCTCTCTCTCGGGGCTGCCTGGCGGTGGCGGGACACCCTGCGCGTCTATGGCGATCTGCGCCGCACCGCGTGGGACGAGATGCAACTGAACATTGCCCAGGTCATTCAGGGCTCGGTCTCCGGTCAGCTCATCGGTGAGGATGCCCTGACCCTCAACGACGGCAATGCCTACGACCTGGTCCTCATCCCGACCTGGAGCAGTCGGACCGGTATCGAGGTCCGCCTGCCGGATCTTCAGGTCGGCGAGATCCTCGGGGTGGCAGACTTTGGCACCATGCGACCGGTGCTTCGCGCGGGGTGGTCGTTCGAGCCGACCCCGCTGATTGAGATGGGCACCGACGTGGCGCTGCTGGACACTGATCGCATGGTGTTCACCGGCGGGATCGGCCTGGAGCACGGTTCGCCGTTCGGGCTGATGGAGGGTCCGGTTGTCTGGGACGCCTTCTTCCAGCACCACGCACTGGCTGCTGGAAACATTCCTGTGGTCTACTCCGATAAATACAGCCCGGGAGCCCCGGTCAGCGAAGGGGGAATCCCCGTTGGCGGTCGGCTCTGGGCCGCGGGCGTACAGGGGAGCATGTACTACTGATGTCGAGCATCATTCAGAAACTCGGGCGGTTCTCCGCCGAATTTATCCCAGAGCAGCTCCCGCCATCGGTTCTCCAGCGGGTCCGGCTCCAGCACCTCAACCTCGCCGGTGCCGTGCGCACAGTGTCTGACCGCCCCCTGGCGAGAGCACTGTCGGGCGACGATCCGGTGGCATCGGTTCGTCGCAACGCGACCCTCGGTGGCTGGCTCGAACAGGACGACATCCTGCTCGGCGGTCAGACCGGCGTGGGAGCGGTGCCGGTTGCCTGGGCGCTCAGTGAGGGGCGAACCATCGGGGAGCTGCTCACCGCGGTCGCCATGGCCAATGAGATCGGCGGACGCATCGGGGCTGCGGCCCTGCTCGGCCCGGGACTCGGCGCGGCAAGTCCGATGGTCACCTCCGCCTCCGCTGCGGTCGCTGCGGCCCGGATGCTGTCGATGAGCGCTGAGCAGACCAGCCACGCCATTGCCCTGGCCATCAGCGCCTGTGGTCTCCCGACAGAGCCCCGCGGTGTGCCTGCGGATGCCCTCCGGTTCGGTCACGCTGCCCGTGCCGGCCTCGAAGCGGCCAACCTCGCAAGAGCCGGTGTCCGGGGCGATCTCAGTCTGCTCGATGATCCGGCGGGCCCCCTCTCTGAGCAGTGCTGGCTGCCCCTTCGGGCGGCATTCACCGGGCTGGGGCAGGCATGGCTGAGCGAGACCCTCGCGTTCAAGCTTGATCCCCTCGCGCTCCACGCTCAGGTTCCTGTCCAGGCCACCCAGGAAATCCTCAGGCGCCACATCAAGGCTGCCGACAAGCGGCTGCGCTGGGATCAGGTCGACCGCATTGAGATCCGCACGACCTCGCTGACGACCGCAATGTCCCGCCGCCCCTGGTCCCTGCGCCCCTCCACCGTTCCTCAGTCTATCCGGCACGCCATCGGGGTGATGGTGGTCTCCAGCGAGCTGACCTCAGAGCAGCTGACCGATGACTGGCTGACAGACAACCGCGAGCGCATCGGAGATGTCGCTGGGCGGGTCTCGGTGACCTACGATCCGGCTCGCACTGCACAGTGGCTGACCGGTCTGATTGAGGTTGCCGCCCCGCTGTTTGTCGGACTCACCATTGATGAACTTCGCGGTGTGATCGCAAAGGCACGCCGCTTCTACGGTCCGCTCCCGTCTGCCTCCGGCGGTGCCCTTGCGCTGCTGAAGGCCCGACCCGATCAGCTCCTGGAGCGGATCCGATACAGCACCGGCGATCTCGGCACCGCCCGCCTCGAAGAGCTGCAGTTCAGCTGCGACACCGAGGTCAAGTTGTTCACCACTCGCGGCGGAAGCTGGCCGGAGCGTCGGAGCATTCCTGAGGGGAGCCCCGGCTGGTCGTGGGAAGACACCGTCAGCAGGAGCCTCGCTCGGCACGGTGCCCCGGATGCCGCAGATCTCCTCGCCGCCTCCAGCAGCGGCGACGGTGGGCAGTGGGTGGCTTCGATCCTCTCGTCGTCGGGCTGAGTGCTGGGGCTTTTCCCCACGACTGTAGACGGATGCTGTAGGATTCCGCTCCAGCCCTCCCCCACCATTTGAGAGGAATCATGGCGCGTGACACCAGCCGTCTGGGCGAGCTTCTGGTCAAAGAGCAGCTCATTACCCCCCTCCAGCTCAAGCGCGCGGTGGATGCCCAGCGCAACACCGGTGGTCGCCTCGGACATGAGCTGACCCGCCTGGGATACATCGAAGAGAACGAACTCACCGCGTTCCTCTCGTCTCAGTACGGTGTGCCGTCGATCAACCTCGCGGAGTTCGAGGTCGACCCGGAGGTCCTCAAGATCATCCCCAAGGAGGTCGTGACCCGACACCAGGTGGTTCCGATCAACAAGACCGGCAGCACGCTGATCGTTGCGATGGCGGATCCGTCGAACATCTACGCCATCGATGACATCAAGTTCATCACCAAGCTCTCGATCGAGGTCGTCGTCGCCTCCGAGCAGGCCATCGCGGAGACCATCGAGAAGTGCTACACCTCGGAAGTCAGCTTTGACGAAGTGATGATGGACTTCGGCGGTGAGGATGACGAGGATCTTGAGTTCGCCGAGGACATCGACGAGGACATCAACGTCCTCGATCTGGAGAAGTCCGCTGGTGAGGCTCCGGTCGTCAAGCTGGTGAACCTCATCCTGCTCGATGCCATCCGAAAGAATGCCTCGGACATTCACATCGAGCCCTACGAGAAGCAGCTGCGCATCCGGTATCG